>CAMDPX010000050.1 GCA_945905295.1 Planctomyces sp. SH-PL62 | reverse complement strand
GAGTCTTTTTCATGCCGCACGACACGACTGACATCATTCAAGTTGCCAGAAGTGCGGCATGAAAAAGACTCCCGACCCCGTTGCTCAGTTTCACATCACTTCTGGAGATCCTCACCATGACGCACCGCATTCTGTCTGTTGTCGTCTCGCTTGTGCTGCTCGTTCCCGCCGGTCGGCTGCTGGCCGCCGATGAACTTTTGAAGCGCGTTCCTGCCGGAGCGAACGCTTTGATGCTGATTGATGTCACCGCTTTGGAGGCGACGCCGATGGCGCAGGCTCAAGGCTGGCAGAAGAAGCACGAAGCAGCGTTTGTCGAGCGGCCAATGATGCTGCCTCCGGAAGCGAGTCGGATTGTCGTGGCCTCGCAGTTGAATTTCGCCGGCGAGCTGAACGTCGAATGGCAACTGGCCGTCATGAACCTGACCGAACCGCTGTCGATGCGTTCGATCGCCCGCGCGGAGGGGGGCTACGTCGACAAAATCGGCGGAGTCGATTGCGCGTGGACGCCCAGCGATGCCTACTTCGTCGCGCTGGAAGCCAAGCAGTTGGGAGTCGTCTTCCCCGCGAATCGGCAATTCGTGTCGCGCTGGGCGCAAGAGAGCGCGGGCATGGTGTCATCGGGGTATCTCTTGGTTGCGGACAAGCAAGTCGATCGGATGAACCAGATCGTGATGGCCCTCGACTTGAAGGACGTGCCGCAGCCGCACCGATTGCGAGAACGCTTGCAGGCGTCCCCCGCGTTGAAAACGTTGTCGGCCAAGATGGACGCGATCGAGAAGTTGATCGCCGGCGTACAAGGTCTGACGCTGCGGATCGCGGTGGGCCAGTCGGCTCGCGGGACGTTGCGGGTCGATTTCAGTGACGGCCCGCAAGTGCTCGGCTCACAAGCCAAGCCGTTTTTGCTTGAAGCTCTCGATGCCTTTGGAGCCAATCTGCCGGGACTTGATCAATGGACGGCGAAGACCGAATTGAAGTCGATCGTCCTTGAAGGGGCGTTCTCGACCGATGCGCTCCGCCGAGTCTTCAGCTTGCTGGAACTCCCTTCGACCAAGTTCAGCACACTCAAAGACGAGATTCCCGACACGCCCAGTTCGGCGTCACCCTCCGAGGCGTCGAAGGCGGCCGCTTCGAAGACCTATTTCAAATCGGTCTCTGTGCTGATTGAAGACCTCCGCAAGACGCTTGGCGACACGCGCGACAACCACGCTGTGTGGATGGAACGTTACGGCCGCAAAGTGGACGCGCTGCCGATCCTCAACGTCGATGAAACGCTGCTGGCCTGGGGAGCGCGAATCGGCGAGACGTTTCGCACGATGGCACTTGCCGAACGAGGCAGCGGCATTAAATCGGGCGTAAGAAAGTCGAGCGTCTACGGCAACTATCAATACAGCTACGATCAATACGGCTATAGCAACGTCCGTTCGAACGCCAGCGTGAAAGGCCAAATCGATACCGAGGAACGAGCTCAAGCCAAGGCCGTGCGCTACAACAGTTGGAAAGAGATCGAAGACGCTACCGCCGCCATCCGTAAAGACATGACGAAGCGTTATCAAACGGAGTTCTAGGCCGTGGCCTGATGCTGCCAGAATCGCGCCCGAAGTAGGTCAGCCTTTCCAGGCTGACCCGATCAACGATCGACGTGGTTTTGCCAATTCGAGTCAGGCTAGAAAGCCTGACCTACGAGTTTTGAAACAGCTTCTAAAGATCCGCGCCGTATTTTCGCGACAGGCGTGAGCCGGTTGAGAGGGTTTCGTCGAGCAGCATGTCCCAGACTTTTTGGCGGTCCTTTTCGGCGTCGGCGATCACCTTGGCTTGCTTGGCTTCGATTTCGGCGAAGTTGTTGTGGTACTCGTAGCGTGTCTGGGCGAAGGCGTAGCCCGCTCCGTAACTCACTCCTCCGTACCAACCGTTGGAGTAATAGTTCTGCGGATAAACATAGACTTCTTGCTTCTTCGCGAACTGCAACGCGGAGACATCGAGCGGCACGCCGCGCAGCGAGCGTGCGATGGCTCGCAGCTTGGTGACGACGCTCGTGGAATAATTCAGCAAGTCGGGATCGACGTCGCGGCTGGGAAGTTGGCTGATCTTCTTGGCGTAGGACTCGAACCAATGAGCCGACGACTCGTAGTTCTTCGCCTTGCGAGCGTTCGCTTCCAGATCACTGAGCTGGGTTTGTATCGACTTGAAGAACCGAGTGGACGCAGATTGTTCGGCCGTCGCGGCTGATGGAGGTGTTGCGGACTCGCCGGCGTGCGATCCGTCATCAAGGTGTCCGACGGAGGGCTGAATGAGCGAGATGACGCGGCGGAAACTGGGCTCCGAAAGGGTTGCGGCGAACGTAAAGGATTTCTCGCCGAACTCCACTTTGGCGTTGGAGAGTTCCTCGATGAACACGCCATTTTTTCGGAGAGCCGCCAGTGCGATCGGCGGCAAAATGCGCGCGTACTGCGCGATCTCGTCGCTCAAGTCGATTCGCAGTGTGCCTTCGATGGTTTCGCCGACGTCGATGCTGACTCGCAATCCGCGCAAGCCCACGGCCAGCTTGGCCAGGGCGTCGAGGTCCACTGTCTGCCCCTTCAACGCCGGCGAATTCTGTAAACGCACCTTGGCATTGTCGAACTGCAAAACGTCCTGCAGGTCGAGAGCCAAGTGGTACTGGCCCTTGGGGTCAGTCACGGCTTCGAGCAGGTAGTCCGAAATCATCGGCTTCGCCGCATCGCGAGTCCCTCGCAGCCAGCGAGCCACGTCTTGTCGGTTCTGATGATTCGTCACCGCCAGTCGTTGAGCCTTCAGTTCAATGAAGTTCGTGCGGCGGTCCGTTGCGACCAGCGAGTGGCCTTCCACTTTCTCCAACGTTGCTGATTCCTTCTCGGCCAGCTTCTTCATGGAGAACGGTGACTTGAGCCGCACTAAGCCAAGTTCCCATTCGGCGTTGATCGAATCGGTGTCGATCTTGGCCGCCAGCACCGCCGTTTGAACGGACGGAGGGAACGGAACCAATCCATTGGAATAGTCGGAGACGTAGCGACGGCTCCACCCTTCGCTGGTGCCGTGTTTGCTCTTGAATAAGCCTTCGACATCAACCACGGCCACGGCATTGGCCGAGGGGGGAACACGCAACAGCAATTCGCTCGTCGTGTCCGCTGCGTGAGACAACGCGGCGGCCAGCGAGAACTGGACCATCAAGAGTTGGAGGAAGGTGGTATGAACGAATCTTTTTCGAGACATGTTGTCGCATCTCCTGGATCACGAGCCTGAAGCAAGTCGAATTCATTGCTGACGAGCAAACTTGATTGCCGGAAGGAATTCCGCATCGCTGACGCTCCCATTCGCAAGCGACGCGCCAGATTTCAACAGTCACCACTGTCACTGGCAACCAACGACACATTTATTGATCTTCAGATTGATATTCGCGCACGGCAAATCAGCCGGAACGCGCTAGCGTCCGGTTTGAACCGGGGCTAGCGCCCTGCGGTTGATTGAGTTCGCGCGAATATCAATCTGTGGATCAATAACACCACGCGCTTGCAAAGGCGTCGAACCGCCTGTGGTTCATCGTTGTTCGCTGTGCCTGTTCGCGCGCGGCCGCTCCGATCCGCGCACAAGCCATTCCTCCCGAAATGGCTCGAGACCACATCGCACAACGATGACTGCGAAATGACCGTGCGTGATCACTGTTGATGTCCTGCATGACTCAATTGCCGCAATTGCTTTTTCTGATCCGTGGCCTTCCTGAATCCGCGGGGTGTCCGCTTTTCACCCCGCGGATTCAGAAAGGCCCGCGGATAAACGACAGGAATTGAAGTTGGTGAAGCATCGACAGTCTTCACACACGGTGATTTCGTGAGCCCGGTTCCGTTGTGGGTGTTTTCAGTGAGCGCGTACATTCTTGTTGTCGACTTGTGCCAACGGCCATTTGAAGAATGAAAGAACCGCAAGACATGGGAACACCCCGATATCCTTCGCTGTACCAGATCAATACTCGTGTTTGGCTGACGGAGTTGTCTGGCACACTCGGCCGCCGCGCGACGTTGGACGACATCTCGGATTCCGCGCTGGATGACTTCGCCAAGCAAGGCTTCGATTGGATTTGGTTGCTGAGCGTCTGGCAGACCGGCCCCGCCGCGCAGGGGGTCTCGCGAGCGAATCCCGGATGGCGGCGCGAATTCGAGGAGACGCTGCCAGACCTCAAAGAAGAAGACATCGCCGGATCCGGGTTCGCCATTCAAAGCTACGCCGTCCATCGCGATTTAGGTGGCGATGCGGCGCTCGCGCGATTGCGAGCACGGATGCAGAAGCGCGGACTGAAGCTGATGCTCGACTTTGTCCCGAACCACATGGCTCCGGATCATCCGTGGATCGACGAGCATCCGGACTACTTCGTCCACGGTAGCGAAGTGGATTTGGCTCACTCGCCCCGGAACTACTGCCGCGTGAAAACGAAAGAAGGATCGCTGCTGCTCGCTTACGGCCGCGACCCGTACTTCGAGGGCTGGCCCGATACGTTGCAGCTCAACTACGGCAACCCGGAATTGCAGGAAGCGATGATCGGCGAGCTGACGCGCATCGCCGGACAATGCGACGGCGTGCGCTGCGACATGGCGATGCTCGTCTTGCCCGATGTGTTCGAGCGAACTTGGGGTATTCAGGCGGAACTCTTCTGGCCCAAGGCGACCGAGTCGGTGCGGCAGGCGCATCCGAACTTCCAGTTCATGGCCGAGGTCTATTGGGACCGCGAATGGGATTTGCAACATCAGGGCTTCGACTACTGCTACGACAAGCGGCTGTACGACCGGCTGCGTGAGCATCACGCTCGCCCGGTGCGCGAGCACTTCTGGGCAGGACTCGATTATCAGGACAAGCTCGCCCGTTTCCTGGAGAACCACGACGAACCGCGAGCAGCGGCAACGTTCTCGCGAGAGGTCCACCAAGCAGCCGCGGTCATCACGTTCCTGTCACCCGGCCTGCGTTTCTTCCATCAAGGAGAGTTCGAAGGCCGCCACAAACGCATCTCGCCGCACCTCGTCCGAGCACCCGCCGAACCGATCGACACCGCGCTGTCCGGCTTCTACGCCCGCCTTCTTGCCGCGCTGCGACTTCCGGCGGTGCGTGATGGAAACTGGCAGCTCGTCGAATGCCGCCCCGCTTGGGGCGGCAATCCGACTCACGATTGCTTCGTCGCCTTCGCCTGGGAGAAGTCTCCGGCCGATCGAGTGATCACCGCCGTGAATTATTCGGACCACCAAAGCCAAACCAAACTGCGACTGCCGTTCGCCATCGAATCGAACAAGTCGTACCGCTTCCAAGACATCATGAACAACGCCAGCTACGATCATTTGGGAGCGGAACTTTCCACCAACGGCCTGTTCGTGGACTTGCCAGCTTGGGGCTGTCACGTGTTTTCTGTCGAAGCGATTTCGAATCCGTAGCCGCACTCGCCAGAGTGCGGGTGAACGCCGAGCAAACCCGCGTTCTGGCGAACGCGGCTACGACCGTGCCCTGAACAATGGATGGTGTCACATTCTGATGAGCAACTCTGAACCATCATGAGATGCCGAGCCCCGCACCGCTCGGATTGCACATCGGCACGTAGGTTGGGACTCCGTCCCGACCGGAAATGCCAAATGGTCGGGACAAAGTCCCAACCTACAAGACTCAGAAAGCTCACCATGAAACGCAAAGAACTGCTCGATCAGGCACACAAGTTGGCGGATCGCTTCTGCATCACCGACGGGAAAAAGTTTCGGCTCAAAGACATCGACCCCGGTGACACGGCATGGCTGAAGGAGGAGCACAAGCCGCAAGCGGAGGAAGCGTTGCAGGAGGGAATCGCGGCGCTCACCGGGTTACAGGAGATGCTTTATGCCCAAGACCGCTGGTCGGTGTTGTTGATCTTTCAAGCGATGGACGCGGCCGGAAAGGACGGGGCGATCAAGCATGTCATGTCAGGGGTCAATCCGCAGGGCTGCCAAGTCTTTTCCTTCAAAGCGCCGACGAGCGAAGAGCTCGATCACGATTATCTGTGGCGTTGCATGAGGTGTCTGCCGGAGCGCGGCCGGATCGGCATCTTCAATCGCTCGTACTACGAAGAGACGCTCGTCGTGCGGGTGCATCCGGAGTATCTCGCCAATCAAAAGCTGCCACCGCAGGTCATCACAAAGCACATCTGGAAAGACCGATTCGAGGACATCAGCAACTTCGAGAAGTACCTCACGCGAAACGGTGTGATCGTGCGGAAGTTCTTTCTGCACGTCTCGAAGAAGGAACAACTCAAGCGGTTCCTCAGCCGGCTCGACGAACCGGAGAAGAACTGGAAGTTTTCGTCTGCCGATGCGACCGAGCGCGAGCTGTGGGGCGACTACATGGACGCCTACGAGGACACGATCCGGAACACCGCGACGAAGGACTCACCGTGGTACGTGGTCCCGGCCGACAACAAATGGTTCACGCGCACGGTCGTCGCCGCTGCGGTGATCGACGCACTCTCGTCACTCGATCTGCACTTCCCGAAAGTGGACGCGGCCAAACGCAAAGAACTGGCCGAGGTCCGCGACACGCTGCTGGGAACGAAATGATTCGTGGCCGATGCTGCCAGCATCGGTGAAGCATGGTCACAGGCGAGCCGGAGGGCGTCAGTCCCCGGACGGTTCATTGCAGTTAATAATCGTCCGGGGGCTGACGCCGCCCGGCTCGCCAGGAATTTCAGACGGTGGACGCTGGCAGCGTCCGCCACGACAACTCTCTCATCTCAAGCCCAAAGAAATCCGAATGATTATCTCGTCGAAGAACACGAAGCCTCGCTCAACTCACGCGAAGAAGATCACCGGGCCGCTCTCGGCGAGCGAGTTGAAGTTGTTGGACGCTTACTGGCGAGCATCCAACTATCTCTCGGTCGGGCAGATTTATCTGTTCGACAACCCGCTGCTGAAGAAGCCGCTGAAGCGAGAGCACGTCAAGCCGCGGTTGGTCGGGCACTGGGGGACGACACCCGGTTTGAATTTCATGTACGTGCATTTGAACCGCGTCATCAAGCGCGATGATCTCAACATGATCTACATCATCGGGCCGGGGCACGGTGGGCCGGCGCTGGTCGCGCATGCGTATCTCGAAGGAACGTACAGCGAGGTCTATCCCAACATCGGCCAAGACGAAGAAGGGATGAAGCGGCTGTTTACGCAGTTCAGCTTTCCCGGCGGCATTCCCAGTCACGTCGCGCCCGAGACACCCGGCTCGATTCACGAAGGGGGCGAGTTGGGTTACGCCTTGTCGCACGCGTTCGGAGCGGCGTTCGACAATCCCGATTTGATCGTGGCCTGCGTTATCGGCGACGGCGAGGCGGAGACAGGGCCGCTCGCGACCGGTTGGCACTCGAACAAGTTTCTCAACCCGGAACGCGACGGGGCGGTGCTGCCGATCCTGCATCTCAACGGCTACAAGATCGCGAACCCGTGCTTTCTGGCTCGCATCCCGAAGGAAGAACTGACGAAGTTGTTCGAGGGCTACGGCTACAAGCCGTACTACGTCGAAGGTCACGAGCCGGAAGCGATGCACCAGCAGATGGCGGCGGTGATGGACGAGGCGACTGCCGAGATCAAACGGATCTGGGCGGAGTCTCGCGGCAAGAAGGGATTTCAGGGGCGTCCCGCGTGGCCGATGATCGTGGTCCGCAGTCCCAAGGGTTGGACCTGTCCGGCCGAAATCGACGGCAAGAAGGCTGAGGGCTATTGGCGTGCGCATCAAGTTCCAATGGGGAACATGGACTCGCCAGGCCACGTCAAGATTCTCGAAGAGTGGATGAAATCGTATCGGCCCACCGAGTTGTTCGATGCCAGTGGCAAGCTCAAGCCGGAGATCGCCGCGATCGCTCCGACCGGCCATCGCCGCATGAGCGACAACCCGCACGCGAATGGCGGACTGCTGCTGCGCGATTTGAAGATGCCGGACTTCCGCAAGTACGAGGTCAAGGTGCCGAAGCCCGGTGCGGTCGATGCCGAAGCGACGCGCCACATGGGGACGTTCCTGCGCGACGTGATGAAGCTGAATCTCGACGCCAAGAATTTTCGAGTCTTCAGCCCCGACGAAAACAACTCGAACCGCTGGCAGGACGTGCTGGAGGTGACGAACCGCTGCTACGTTGCGGACATTCTGCCCGAAGACGATCACCTCTCGCCGGACGGCCGCGTGATGGAAGTGCTCAGCGAGCATCAATGCCAGGGCTGGCTGGAAGGCTATCTGCTCACCGGGCGGCACGGGTTCTTCTCGTGCTATGAGGCGTTCATTCACATCATCGATTCGATGTTCAACCAGCACGCGAAGTGGTTGAAGACGTGCAACCACATTCCGTGGCGGCGGCCGGTCGCGTCGCTGAATTATCTGCTCAGCTCGCACGTCTGGCGGCAGGATCACAACGGCCTCTCGCACCAAGACCCCGGCTTCCTCGACCACGTCGTCAATAAAAAGGCCGAGGTCGTCCGCGTGTACCTGCCACCCGACGCGAACACGCTGCTGAGCGTCACCGACCACTGCCTCCGCAGCCGCAACTACGTCAACGTGATCGTGGCGGGCAAGCAACAAGCTCCGCAGTGGCTGACGATGGACCAAGCCATCAAGCACTGCACGGCCGGCATCGGCATCTGGGAATTCGCCTCGAACGACAAAGGGGGCGAACCGGATGTCGTCATGGCCTGCTGCGGCGACGTCCCGACACTCGAAACGCTGGCCGCCGTCGAACTGCTGCGAAAGCACGTCCCCGACCTGAAGATCCGAGTGGTCAACGTGGTCGATCTGATGAAGCTGCAACCACCGAAAGAGCATCCGCACGGTCTGTCCGACCACGAATACGATGCGATCTTCACGACGGACAAACCGGTCATCTTCGCCTTCCACGGCTATCCGTGGCTGATTCACCGGTTGACGTATCGCCGCACCGGACACTCGAACTTGCACGTCCGCGGCTTCAAAGAGGAAGGCACGACCACCACGCCGTTCGACATCGTGGTGATGAACGATATGGATCGCTTCTCGCTGGTCAACGACGTCATCGACCGCGTCCCGCAACTCGCCTCGCGAGCCGCTTACGCGAAGCAAGCACTCCGCGACAAGCTGCTCGAACACAAGCAGTACGTCGCCAAATACGGCGACGACATGCCGGAAATCGCCGGCTGGAGATGGAGCCAACAAGCACCGACGACGAAAGGCCGCACTTCCACAGGAGGCGACAACGTGTAGCGACGCGTCAACGTAGGTTGGGACTCTGTCCCGACGAGTCGGGATGGAATCCCACCTACAGAACGCCATGCGACGAGACCATTCCATGACAACGACATCGGCACCGAAGAATCTCCAGCAGTACGAATGCGGAACGTTCCGCTTCACGGACCAAGCGGATCACGAACACTACGACCGGCATCTCGTGTTCGATCATGTGGTGTCGCCGGAAGAGGCCAGCCAGCGCGAACGATTTGAGGCGGTGGCACGCTCGTTGCGCGATCTGCTCACGCAGCGCTGGCTGTTGACGCAGCAGACGCACGACTCGGAGAACCCGAAGCGAGTGTATTACCTCTCGATGGAGTTCCTGATCGGCCGCACGTTGGTCAACAACATCATCAACCTGGGGGCCGAGCAATTCGTGCGCGACGACTTGCAGTCGGACCCGCGGCAGGATTGGAAGGAAGTCATCGAAACCGAACCGGATGCTGGCCTGGGCAACGGCGGGCTGGGGCGGCTGGCGGTGTGTTTCATTGACTCGCTGGCGACGCTCCAGATTCCGGCGATGGGTTACGGTCTGCGGTACGAATACGGCATCTTCCGGCAGTCGATCGAGAATGGATTCCAGATCGCGCACCCGGACCACTGGCTCGCTCAGCCCGATCCGTGGGAGGTGACTCGTCCGCGCGAGACGGTGCAGTTGTCGGTCGGTTGTTCGTTCCATTTGGAGAACGGTGTGTTGTGTGCCACTCCCGGACACACGACGCCGCTGCTCGGCATTCCGTATGACCGGCCTGTTGTCGGCTACGGCGGCCGGACGATCAACACGCTGCGACTGTGGGGCTCGGCGACGCCCGACCACTTTGATTTCGGCGAGTTCAGCACCGGCGACTTCGTCGGTGCCATTGTGGACCGTGTGCTGGCCGAGACGGTCACTCGCGTGCTGTATCCCGATGATTCGACGCGAGCCGGGCAGGCGCTGCGATTCGTCCAAGAGTTTTTTCTGGTCTGCTGTTCGTTGAGCGACATCGTGACTCGCTTCCGATGTTCCAACAACGATTGGCGACTACTGCCGGACAAGGTGGCGATTCAGCTCAACGACACGCATCCGGCGATGGCGGTCGCCGAGTTGATGCGCATTCTGCTCGACGAAGCCAAGCTTGGCTGGGACGAGGCGTGGGATCTCACCGTCCGTACGCTGGCCTACACGAATCACACGTTGCTGCCGGAGGCTCTCGAAAAATGGCCCGTGCGATTCTTTGAGTTGGTTTGCCCGCGACTGCTGGAGATTGTGTACGAGATCAACCACCGGTTCCTCGACAACGTGCAGCAGCGATATCCCGGCGACGTCAGCCGCGTGCGGCGCGTGAGCCTGATCGAGGAACAGGGCGAGCGTCATGTCCGCATGGCAAACCTCGCCATCGTCGGCACTCACAGCACGAATGGCGTGTCGCAGATTCATTCGGACCTGCTGCGAACTCGCGTGGTGAAAGACTTTGCGGAGTTGTACCCCGAACGATTCAACAACAAGACGAACGGAGTGACTCCGCGTCGCTGGCTGTTGGCGGCAAACCAAGACCTCTCCGCGTTGATCACCGAGTCGATCGGCGACCGCTGGATCACCGACCTCAGCGAACTGCGCCGCCTGCAACCGCTCGCCGACGATGCGGCGTTTCGCACGCGATTCCGCCAAACCAAGCAGGCGGCCAAAGAACGATTCGCGAACTGGATCAAGGCTACGACGGGGCAGATCGTCGATCCGAGCACGATCTTCGATAGCCAGATCAAACGGATTCACGAGTACAAGCGGCAGTTGCTCAACGTGCTGCATGTGATCGTGCTCTACAACCGGTTGCGAGCGAACCCATCGCTGGCGATCCCGCCGCGCACGTTCTTCTTCGCCGGCAAAGCGGCTCCGGCATACACCCTGGCCAAGCTGATCATCAAGCTGATCAACAACGTGGGCCGAGTCATCGACGCAGATCCTGCCACTCGCGGGCGTATCAAGGTCGTGTTCCTGCCGAACTACAACGTCTCGCTGGCCGAGCGGTTGATTCCGGCCAGCGACGTCTCCGAACAAATCTCGACGGCCGGCTACGAGGCGAGCGGCACGGGCAACATGAAGTTCATGATGAATGGCGCTCTGACGATCGGCACGCGCGACGGAGCCACCATCGAGATGGCCGAAGAAGCGGGGGAAGAGAACTTCTTCCTGTTCGGCCTGACTGCCGACCAAGTCGCGAACAGCCGCAGCGTGTACTTCTACGACCCGCGCTGGCACTACGAAAACGAACCGGAGACGAAAGCCGCTCTCGACCTGATCTTCAACGGCCACTTCAGCCGCACGGAACCGGGGGTCTTCGCTCCGATCCGCGAGACCCTGCTCGATCGCGGCGACTACTTCCGGCACTTAGCGGACCTGACTTCGTATGCTCAGACCCAACAGCGACTCGGCGAGTTGTACTCCGATCCCGATGCCTGGACACGAAAGGCGATTCTCAACGTGGCCTGTTCTGGAAAGTTCTCCAGCGATCGCACCATTGCCGAGTACGCTGCGGAAATCTGGAACGCGACTCCATGTCCAGTGGAATGATCAAACGATAAATACCAACTGAAGATGATGAGGCGGCGAGGAAAGATGATTCCGCGTGTTCGAAGGGTTGGGATCTCGGCTCATTCGCGCTCCCTTTGATTCGCGCGGCCAATTCCTGAAGGCCGCGCGAATCAAAGAGAGCACGAATGAAACGCAGATCTCTCGCAAAACACGCAGTGGTTGTTTTCGTCGCCGCGGACAGAAACCCAACGATGGAGAGACGTCATGAGCGAAGCGCTGCAGGTTGTCTATTTGGCGCGACACGGTGAGACCGCCTGGAGCCTGTCGGGCCAATACACAGGGCTGACTGATCTTCCGCTGACGGAGCGCGGCGAACGGACGGCGCGCCGACTTGGCGTTCGACTCAACGAATTGAGCTTCGCCAAGGTCTTCACCAGCCCGCTGCAACGTGCGGCTCGGACCTGCGAATTGTCTGGCTATCGGCCAGTGGCCGAGGTGGATCGCGACTTGGTGGAATGGGACTATGGAGATTACGAAGGTCGTCGCAGCGCCGAGGTCCACGCAGAGCACCCAGAGTGGCAGTTGTTCCGCGATGGCTGCCCTGGTGGCGAATCAACGCAACAAGTCAGTACCCGGGCCGATCGCGTGGTGAGCCGAGTCCGAGCGATTCCAGGCAATGTGCTGCTGTTTTCCAGCGGCCATTTCATTCGAGTGTTAGCCGCTCGCTGGCTTGGTCTCGAACTGACGGTCATGAGCCGGTATCTCATGCTCAGCACCGCCAGTCTGAGTGCCCTGGGGTACGAGAACGACCAGTCTCGCCCGGTGATTCAATTGTGGAATGAAACTCGTCATGTGGGGACGTGATTGAACATGGACGCGACCTGCTGCGAGCCGAGGGCTTGGAAGAGCGAGTTGGCTATCTCGGCCGGCTTATGTCCGTGGATCAAGCCGTCTGTGAATTGGACAAATCATGCCCGGTGCCCTCCTGATCTTGAATGCCGGCTCGTCGAGCCTGAAGTTTTCGGTGTTTCGCGATAGCGATCCGCCGGAGTTGCTGTTGCGCGGTCAGTTGGAGTCGCTGCTGACAGAACCGCGATTTGTCGCACGCGATGAGCATGGAAGCGTTGTGGACGAACACGCTTGGCCTGCGGGTTCTGCACTGGGACATGCCGGCGCGATCGAGTTTCTTTTCGACTGGGGTCAACGCGGTAGCCGAACTCGTGAGAGTTCGGACCGAAGTCTCACGACTTCGGCTACAAGCCAGGGAGCTCTCGGCGAGCTGCGTTTGGTCGCGGCCGGGCATCGCGTGGTGCATGGCGGAACGAAATTCACTCAGCCGGTGCGAGTGGACGACGGCGTGCTCAATGATTTGGAATCGCTCGTGCCGCTGGCTCCGTTGCATCAGCCGCACAACCTCGCGGCGATCCGAGCGGTTGCGAACCACGCGCCGGCGCTGCCGCAGGTCGCGTGCTTCGACACGTCGTTTCATCGGACTCAACCGGCAGTTGCTCAACAGTTCGCGATCCCACGAGCACTGACGGAATCGGGCATCCAACGCTATGGATTTCACGGATTGTCTTACGAGTACGTCGCCTCGCGACTGCTGGACGTTGCCTCGTGGCCGACGCTGCCAGCGTCGGCAACAACCGGCGACGGGGTGGCACGCCCTGAGGCTTTGCGAAGGGCGTGGGAAACAACCACGCCCTTCGATGACTCAGGGCGTGCCACCCAACGTGTCATCGTCGCGCATCTCGGCAATGGCGCGAGCTTATGCGCATTGCGAGACGGAGTCAGCGTCGCCACGACAATGGGCTTCACGCCGCTCGACGGCCTGCCGATGGGGACGCGCTGCGGTGCGATTGATCCAGGCGTGTTGCTCTATTTGATGAACCATCATGGCCTGGATGCTCTCGCGTTGGAGCGGCTGCTGACACACGAGTCCGGATTGCTGGGTGTCTCCGGAATTTCCAGCGACATGCGCACGCTGTTGGATCGGGAGGCGACCGACGCTCACGCTGCTGAGGCGATTGAGCTGTTCGTCTATCGCATCGCGCGCGAGATCGGCTCACTCGCCGCCGCGCTCGGCGGACTCGATGCGCTCGTCTTCACCGGCGGGATCGGAGAACGCGCTCCATCGATTCGTGCTCGAGTCTGCCGTGCCGCGAATTGGCTGGGCCTCGATTTCGATGAATCCAGCAACGAGCAAGGTGGCCCACTCCTCTCACGCTCGACGAGCCGAGTCTCCGCGTGGGCCATCCCGACCAACGAAGAGTTGATGATCGCTCAACACACCCAACAGGTGTTGAAGACGAAGCAACCGTGAAACCGTTCGCCAACTGGATGTTTCTGGTCGTCGTGGCTCCGCTGCGGCAAGCGAAGTTGCTGACGTTACAGACCACACGGATGGCTAATTCTCCGGCCCCGGGTATGTAGCCCGAAGCGTCAGCGATGGATTTTCTCGTGATTCCCTCGCTGACGCTTCGGGTTACATGGCGGAGCATCATTCGCAGTTTGAAACATAAGCCGGCCGTGTTACAGACCATGCCGACGCTGGCCCGATGTGGCGAGCGTCGGCTACGCTCACATCAGGAGTCATCATCATGGCCAAGAAATCATCCGCCGCGTCAACAACTGCAACCGAACCCCCAAATCAACCAACAGAGACAACCGCGGCACCTCGTGACTTGGAGAGCCTGGGCGAGTTCTGGCAGACGACGGCTCCGTATGACCCCCAGCGACCGTTGGACTCGCGGGAGACTCGATTCGAGTTGGGCAAGACTTTGCGGGTGCAGACGCCGCGCGAGGCACACGCGACCTGGACTCCCGCAGTGGATCGAGCGGATCCGGTCGCGACCGTGCTGGCCAGTAATGTGGGGCGTGAGGAAAGTTTGATCCCGTTGCGCATGGGACGCATGGCGGAGTCACCGTTTGCGTTTCTGTGCGGCGCGTGTGCGGTGATGGCGGGTGACTTGGCTCGCACGCCGATCAGTGGGCCGCAGGTCGTGATCGATGGCGACGCGCACATCAATAACTTCGGGCTGTACGGGACTCCGCAGCGGGATGTCGTGGTCGATATCAACGATATCGACGAGGCGACCATCGGGCCGTGGGAATGGGATTTGAAGCGGCTGGTCGCCAGCGTGAATGTGGCCGGCCGCGAGAACGGACTCGATGCCGAGGAACGGCACTCGGCCGTGATGCGATGCGTCAGCGGTTATTCGATGAACGCTCTGCGGTTGGCCGGCGTAGGCTATCAGTTCGGACTGACCGGCTCGCGCGACTTCGCGATCAGTTTCTGTTTGGTTCTGGCCTTTTCGATCGTGATCGCCCTGATCGCGGATTTGGATCGCGTCTCTGAAGGAACTCTGCAAGTCAGCCAACAACCGATGATCGAACTCGACCGCAAACTCGGCGCGTTGGCACCGTGATGAGTTCAATGTTTGCGATTCTGCGCCTGATGGCAGGTGCCGACTCGATTCCTTGAACAATACCAAACAGAACCGAGAGGCCCGGCATGCCTGCCTTCTCCGAGACCGCAACTCTGAATCAGGCGGAAGCTGAATGGGACGCACTGGCGGCGAAGTACTTCGGCTCGGAGACAGCCGCAGTTAACGTCAGCTTCGGAGCGTTGACCCATCCGGGCAAAGTGCGGACGAACAATGAGGATCATTATTCCGTTGTGCGTCGTTTTCGCTCACGCGAGGTGTTGCTGACGAACATGCCGCTCGACACTTATCCGCCGCGCGACGACGAAGCGTTCGCCCTGGCCGTAGCTGACGGTGTCGGTGGAGCCGCGTTCGGAGAGCTCGCCAGCATGATCGCGCTTCGTTCCGGTTGGGAACTGACCGGCTCGGCGTTCAAGTGGGGTTTCAAACTCAACGAGCCAGAATCGCTGGAATTGCAGGAGTCGCTTCGCGTCTTCATTCGCATGATCCACCGTCGTCTGCAAGCGGAATCCGGTCCCGACAGCCCGCTCCGTGGCATGGGAACAACGCTGACCGGCGCGCTGACGATCGGCATGGATGCCTTCATCGCTCACGTGGGCGATTCGCGAGCGTATGTATTTCGACGCGGCCGGCTGCATCGACTGACTCGCGACCACACGCTGGCCGAGCAATTGGTCGCCGACGGCATCCTGCATTCCATCGACGAAGCCAGCTCTGGCTTCCGCAGCACGCTCGTGAATTGCCTGGGCGGTGTTTTTGAGGACGTTCAAGTCGATACCTGCCACGTCCCGCTGCAAGATCACGACCAACTGCTGCTCTGCACCGACGGCCTGACCGACATGGTTTCGGAAGCGGATATCTCTCAGATTCTCGCGGCAACGACACCGACTCAAATCGCCTGCCAATCGTTGGTCGACGCCGCGCTGGCCAACGGTGGGCGAGATAACGTGACTGTCGTGCTGGCTCGGTATTTGACCGCCACGTCCTCGTCTTCATAGGTCAAATCATTCTTTGCTTGCGATCGTCACCGTGACGTCGTTTTCGCCAGAATTGGTCGACGTGTTGCCGGTTTGGACTCGCGAGGCTTCGCGGTTTTCATCTTCGGCGCAACGGCGGACTTGGCGACTTTGTCACGGCGGCGAAGATCCGACATCCAGGTTTCGTTGCCGAAGACTCCGGACAAAAGCCCCGTGATGCTGAACTGCTGGTCGAGCGTCGGCCATTCGATAGCGACTCCGGGACCGAGAATTTCGACTTTGGACAAGTCTCGATTCGCAGCGTCGGTCAGTCCTTGCAGGCGGTCCACGGAGACCGTGAGCGTCACGCCTTTATTTGTTTTGATGACGACGCTCCGCGTCGGTTTGTGATATCGGACCGCGGTTGCCAACGGGTCTCGGCGCATCCGCTCTTCGCCACGTCTAGTCGCCTGCGTGATCTGCCGTTGAATCTCCGACTCAGTGAATTGAGACCGTCCCCATTGCACCGTTGCCGTTGAGTCGGCGGTCTTGCGTTTGTCAGCCATGAAAGCGTCTCCACTCGGTGAGCAAGTCACCGGCGGCGGACGGCTGGTCCGTGTGCGGCCAGCGCGACTTGGTCATCCACGAACGTCAGCGTTTCTTGGAACGGGACGTGGTGCTGGTGAGCAAACAAGATGACCGACAGGCTTTGAGGGTTCTCAACCCATTCGGCGTATTCCTCGTCGCTGAATCCGAGATAATCAGCCAGCGAGCAGCCGAAGTCGGACTCATGCCATTGGTCAACGAATTGATCGATTTCATCGGCGCGAGCTTCGCCGGCCAAGCACGCTTCCACGAACGATTTCCAAGACTTAGACATCAATGATTCTCCCACGCACAGCATCCTTGATGAGTCGCCCCGTCACAGAATCGACCGCTCCCAAATGGCGTCCGCGCCCATTGAACACTTCCACTTCGCCATGCAACGCATCCCAAGTGTAGAGTCGCTTGCCATCCTCTGATCGCCAGCGTTGGTCGCCGTGGACGAATCCCAAATACTCCTGTCGATGCAGAAAGCTGTCTTCTGGAATGGGTTTTCCCGCCAAAGCCTGCTCCAAGCCTGAGTGCGTCTCGCCGCTCCTTGGTTGGCGAGTTTACCGAGTTGCGATGCGAAGCCTACCCGCCCACTGTTGCCCGGATCAATCTTCGTCCCCGCTCAAGGACCGATTCCGACGGAGGTTCTGCCGGATCAACCGCCACGGACACTCGTTGCGGGTCGCTTGGGCCAGCGGTAGCATCGCCGCAGCGACTCGCACAGTTCACACAATGACTGTCGATACGGAAAACGATCCTCGGTTGCACAGAGCAGCGAATGAAATCTGGCGACGTCGATGTTGATGAAGACTGGACGTTGCTGGACGCGGACTTCGTCGAAATCCGAGACCTCCAGTTCGAGCACAAGACTTTCCGAAGTAAGCCATCTTTACGCCGGAGAGAGTCACACGATGGGTGGATTCAGGAGACGGAGTACAACGGGCAGCCTTACGACGAAGCTGAATTCGAACTCATTCCCAATCAGTGGGATCACCAACATTGCAGTTTGTGTTTTGCCATCATCAAGGACGGTTTGACTTATTGGGCCAACAAGGATGAGGTGACGATTCTTTGCGACCGGTGTTTCACGCATTACGAAGACCGGATTCACGCTCAGAAAGAGCGTGAATCCAAGCCGAGTTGAATTTCTTGGACGATGATCACATCCCTTGAAGGAGACCTCCAATGCTCACACTTCCCCGTCGTGACTTCCTCAAATCCACTCTCGCCGCATCGGCTGCGGCCGCTCTGCCGGTCAACCTCGCACTGGCCGACGAGGCGAAGAAGCCGATGCTGCGGATCGCCGTCAAGTATGGAATGATCAAGCACGACGGCTCGATTGAGGACAAGTTCAACCTCATCAAGAAGCTCGGCCTGCAAGGGGTCGAGGTGGACAGCCCCAGCGGGTTGAACAAGGAAGAGGCCAAGGCCGCCGCCAAGAAAACCGGGATCGTGATTCACGGTGTCATCGACAGCGTCCACTGGCGCGACACGCTGTCAAGCTCCGACGCCGATGTCCGAGCCAAAGGGCTGGCCGCTCTGAACGGGGCCATCGAGGACGCCGCGTTCTTCGGCTGCGACACCGTGCTGCTGGTTCCCGGCGTCGTGAAGGATGACGTCACCTTCGAGCAGTGCTACGAACGCTCGCAAGCCGAAATCAAAAAGGCCCTGCCGCTGGCCGAGAAGCACAAAGTCAAAATCTGCATCGAGACCGTCTGGAACAATTTCATCACCAAACCGGAGCACCTGATCTCGTTCGTGGACGATCTGAAAAGCCCGTGGGCCGGCGCGTACTTCGATTGCAGCAACATGCTCAAGTACGGCGTGTCCTCCGCCGAGTGGATTCGGAAGCTCGGCAAGCGTCTGGTGAAGTTCGACTTCAAAGGGTACAGCCACAAAAACAGTTGGTGCAAAATCGGCGAGGGTGACGAAGACTGGCCGGAAGTTCTGAAAGCCCTCGGCGAAATCGGCTACGACGGCTGGGCCACCAGCGAAGTCGGCGGCGGGGGTGAGAAAGAACTGGCGGACATCACGGCGCGGATGAAGAAGGTACTGGGGTTGGGGTAGCTAGATTGGGAGTACCATCATGCGATGGCTGCCTAATCGCGAGCATCCACAACATTGGGCGTTGCGACTTTTCCAAATCGCTCAGGTCACGGCACTCGGCACGATGCCATTGATGGACGAAGAAGAAGCGTTTGACTTGGGCATCTTCGGTGAAGCGCACAAGACCGCTGGTCGCGTGGGTGTCTGAGGGGACGTTCGTCAACATGCGGCCGCACAACCCGAGACGAAAGCAGTGATGCGTACGACACAGTCGATTGGCTCTTGAAGGCCGTGCCAAACCACAACGGCAACCAACGGAGGGTAAACGACGGCCTGCGGTCACAGCGGCTCGCCGCTGCGGTATTGTTGGATGTTTGAGCGTCCGCACGTGGTGTCTCGACGAATCTGTTTGCAGACGATGTGGCGGCTTGCGTCCACTTTCGGACGGGCCTAGCATCATCACCCCTGCGGCGCTCGTCAGGTTATTTTTGCCGTGCCTGCTCGAAATTACTCCCATCTCCCTGAGCGACCGGGTTCCGCCCACGCTCGCAGCTTTAATGGTCGACCAATGTCGTTTCAGACTCTGGAAGAGTTGCGGCAGAAGTTGGTTGACTTGGAGTTGGTGACTCCCAAACAGCTCAGTCAAGCGATCGACGAAGTTGGTGGTATCACTCGTCAGCCCGCCCCGTTGTTAGATGCCCTGGAACGTCAGGGGGCATTGACCACCTATCAGTTAGCCAAGCTGCAAAAAGGGGAAACGGACGGCTTAATCCTGGGGCGGTACAAGCTCTTGTATCGCAATGCGTCGGGGAGTTTTGCTCGGGTCTTTCGGGCCTGTTCGCTCGATGACGGCAAGATGATCGGCCTGAAGGTGCTGCGGCAGCGATGGGCCTCTGATCCGAATTACGTTAAGCAGTTCCACCGCGAGGCCGAGATTTGTCAGCGGCTCCGGCACAAGAACATCGTCCCGATTTACGATGTCGGCGAGGACCGCGGTGAGCACTATCTGACGATGGAATTCATCGAAGGGGGGAACCTCCGCGAGTTCCTTAAGATTCGTGGTCAATGCTCGCCGATCGAATCCGCTCAATGCCTGTTGGACATGGCTGAGGGGCTGGAATACGCCCTGTCCCAGGGAATGACGCACCGCGACTTCAAGCTGACCAACGTGCTGATGAGCAGCGACCGAGTTGGCAAGCTGGTGGACTTCGGCTTGGCCAGCCTCAGTGCCGGCGACAGCGGCCAGGAGGAAGGCAATCTGCGAGCCTTGGAATACGCGACACTCGAGAAAGGAACCGGAGCTCCGGACGACGACCCACGCAGCGATTTGTATTTTCTCGGCGGAGTGACTTATGAGTTGCTGACCGGATCGCCGCCCTATCCCCCGACCAAAGACCGCGAAGAACGCAAACAACTCAGCCGGTACACGAACGTCCGCCCGATCCGATCCATCGCTCCGAAAGTCCCGGTCGTGCTCGCGGAGATCGTCGACCACTTGATGCGGGTCAATCCGAACGAGCGGTTTCAGTCACCAACCGAGGTCGTCCACGCGACTCGCAAAGCGTTTAAGGATCTCGGCGGTGCTCCGCGCGGTGCCACCAGCAACGATGGCCCAAAGACGGTGCTGTGCATTGAGAATCGTCCCAAGCATCAAGACTTGTTGCGTGAGTATCTCACAAAGCTCGGCTACCGCGTGCTGATGATGACCGACCTGCGACGCGGACTGACTCGTCTGCAAAATAATCCCACCGACGCTCTGTTGCTGATGGCGGACGCGATTACCGAAGGAGCTTCCGAGGGATTCCAAGAATTGTTGCGTTGGAAGAAAGCGTCGAGCACGGCGGTTGTGGTGATCTTGTCTTCCAAACAACAGGGCTGGAAAAAGATGTTGGAGGATGCGGGCTCCACCCGTGTTCTCGTTCAGCCGATCCAGCTTCGGGACGTCCGCAAGGAGCTCGCGGCTGTGCTCGGTATCGCGACCGATTGACTCCGGTTTGCACTCTCGCTGGCGGTGGGATTCATCAAGAAGTTCACCGAGCGGCAAATTCGCGCGCGGGCCTTGACCCATCGGGACGGTGGCCGCTATATCCTCGCCCCGCACGACTTGCGGGAGTAGCTCAGTGGTAGAGCACCACGTTGCCAACGTGGTTGTCGCGGGTTCGATCCCCGTCTCCCGCTCTTCCCGAACTGGGCTGCTGGCGGTCCAGTTTTTTTGTTGGCGGGCGTGCCCCGCGTTTGGAGCTAGTCGAGCACCCGTTCCGGCTCCCTTGAAGGAAACACCCCGTGAGTACCGTCGCCGAACAAGAACCAACCACCGCTGAATCTGCCGATGCCCCGGCGACCGAAACCAAAGCCGAAGTGGCCGCAGGCTGGCGCATGACGCTGGGCGTCGATGTCCGAGACATCGGCCCCTGCAAGAAGCACGTCAAAGTGAAGGTGCCCCAAGACGACATCTCGCACATCCGCAACTTCGTGCTCGACGAGATGAAGTCCAAGGCCGCCGTACCGGGCTTCCGTCCGGGCAAGGCTCCCAAGGACATCATCGCCAAGCGGTTCGCGCGCGAGCTCAACGACGAGATCAAGCAGAAGGTCTTGATCGGCAGTCTCGAGCAGCTCTCGCAAGACACGAACATCGAACCGATCAACGAGCCAGACCTCGACGTTGAGAATCTGACGATTCCTGACGCCGGCGACTTCGAGTACGAATTCCAAGTCGAAGTGCGTCCGTCGTTGGATTTGCCCGCCTACGATCAGATGACGATCAAGCGGCCGACTCGCGAATCGACCGAGGCGGATGTTGATGCCGCTCAACAGCGGTTCCTCGAGCAATATGCTGAACACGTCCCCTCGGAGACCGGTGTCGAACCGGGTGACTTCGTCAAAATTTGTGCCTCGTTCGCGTACAAAGATGGCACGCTGCAAGACCACGCCCACTTCTCCGCTCGCGTCCGTTCGACCCTGCGATTTGAAGACGGCGAGATTGCCGACTTTGACAAGCTTGTTGCAGGCGCGAAAGCGGGCGACACGCGTGAGGCGACCATTACCATCTCGAAGGAAGCCGAAAACCTCGCCATGCGCGGCGAGAAGGTGCAGGCCACGCTGAAGATCGAAGAGGTCAATCGCGTCAAGTTGCCTGAACTCAACCGCGCGTTGTTTCAGCGAGTCGGCGTCGAAACCATTGACGAACTTCGCATCGAGATCGAGCAAGCCTTGCAGCGGCAAATTCAGTATGACCAGCGACAAGCGGTTCGCCGCCAGGTGCTCGACAAGATCACCGCTTCAGCGACCTGGGAACTGCCGGAAGACCTCGTGCTCAAACAAGTCGAGAACGCGATGTATCGCGAAGTCCTCGAAATGCAGCAGGCCGGGTACACCGAGCAACACATCCGCGTGCGTGAGAACGAACTCCGTCAGCATCAAGTCTCCATGACTCGCCAAGCGATGAAGGAACACTTCATCCTCGACAAGATCGCCACTCAGGAGGGGATCGAAGTCAGCGAGTACGACGTCGAAGCCGAATTGCACTACATGGCGATGTCACGCGGAGAAAACATCCGCCGCATGCGTGCTCGCATGGAGAAGTCTGGCGTCATCGAGAACTTGGAAGCTCAAATCCGCGAGCGCAAGGCCGTCGATGTGATCCTCTCCAAAGCGGTCTTCGAGGACGTCCCGATGGAGACGCCGGATACGCTCAACGTCGAAGCCGTTGAGCTGGAAGTCTGCCACAACCCGGACGAGCCGGTTGGGCCGAAGGCGTAATTTCGTGGGGCACGTTTTCAACGTGCCCGTGATGTGCCGAGCACGTTGAAAACGTGCTCCACAAGAGCCTCGGCATGATCCGCCCCGATGACAACCCGATGCAGCCGCACGAACGCTGGATGCGAGCCGCCCTCGAACTCGCTCGGCAGGCGTATGACGAAGGTGAAGT
Organism: Planctomyces sp. SH-PL62; assembly: GCA_945905295.1. GTDB lineage: Bacteria > Planctomycetota > Planctomycetia > Planctomycetales > Planctomycetaceae > SXKJ01. The sequence goes on along the minus strand of CAMDPX010000050.1, from coordinate 14,408 downwards.
CCCCATCGGTGCGGTGATCGTTCACGACGGACGCATCATCGGCGAAGGCTACAACCAGCGTGAGTCGCTCAAAGACCCGACCGCGCATGCCGAGATGATCGCCATTACGCAAGCCGCGCAATCGCTCGAATCCTGGCGGCTGCTCGATTGCACGATCTACATCACGCTCGAACCCTGCCCGATGTGCGCGGGAGCCATCGTCCTGGCTCGCATTCCGACGGTCATCTACGGCACGACCGATTCGAAAGCTGGGGCCTGCCACTCGCTCTTCCAGATCACCGACGACGCGCGGCTCAATCACCGAGCCGCAGTCCTCGGCGGCGTTCTGCAACCAGAGTGCAAAGGGCTCCTGCAAGACTTCTTCGCTGCGCAACGCGCACTCGGAAAAAAGTAAGCGACGCTTCGGCGAAGAGTCGCGAGATTCAACTCAGCGACCAGCCATCCGGAAGCACTCCGCCATTCGGAACGATCACAATGCCGTCGCGAACATAAATGCCCTTGACGTCGCAGTTCGCATCCAAGCCGGGATGGCGCTGAATCCGAACCTTTCGGCCGATCGCGCAATTCTTGTCGGCAATGACACCGTCCAGGAGGCTGTCTGATCCGACCCCCAGATTCGGCCGCTTTTCTTTCGCGTTCGCGATCTTCTGTGCGTCGGAGTCGTAGAGATCCGCACCCATCAGGATCGAGTTGCGAATCGTTACGTTCTCTCCGATATGGCAACGCAAACCGATGACGCTGTTCTCGATGACCGTTCCTTTGCCGATCACACAGCCGTCCGAGATCAGACAGTTGGAGACCGTCGCACCCTCGACGCGGGTTGAGGGGAGATGCCGTGCTCGCGAATAAACTGGGGCCTCTTCATCCGCGAAATTGAACGGCGGATTGGACGAGGCGATCGCGAGATTCGCGTCGTAGAAACTGCGAATGGTCCCAACATCCTCCCAGTAGCCATCGAACAAATGGCACTGCACGCGCCGAGCTCGAATCGACAGCGGAAAGACCTCTTTGCCAAAATCCTGGTAGTTGTTTTTCGATAGGATCTCGACCAGCACATCCCGGTTGAAAAGGTAGATGCCCATGCTGGCGAGACACTTGCGTCCCTTGCTGGGAATCCCCTGAGAGTCGAACCATGACGGGTCGGTTCGTACGAGGTTCAGATCCTCGTCTGTTGTCGGTTTCTCCAGAAATCCCTGCACTCGCCCCGTGCCGTCGATCCGCATGATGCCGAGTGCCGAAGCCGCCTCGCGATGGACCGGCAGAGCGGCAATCGTCGCATCGGCCCGGGAATCGACGTGAGTTTTCAGCATCTGCTGGAAATTCATTCGATAGATTTGGTCGCCCGACACGACCAGAACATGCTCGATCCCCGGCTGTTCGAGATACCGCAACTGCTTACGGACAGCGTCGGCGGTCCCCTGATACCACGCCTCTCCCTCGTTGGTCTGCTGAGCCGCCAGAATTTCCACGAATCCGCCGCCAAACCGGTCAAAGGTGTATGTCTGCCGGATGTGCCGATGCAGGCTCACCGAGTTGAACTGCGTCAGCAAATAAATCTGGTTGATTCCGCTATTGATGCAGTTCGAGATCGGAATGTCGATCAATCGAAACTTTCCCCCCAGCGGAACTGCCGGTTTCGAGCGAAACTCGGTGAGCGGAAATAGTCGCGTCCCTTTGCCGCCTCCCAGAATGACGCAGACCATTTTCTTCATCATGTTGAAATGCTTTCAGCAGCCAGAGGTGCGGTCGAGTGAAGTGCTTGCCGAGGATCCTCGGAAGGAAGATGTGAATACAGAGGGCGATTCTAAGGTGGCTGTGAATTCACTCGCCACTGACCGTGCCAACTTCGTCGAAATCCCACCTGCTTGACGGGCGAGAAGCTTCCCCGATAATGCCGCCTCACCTTCGCCAGGCGGGGAAGGCGACCTCTGACTGCGGTGGAGCCGTGTGAACCGGGTCAGATCCTAACCGAAGCAGCCCTAAGCGATGTGCTTTCAGGTGCGGAAGGGGGTCGCCTTCCTCGCCTGTCGTCTTTTCAAGTCCTACTCCTACTCCTACTCCTACTCCTGCTCGACTGGCTTTTTTGATTCGAGTAGGAGTCGGAGTAAGAGCAGGAGTAGGAGGATGCGATGAAAGATGGAATCCACCTCCGGGAACTACACCGTCCTCGCTCGCCGTTATCGCCCACAAGGCTTCAATGAAGTCATCGGCCAAGAACACGTCGCGACATCGCTCCGAAACGCGATCCTTTCCGGCCGAGTCGGTCATGCGTACCTCTTCACCGGAGCGCGCGGCGTCGGAAAAACCTCAACCGCTCGCATCTTCGCCAAGGCCCTGAACTGTCCGAACGCGGTGGATGCAACCCCCTGCAATCACTGTGAAGCTTGCGAAAGTATCTCCGTCGGCAGTGATGTCGATGTGCATGAGATCGACGGTGCGTCGAACAACGGCGTGGACCACATCCGTGAATTGCGAGCCAACGTCACCGTCACGTCGATGAGATCGAAATACAAGATCTACATCATCGACGAAGTCCACATGCTCTCGAAGCCCGCGTTCAACGCCCTTCTGAAGACGCTGGAAGAGCCGCCGCCAAACGTCAAGTTCGTCTTCTGCACCACCGAGCCAACAAAGCTTCCTGACACCATTTTGTCGCGCTGCCAACGTTTTGACTTCGGAACGATCGCGCTGTCGCAAATCATCGAGCGGCTCGCCGACATCGCGAAGTCGGAGAATATGGAAGTCGAGCCGGCCGCGCTGGAATTGGTCGCTCGCCGAGCCGCCGGTTCGATGCGCGACAGCCAATCGTTGTTCGATCAACTGCTGGCCAGTGCCGACAAGCGGATCACGGCGGCCGAAGTGCATCGCCTGCTTGGCACGGCCAGTGACGAGCGGCTCATGGAACTCTTCGAGTCGGTCATCGCCCGGCAGCGAAATCAGACGCTAGCTCTCTTCAGTCACGCGCTGTCGGAGGGAGCACAACTCGGCGAGCTGACTGACCAGATTCTGAATTACCTGCGTGATCTGATGGTGCTCGCGGCCGAGGCGACCAACGTGCCGATGATCAGTGTCTCGGAAGCCAGTCGTGACGCGTTGGGGAAACAAGCCCGGACTTGGGGACTCAACACGATTGTCGCCGCGTTGCAAATCGTCTCGGAGGCGAAGCTCAAAATGCAGCGAGCGACCTTCGGCCGCGCGCTGGTGGAGCTCGCGTTGATCCGGCTCACGCTGCTCGAACAACTGCAATCGCTCGATGCGCTGCTGACCGAGTTGGCGTCCTCGCCAACCAACCGCACTCCTTCAGCCGCAGTCGCTCCGGCTGCCGATGTAGAAAAAAAAAAGCTTGAGCCAGTGACTCCCGAGCCAGCCGACGAAGGTCGGAGGATGGGCATTCCTGCCCATCCGGTGGAGGATTCAGAAACAGCTCAGGAATCGGTTGTGGAAGTGGCACCCAAGGGGACGGGCAAGAGTGCCCATCCTCCGGATCAATCGGTCGCCGAGGCGGTTCCGCCGTCGGTGTTCTCACAGAGTTCAGCAGTCCCGGAGTCGGTTTCGTCGCCGTCAAGCGGGGACTTTCTGGCCGGTTCGGAATCAGTCTTCTGGGCGCAAGTCCTGTCCGAAGTTGGCGATGATGTCGGTAATGCTCTGCGGAAGGCCGGCCGCGTGGCAATTCGTGGGCCAAACCGCCTGGAAGTTGAGTTTCCCAAGAGCTACCTTTTCGCCAAGTCGCTGGCCGAGCAATCGGAAGCTCGGCAACGGCTCGATTCCGTGGTCGCTCGGCTGGCTGGTCGGCCGGTTCAGGTGGTCTTCGGAATCTCGGACGAGCCGGCTCCGACCGGGGATTCCGTTCAGGCTCCCAAGCCGAACCGCCGGATGGATACCTCGACCGACGGCGACCCGTATGTCGAGCGGGCGATTGAGTTGTTCAACGCCAAAGTGATGAAAAAAGAAAGTTTGGCTCGACCATCGAGCCAGGAAACGTGAGCCGCCCGCAGGGGCGGATTGAGCCATGTTCAAAGGACTCGCCAATCTCGCCCAGATCATGAAGCAGGCCCAAGAGGCTCAGTCCAAAATGGGCGAGCTCAAAGAACGGCTCGGCCGGCTGACGGCTTCAGGAGCGGCGGGCGGCGGCTTGGTCTCGGTCGAAATGAACGGCCACCAGGAAGTGCTCGGCTGCCGGATCGACGAGTCGCTGCTGCGGCCGGCAGACCGCGAAATGCTGGAAGACTTGGTCGTCGCTGCGACCAACGAAGCTCTGCGGAAGGTCAAGGAAGCAGCCGCCGGTGAGTTCTCGCAATTGGCGGGAGGCATGGACCTCGGCGCGATGAAAGACATGCTCGGCGGAATGGGTGGATAATGGCCAAGCAAATGTTTGAACCTGAGAAGCATCCCTTCGGACCGGCAGTGGGCCGATTGGTCGATCAGTTTGCGCGCTTGCCCGGGATCGGCCGGAAGTCGGCCGAGCGGCTCGCTCAGCATGTGCTGCTGACAAACGAAAGCGAAGCTCTCGAACTGGCCGATTCGATCCGAGCAGTCAAGACGCGCGTTCGTCCGTGCCGCGAGTGCTTCAATCTGACCGAGAACGAGCTCTGCAATATCTGCCGAGATTCGCGTCGCGATCATCAAGTGCTCTGTATCGTCGAGCAGGCGCGCGACGTATTGGTCATCGAAGGTTCGCACGCATTCGACGGCTGCTATCACGTCTTGCAAGGCCGCCTCTCGCCGCTGGAGGGGATCGGTCCGGAACAACTCACGATCGACGCGCTGGTCCGACGCATCCGCCGCGACGGCGTCACCGAGTTGGTCATGGCCACAAATCCGACTCTTGAGGGTGATGGCACCGCGTTGTTTATTAGCAACGTGCTGGCGAACGATTCGGTGAAGATCACGCGACTCGCACGCGGGATCGCCACCGGGAGCGTGCTAGAGTTCGCCAATAAAGAAATGCTGGCCGACGCCATGCGCGGCCGGCAGAGTTTTTGAAGAAGGAATTCCCCCCCCACCGGCCTTGTGCCGGTGGCTCGCGGGCTTCTGCACTACTTTTTCATGAGTAGTGCAGAAGCCTGGTAACCACCGGGGCAAGCCCGGTGGGGTTGAAGACTTGAGTCCGTCATGCACATGAACTTCTCACAACAGATGCGGATGAGCCAGCAGATGAAGCTGGCTCCGCGGATGATCCAGTCGATGGAGATTCTGCAGCTCCCGCTCATGGAGTTGCAGGAGCGCATCGACCAGGAAATGGATGAGAACCCGACGCTGTTGGCCGAGCACGACGTCGAAGGGGAGTCGGATACCGAACGCAACATCGAACTCGCGAAGGCAAAGGAAGCGGCGACCGAAACGCCGGTCGAGGCTCGCGAACTGAAGGTCGAAGAGAACGGCAACAACGAGGCGGACTTTGAACGTCTCCTCGAAATGCACGAGAACTGGAACGATGACAGCTTCAATTCCGAGTCGCGGCAGTCGTCCGGCCGCATCTCCGAAGACGGAGAACGGCATCTCGATCAGATGGCCAGCATTCAAGAAGACGAGCCGACGCTGATCGAGCACCTGCTCCAGCAGTTTCATTTCTACGACGTTTCGCCGGCGTGGCGTGAATTCGGCGACTACTTGATCCACAACCTCGATCACGACGGTCGTCTACAAAGCTCATTACCGGAACTGGCACAAGTCTTCGGCCATCAGATCACCAACGACGATGCGCTGCAGGTCTTGCAACTCATCCAAAAGCTCGACCCACCCGGCGTCGGGGCACGCGATGTGCGCGAGTGCCTGCTGCTGCAAGTGACCGACGACATGCCGTTGCGTGACGTCGTGATTACGATCATCACGTCGCACTTCGAGGACTTGGCCGAGAATCGCCTGCCAGTGATCGAACGCAAGACCGGCTATTCCATCGACATGATCAAGATGGCTCGCGAGGAGATGCGCGAGCATCTCGACCCGCATCCTGGCCGCCGCTTCCGAAACGTTCCGGTGCAAACTGTGATGCCCGACGTGTTCCTCGAACAGGACGATCACGGAAAATACGCCGTGCGGTTGTCGAAAGAGACGCTGCCTCAACTGCGGATCAGCCGCAAATACATCGACATGCTTCGCAATGGCTGCGACGCGACCACGAAGGAATTTGTCAAACGGAAAATCGAATCGGCCAAATGGCTGATCGAATCCATTGAGCAACGTCATAACACGCTCAAGCGAGTTGCTCAGGCAATCGTCGATCGGCAGACGGAATTTCTCGACAAAGGTCCGGAGTTCATTTCGCCACTGAAAATGCAGCAGATCGCGGACGTGGTCGGCGTCCACGTCACGACTGTCTCGCGAGCCGTCGATGACAAGTGGATTCAAACTCCGCGCGGCCTGTTTCCGCTGAAGCGTTTCTTCGGAGGCGGCACCAAGACCGACGACGGCGAAGACGACGTCGCGTGGGCCGTGGTTCGCATCAAGCTGCAAGAGGTCATCGACAAAGAAGACAAGGACGACCCGCTCAGCGACGACGCTCTCGTCGAAGAGATGAAGAAGCTCGGCTACGTCCTCGCCCGCCGCACGGTCACGAAGTACCGCAAGAAGCTCAACATCCCGTCATCACGGCAACGGCGGGTTTATTAGCGCTCGTGGTGACCGCATTCATGCGGTCTCCAGCCGGCCCGTTGCTGCTCGACCCGATGAATCGGGTCACTACGAGCGTTAATGATTGAACATGAACTCTTTCGAGTTCAGCAGCGTCCAGAGCAAGTCTTCGATGGCCTGTCGTTTGTCCGACTCCCCGTCGAGATACTTCGTTGACGCGGTGAGTTCATCGCTGCTCGGTAAGCGAGACAACGCGCTGAGGTAAAGCTCCTCGATCAAGTCCTTCAGCGGCCGGCGATCTTTCTCGGCAAAGAACTTGCCGATCTTTCCGTCGTTGCTGGCAAGCTTGTTTTCAATCTCTTCCGAGTTCGACAGCAGCAGTACCTGAGCCAGCGTCGCGCCGGGGGAGCGTTCGCATTCGCAGGCGGTGACTCGCTTCGGGCGGTCGAATGAGTCGAGGAAGTACGAGCCGAAGTTCTCGTGCGGTAGATCGACGGCTCGTGCGGAAGCTCCGACCCCGCTGAAGCGATCGCGAACGCCGATCGCCTGGTTGACCGAATCGAGGAACACTTCGGCGATCATGCGACGAGCATAGAAACGGGCGTAGTTCTGCCGATCGTGTTCGTTGTCGGGCGTCGGCTGCGAGGACAACTGATAGATCTGACTCGTGACCATTTGCCGAATCGCATGTTTGATGTCGAACTTGTGGGCGAGGAAATCTTCTGTCAGGAACTTCAGCAGTTCGGGGTTGGACGGCGGGTTCGTCTCGCGCAGGTCATCGACTTCGTGGACGATGCCTCGGCCGAAGAAGTGGCCCCACAGCCGGTTGACCAGCGTGCGGGCGAAGTACGGGTTTTCCGGCTTCGCCATCCAATCGACCAGCGCGTGTCGCGGGTCTTGCTCAGAGGAGAACTCGGCGTAGTCCCCGTCGAGGAACTTCGGTTTCGGCGATTGCTTCGTCAGCGGGTTTTGATCCCCGCGAGTCACGGTTGGAGCATTGAAGTACGGCGGCGGTTCGCCGAACGATTTCTGGCCCAGCCGCGTGAAGAAGCCGGACAAGCCGTAGTAATCCTCTTGCGAGTACCGCTCATACGGGTGGTGATGGCACTTCGCGCATTGCAATCGCAGGCCGAGAAACACCTGAGCCGTATCGGCCGTCGATTGATGCAGCAGGTCGTCGCGCATCTGCCAGTAGCGGTTGATTGGCGGAGCATCTTGCCACTCACCCGAAGCTGCGATCACGCCGCGAGCGAACTCGTCGTAGGGAACGTTGCGAGCGACTTGGTCTTTGATCCAATTGTGAAACGCATACGCCGCTCGGTTGGCACCAGCGAGGTCCGAGTTCCGCAGGATCGATGCCCATCGCAGGGCGAAGAACGCGGGATAGTCCGGCGATTCCAGTAACCGATCCACCGCGGCCTCGCGCTTCGTCGGCGTTGCGTCATTCAAAAAGGTTCGCACTTCATCCGAGGTCGGCAATCGTCCGCACAGATCAAGCGTGACTCGCCGCAGGAACGTCGCGTCATCGACCAGCGGCGACGGCTTGAGTCCCAGCTTCTTCCATTTCTCAACGACCAGCCGGTCGATCTCGCTTTTCGGTGTGAAGTTGGCGATCTCTTTGAGCGGCTCGCCATGCGGCACCAGCGCGAGGAACACCGCGACCTGACCCATGTACCGAGTCATGATCGCCGCCTCGCCCGATTGGCCGGTGGTCTTCACGAGTCCATCCGGAGAGACCGATGCGACGACATCCAGATTGCTGGAGTAATCCGCTTGCCGTGTCACATCACGCTGCGATCCGTCGCTGTACTCGGCGACGATCGCGAGTTGTTGTTGTGAGTTCGTAGGATGGACGCCCTCGTCCGTCCGCACAGACGTGGGCGTCCGAGCGACGTTCCTCAGCACTCGCTCTTTCGGCGACACATGCAGCTTGACGACGTGCGGCACCGCCGGTGACGAGGCCGGAGCGCTCGATTCGATCCAACTCAGCAGCAGCCGATACGGTTCACTGCCGATCTCGATACGCCGGCCTCCGCCATGCGGCACCGAGCCAACGGCTTTGCGAATCAGCAAACTGCCGCTCGCATTCGAGACGTTCACGCGCCGCCCGCGAGCCTCCTTCACCAAGGCCGAGTAATCGAACTCGGTGTCGAAACCGAACAGCGACAACTGAAATCCGTTCTGCCCCCCTTGCTTGCCGTGGCAGCCGCCGGCGTTGCAACCGAAGCGGCTCAGCAACGGCACGATCTCCGTCGAGAAGTCCACCGCGCGAGCGTTCGCCATGCCTTTCACCGTGACCGGCACCTTTGAGGTCTGGCCGTCGAGGGTAATGCTGATCTCGGCCGTCCCGTCTGCGACCGGCAAGACATAGCCCGACTCATCAACCGTCGCGACATTTGGCTGCGACGTGGAGAACTTCGCGACGCGAGTCGCATCCCGTCCCTCCGTCTCGACTAGCAACTGTCGGCGTGCAAACGGGTCCGCCAGAGTGACCGACTCGGGTTGGACAGTCAGCGGCCCCACAGCGAATCCCGCCTCTGCGAAAAGGACGACGGCCAAAGACAAAACCAGATCTCGGAGATTCCTGGTTCGAGTGCGGGGAGAGTGGGGCAGCATCAAAGAACCCTCAGGCAGGAGATTAAGGTGGGCTAGGCTCTGTCCCGCAAATCGTAGGTCAGGTCTTTCTAGCCTGACCTGAACGCGCGAAGCGGCGTCGATTCACTATCGGGTCAGCCTGGAAAGACCTGACCTACGAATTGCGGGACAGAGCCCAGTGAAACCACTGTACCGCGAGATTCCGCGTCTTGCTAATCGGCTTTCAGGGAACATCGGCGGTTGGGGCGGGGCGGAGGCAGGTTGTGAATCGCCGAGTTTTTGGCGTGTGCTCGGTTGAGTCGGCGGGGCAATGCCGTCACACTGCCCGCCTTTCTGGCCGGCCGGCCCGTGTAAGCCGAGTGATGTCGCTGAACTCGCCTGAGTTCAGGATCTGGACTATTTGTGGTCCGGCATCCTTGGTAGCACGGCTGGAGTTTGGTCATCACTGTATTCAGAGGCGTGACGCTGCGTCACGGAACCTCCTCCTGCTGTCTAAAAGGAGCGTCGTGTGTCGGTTCGCATTCGTATGACGAGAATGGGTCGTAAGCATCGGCCATTCTACCGGATCGTGGTCATCGATCGTCAGAAGGCTCGCGAGGGCCGGTCCATCGAAGAGGTCGGCACCTACGACCCGATGGTCAAAGACAAGTCCGCTCGCGTGAAGTTGAAAATGGATCGGATCGAGTATTGGCAATCGGTCGGCGCAACGCCGTCGGAACGAGTCGCCACGCTCATCAAGAAGGTGAAGACCAATCGCTGGACGGACCAAGGTGCCGCACCCGCATTGACTCCACAGAAGGCTCCGAAAGCTCCGGCAGAAGCCGAAGCCCCGGCAGAGGCTCCGGCCGAAGGCGGCGAGGCGAGCTAACTTGGTTTGGGTGGCACGCCCTGAGTCATCGAAGGGCGTGGGCGCGTGGTCCTTAGTCCTAGCCACGCCCTTCGATGACTCAGGGCGTGCCACCCGAGCAACTCATGCGGTTCGACGTCCTCACGCTCTTCCCGGACATGTTCGAGGGCTATCTCTCGCAGAGCCTGCTCAAGTTGGCGATCCAACGTGGGCTGGTGAGCGTCAAGGTCTGGAACTTCCGAGATTGGGCGACCGGCAGACGCAAGTCGGTGGACGACACGCCGTATGGTGGCGGACCGGGCATGTTGATCATGTGCCCGCCCGTGTTCGATGCGGTGGAAGCCATTCAGCCGGACGCCGAAGAACCCGGTCAGTTGATCATGCTCACGCCGCAAGGCCGCAAGCTCGATCAGAAGTTGGTAGAGGAACTCGCACAGCACAAACGGCTGCTGCTGCTGTGCGGGAGGTACGAAGGATTCGACGATCGAATCCGACAAGGATTGCAGCCGTTGGAGGTCTCGGTTGGCGATTTCATCTGCAACGGCGGCGAAGTGCCGGCGATGCTCGTGATTGATTCCGTCATCCGGCTCATTCCGGGCGTGCTCGGCGATGAGACCTCTCACAAGTACGAATCGTTTTCCGATAGCGGACTTTTGGAATACCCGCAGTTCACGCGACCTCGCGAGTTCCGCGGCATGACGGTCCCCGAAGTCCTGCTCAACGGGAATCACGCCGAAATCCAACGTTGGCAAGACCAACAAAGTTTGCAACGAACCCAAGAGCGTCGCAGCGATCTGGTCCCGCCGGGGGCTGGCGACGAAGACACGAAACCCAAGAAACCGAAACGCCAGCGACAGCCCAAAGCTCGTCGCGATCCAGGGAGTCCTGAATCATGATTAACAAGCTGATCAAAGAAGTCGAAGACCAGCACTTGCGTGCGGACCCACTGAAGTTTGAAGTGGGCGACACGGTCGATGTCCACTGCCGAATTCTGGAAGGCACCAAAGAGCGCATCCAGATCTTCACCGGCATCGTCCTGGCTCGTCGTGGAGCCGGTACCCGCGAGATGTTCACCGTTCGCCGCATCGTCGGCGGCGAGGGTGTCGAGCGTATCTTCCCAGTGAACTCACCGAAGATCGCCAAGCTGGAAGTCGTCCGCCACGGCAAGACTCGCCGAGCCAAGCTTTACTACCTCCGCAAGCGCGTCGGCAAAGCTACGAAGCTGGTCGAGCGCCGAGCGAAGGTCGTCGTTCCAGGTGCCGAGTAGTCACGATTTGGACTGCGGTGACCGTCGTCACCGCTTTTCAAAACGCATTGATCGGCCGAAAGGTGGCTGAATGCGTTTAGAAAAGCGATGACTTGGGTCATCGCACTCCAAATGATTTCGAGACCACCGCCATGCCGGGCCTGTGGAACAAGCTGTTTGGTGATCGTGGCGAACGAGCCGCCGCGAAATTCCTCAAACGGCAAGGCTTCCGCATCGTCCAGCGAAACTACTCGACGCCGTGGGGTGAGCTCGACATCGTAGCGCTGGATGGTACGACCATCGTTTTCGTCGAAGTGAAAACTCGATCGACGATCGTTGCCGGCCGGCCGGAAGAAGCGGTCAACTTCGAGAAACAAAAGAAGCTGACGAACATGGCCTTGGCGTATTTGAAGAAGCACAAACTCCTGGAACACTCGGCTCGCTTCGACGTCATCGCCATCGTCTGGCCTGGCGACTCCCGCGAACCGGAAATCCGTCACCTCCGGAACGCCTTCGAGCCAGTCGGCAAGTGGCAGTTCTTTTCGTAGAGCAGGCGGCTCGCCTGCTCCCCCGCGAAGTTCTGGCAGGCGAGTCGCCTGCCCTACGAGGCAATCATGAAAATCGGACTCGTCGGATATCAAGGCAGCGGTAAGAGCACGCTGTTTGAGTTGCTCAGCGGACACAAGCCGGATGTGTCGAAGTCGCACCTGGGCCAAGTCGGCATCACGACGGTGCCGGACGAACGGTTCGACAAGCTGGTCGCGTTCCACAAGCCCAAGAAAATTTCCCCCGCGAAGATCGACCTCTTCGACACTCCCGGCCTGATGAAGGGGGACAACACCCACAACGCTCAGCGGCTGGGGATCATTCGCGAGTCCTCCGCGCTGGCCCAGGTCGTCGCCGTATTCAACGGCGTCGATCCAGTCGCCGAAGCGCGGGCCTTCGAGGACGACATGATCCTGGCCGACCTGCAAGTCGTCGGGAACCGCATCGAGAAATTGAAGAAGGATCTGCTCAAGCCTCGCCCCGCCACCGAGAAGGATGAACTCAACGCGGAACTCGGAGCGTTGGAGTTCGTCGTCAATAAGCTCAACAACGGCGAAACACTGCGCGGCATCCCGTTCACCGAGGTCCAAGACAAAGCCACAAAATCGTTCGCGCTACTGACTCGCAAACCGAAGATGGTCGTGCTCAACACGGCTGACTCGTCAGTCAACGAGAAGCAGATTGCCGATCTCAAGGCCATCGGCATCACGGCGATTGCTGGCCCGGTCGGACTCGAACTGGAAGTCGCCTCGCTTCCCGAAGAAGACCGCGCGCTCTTCGCGGAAGAGATGGGCCTGACCGAATCCTGCCGCAGCAAACTGTTGCGTGCGATCTTCGAGATCACCGAACAAATCACCTTCTACACCTGCGACGAAAAAGAGGTCCACGCCTGGCTGCTGAAACGCGGCAGCAGCGCGCTCGAAGCGGCGGGCACTATCCACACGGACTTGGCTCGTGGCTTCATTCGCGCTGACGTGATGTCCACGGACGATCTCTTGCGGCTTGGATCCGAAAAAGAAGTCAAAGCCGCCGGCCTGTTTCGCACTGAAGGCAAAGAGGCAGTGATTCGCGACGGCGATGAGATCGTGATTCGTTTCAGCGTGTGAGCTGTCCGCGTTCAGCCCAGCCTTGTTGTTCAAGGCGCGAGTTCTTGTGGCTCAAGCAAATCGACCACGATGTAGGTGGCAAGATCCTCTCGCTTTTCAGCACTGTTGGCGTCTTCGAGCAGGGAACGAAATTTTTCACGGAAGTAGTAGACCAAGCAGGGTTCGTTCCCGTGGAGTGTCAGCCGTTTGCCGTGGACTCCGTTGACCGGCGTTGGCTTACGTTCTCGGCCATGCCAGAGGCCCTTGGGATAGAACTCGAACCAGCCGTCATACTCGGGCAAACTTGATAACCGGCCCAGCGAAGGAATTCCTACCGACGACTCCGGCCATTCCTGAGTCTCCAGTTTGACGGCCTGAATCTCCAGCCAAGCTTGCAGCATTCGCCAGCGGACAAAGGAAAAAAAACTATACTTGGAGGAATGGCGGGCAATCGATTCGACCGTGATGTGGTGGGCGATCAGTCGGCCCCACGGGTCGGACCAAGTCATCCGATTCATCCAATCGTCAACCTGTTTGCGTCCCTTCCTGGCGATGGATGGGATGCGGTGGAATTGTTCGTTGCGGAGCTGGTTGGCAAATTGAAGTTTCAGGATTCGACGAGCACGCTCCCGTTCACCCGGAATGAGATGCAGCCAACTCAAACTTGGATAATGGCGTTCGATGTCTCGATTGGAATGGAAATGCTGATGCCAATCAGGTTCATCCCAAGCATCCAGAGCATCGCGATAGGCCCATTCCCAATTACGCCAAGAATTCTGGACAGGTTCATTCCATGCGGCGAGCCGACTTGCCAATGCTCGGTATCGCCCCGGCTGTTCGGGGATCGCTTTCAGACAACCGGTGAGCCGATTCAGATCACTCCCCTCTCGCTCGTCGCACTGTCGCAGTCCCTGGAAGTCCGTGTTCGTTCGCCAATGTCGCAACAACTGCCTCATCGCGCGATGCAGATCCACAATCTGTTCCAGTGAGTTCGCATTGGTCGCCAGCAATTCCGCACGATCCAAAACCTGCAATAAGGTCTGCGCGGATGCCCTCTGAGTTTCCGGAGCACCCGACAAGGCCCCGACGGGGCGCTGAGTGGCTGCCAGCAGCTTTTCCAGAATCTCCGGTGATTGCCGCAGCCGTTGGTCCAGTTCCGTCATCCGTTGCTCATTCTCTGGTCGCCGAGTGATCTCGTCTCCCAACGAATGAATCACCGCCTGATATATCTCGGCGGTCTTACGCTCCTCGTCGCTGAGCGTCAGCAACTGCTCGTGGGTCGGCGGTTCGATTTCAATGTTTGGAATTTCCTGCAGGCGATAGGCCATCAAGCCGGTTGCCATCAACATCCACGGTGCCACCAGGCAGAGTCCTAGTGCCGCGTCACGACTAAAACTTCGGGTTGGAGTTTATCGAGAATTCGACGACTCTGCGTGTACCACAAGGAGGTGGTCTATGCACAAGAAATATGTAGTTCGATTGACGGACGAGGAACGGGGAGAGCTTCAGCTTGTGATCA
>CAMDPX010000049.1 GCA_945905295.1 Planctomyces sp. SH-PL62 | reverse complement strand
ACGGCGAGAGATCGCGACCTACATCGCCTACTACAACAACTCCCGCCGACACTCATCCCTCGATTACCTCACCCCCACCGAATTCGAATCTCAAATGCTCGCCGAAAATAGTGACTCACACTGTCCGTGAAACACCGAGCACCTCAGAGCGTTCTTACAATTCATCAACCGGGGGGCTGACGCCGCCCCGCTCGCCTGATTGTCTTGGTTACGGCTTTCAACCTCTCAACGTTCCGGGCATACGTGGTGCCGCGACCGCCGCGAAGAACAGATACCGTTCCAACAATTCTCCGGCCAAGCAGGCCACGAACAATGCGGTCGATGTTGCCAGCATCGACGGCGACGACGGTGCCACGTCGCCGATCAGTGATCGCAGGATGGCCGGCATCAGCAGGCCACCGATCAATCCAAGGGCGAAACGTGCTTGAGTCCAACGGACCAACGGGCCGGTCATCAGCAAGGCCGAGCGCTTCAGCGGCGTCGTTTGCTTCCGCAGCAGATGCCGGAAGATCGACGCCTCGAACCCCAGTTTGGTCACGGCCACGATCATCAGCGCTTCGCAGACGAGATCGCCTCGGCGAACTAGCAATCGCGTCACCGGGCCGTTGTTGATGACGGCCAGGGCCAGCAACGTCACCCACGTCGCGGCGATGCCCAGCAGCGCCGATGTCAAAACGAAACGAGTGGCTGTCAGTGGGAAACTCCAGAACGCGCGTTGCGTGAAGGCGTAGATCATCACCGAACAAAACACGCCGAGCAGACCGAAGGCTCCAACGGACCAGCCAACCGCGTCGTGCAAGTATGGTCCCAAGCCGACTGACTCCAAGCCGAACCAGCTTCCGATCGCGTACAGAATCGCGGCTCCGGCGAAGGCTCCGAATACGACGATCTCGCGCGACAGCCACGAGTGCCGCAGTCCGATGACCGCTCGCCAGGCGTACTGCGGACGGCCGAGGTGCAGCGTGCTCGCCGCCAGCGCGAGCAGTCCGAACACCAGCGCGTTCAACGAATGCAGCGGCCGGATCGCCGAGACCAATTCCGCCGACAACAGACCTTCCAAACCGAGGCCGACCAAGAACGCTCCGACGGAGAACTGCGTCAGCACCAGCATCACGATCAGCGGCCAGTGCGGATGCTGAGCCGACACCGAATGGAAATCGACCGGCAGCAGATTTCGAGGAAAGACCCTTTTCGATTTGTACGTTGTCGTCGGCAACGTGATTTGCGGATCGGGAGCGGCCGGCAGAAACACGTTCGCTTCAGAGTCTTCGACGACTTGCGAGATATTCACAATCCGAATCGCAATCGCCTCATGAGGGCAAGCCTGAACGCAAGCTGGAGCTTCGCCGTGGGTCAGCCGATCCGAGCACATGTCGCACTTGCGGACGATGCCGAGTCCGCTGTGATACTTCGGCACTTCATACGGGCAGGCCAGAATGCAGTACTGACAGCCGAAGCATTGATCGTCGAGATGCTTCACGATGCCGGTCACCGGATCTTTTTCGTAAGCGTCCACCGGGCACGCACTCATGCAGCCCGGCTCGATGCAGTGATGGCACGCGGTCGTGACGTGCTGCAACACGGGTAGCTCGGTCGTGCCGCCAATGAGCATGCCGACGTCGCGCCACGTTTCGCTCTGGTCGAGCCCATTGAGTGAGTGACACGCCGTCACGCATGCCTTGCAGCCGGAACAGCGATCCAGATCAACCTCAAACGCGAACTGCTGGCCGGGACCAGGAGGACTCGCGGGGATGAGCGACTTGTAGTACCGCGATTGCGCGGGCAACTCACCACCGTCGTGCTGTCGGGAGAATGCTTCGACGGCAGTGAGTTGTTGCTGATCGGAAAGCAAACGAGCGAGCAGCGTCTGCCCATCAGTTTCCTGGCGAGCGGGGGGCGTCAGCCCCCCGGTTGGTTCTGAGTCAAAAGACATACGATCCACCGGGGGGCTGACACCCCCCGCTCGCCTGTCGGATGCGGCGGTTTCTGGAAATGCAGTAGACATCATGCGACCTACACTTCCAACAATTCGCGCGGCTGCGATGACTCGGACTGGCAACTCGTCTGACACGAGGTTGCCAAGCGGCAGCCGATTTCCGTTGCCAACTCGAGATCGAGCAATTCGGTTGGCGGAAGTTCGAGCAGCACATCATCCCCGTCGATTCGCACCGGGAACGTGCGGATGTGATATTCCTCGCCTTGCAGGGACTCGCCCGTTTGCAGCGAGAACGTTTTCTTGTGCAGCGGACAGGCGACCTTCGGCACTCCGGCCGCGTCTCCAAGAATGCCGCGTCCGAGCACGAACGCCTTCTTGTGCGGGCACATGTTCTGAGTCGCGTACCACTCGCCACGTACCGAGAAGTTGAAGACCGCGATCTGCACGGCTCCGTACTTGATCGTCGCACCGCCGTCTTTCGGAAAGTCCCAGACTTTGCCGACCGAGATCCAATCGTTCGTAGGTTGGGACTCCGTCCCGACCGTCTCAAGGTTGTCGGCCATATCTGCCTGGTCGGGACGGAGTCCCAACCTACTTTCGACAGGTTCAACACTCATCTCACGGAACTGTTCCAGCGACACAAATTCATTTGGCCAGAACTCCGGTCGCGCTTGGCCCCGTTCGGGAACGATCTCGATGCAAGACTCCGTTTCGTCCGTGTTGACGAACTGACTGAAGCGTTTGCGTTTCTCCGGATCTTTGACGACGGCGGCCCATTCGCATTCGTAGGTATCGACCAGCCGCTGCATCATCGCTTCGAGTTCCGCGCCAAGCCCCAGCTTGTCATGCACCACAACGTCGCGGATGTGTTCGATGCCCCCTTCGAGCTTGTCGCACCAGACCGACGTGCGCGTCAGGCGGTCGGCGGTCATGATGTAGTACATGAAGAAGCGGTCGATGAATTTGATCGCCGTCTCTTCGTCGATGTCCCCCACCAGCAAGTCCGCGTGGCGAGGCTTTGCTCCACCGTTGCCGCAGACGTAGAGGTTGTATCCCTTCTCGGTCGCGACGAGACCGACGTCTTTGCCTTGAGCCTCGGCGCACTCGCGCACGCAGCCGCTGACCGCCATTTTTACTTTGTGAGGAGCACGCACTCCCTTGTATCGGTTCTCAACTCGCACGGCGAAACCGACCGAGTCCTGCACGCCGTACCGGCACCATGTTGTGCCAACGCAGCTCTTCACCGTTCGCAGCGCCTTGCCGTAAGCGTGTCCGCTTTCGAGTCCCGCCGCCCCCAAGCGTTCCCAGATGTCCGGCAGGTCTTGGACCTGAGCACCGAACAAGTCGATCCGTTGTCCGCCGGTGATTTTCGTGTAGAGGCTATAGTCCTTGGCCACTTCGGCGATCGCGATCAATTTGTCCGGAGTGATCTCGCCACCGGGGACGCGCGGAACGACCGAGTACAACCCGCCGCGCTGCATGTTCGCGAGGAACCGATCGTTCGTGTCCTGCAACGTCGCGTGCTCATCTTTGACGATGACTTCGTTCCAGAGGCTCGCGAGGATCGACGCCACTGCTGGCTTGCAGATCTCACAGCCATTTCCTTTCCCGCATTGCCGAACTACCGCATCGAACGACTTGAGTTCTTTGATTTTCACGACTGCAAACAGCTCGGTGCGCGACAACGAAAAATGTTCGCAGAGATGATTGACGACGACCTTGCCCGCCTTCTTGAGTTCGGCGTTGAACAGGTCCGTCACCAGCGGCATGCAGCCGCCGCAGCCGGTACCGGCTCGCGTGCAGCTTTTCACAGCGCCGACCGAGTCGAGACTCCCTTCGCGAATCGCATGGCAGATCGCCCCCTTGCTGACGTTGTTGCATGAGCAAATCTGCGCTTCATCCGGCATCGCCTCGACACCGCCGAGCGATGCTCCGCCCGTCTTGCCAACCAGCAACTCATGCGGCTTGCACGGCAAAGGCTGCGTCCCTTTCGCCAGGATCGAAAACGTACCGTACTCGGACGCATCACCCACCAGCACGCCGCCGAGCAACTTTGTGCCGTCGAGGCTGAAGATCAGCTTCTTGTAGACGCCGCCAAACGGGTCTTCAAAAGTCAGCGGCACCGCACGCTCGGCAGGCGCTTCGTAATCGCCGAACGACGCGACATCGCAGCCCATCAGCTTGAGCTTCGTCGAGAGATCAGTCCCCGTGAAATGACGCTCGTCGCCGGTCAAATTGGCGGCAACGATTTCGGCCATCTCGTAGCCAGGAGCGACCAACCCGTAAATCATGCCCCGATGCAAGGCGCACTCGCCGATGGCATAAACGTCCGGATCAGAGGTTCGCAGTTGATCGTTGACCGTAATTCCGCCCCGCGGGCCGACGTGGATATCGCTCTCTTTCGCGAGGTCATCGCGCGGACGAATGCCGGCGGAAACAATGATCATCTGCACGTCGAGCGTCATGCCGTCGTTGAATTCCATTCGCTCAACGACGCCGTTGCCGTGAACCTCTTTCGTGGACTTGTTGAGATGCACCTTCACGCCCAGCGACTCGATCTTCTTGACCAACGTGCGTGAGCCGGCGTCGTCGATCTGCCGGGGCATCAGGCGCGGAGCGAACTCGATGACGTGCGTTTCTAATCCCAGGTCAAACGCCGCCTTCGCCGCTTCCAGGCCGAGCAATCCGCCACCGATCACCGCACAGCGTTTCGACTTCTTGGAATACTCGATGATGTGATTCAGGTCTTCGATCGTGCGGTAAACGAACACGCCTTGCTTGTTGAAGCCCGGCACCGGCGGCACGAATGGATACGAGCCAGTGGCCAGAACGACGAAGTCGTACTTGATCTCGACGCCCTTCTGTGAGCGGACGATTTTCTGTTCGCGATCGACTGCACACGCGCGGTCGCCGAGATGAATCTCGACGCCGTGATCGTGATACCAACCCATTCGCGCGATCATCAGCTTTTCGGCATCGCGGTGAGCAAAGAAGCTCGTCAACCCGACGCGGTCGTAAGCGGCGCGAGGTTCCTCGCAGAAGGTCACGATGCGAAATTGATTCGTCTTGTCGAACTCGACCAGCTTCTCGCAGAAGCGTTGGCCGACCATGCCGTTGCCGATCACGACGACCGTCTTTTTCGGTAAGTCAGACGGCAGAGTATTTGTGACAGGTTTCACTTCGGTGCTCATTGCGGCACCAAGGATGCCGACGGGAGTTGCTACTAAATCCATAACGTCCTACCTGACTCGATCACCGTCGGCGGCACAATAAGTTTTGCCTCGCACGAGACGGTCGTCGGTCGAGCAGATTGGTTCTCCGACTTGCCGAGCGCCAGCCACGGAGGCGAAGTCTGCGGAGAAGCAAACTCAGTGCCGAGTCACACACACGTGGTGAGCAACGTGTGGACTCTAGGACGAGTTGCGATGAGCGTTCGTGCCGCAATGCCCAATTCTCTAGGACTTTTGCACGGTTCAGCGGCTCGACAGATTCTGGAGTTCGTCGTCCAAGAATTGCGTCGGCGAATTCAGTCCGCCTAAAGAGGGGGCAGCCGGGGACAAGGTCGTAGGCAGACTATTCGTCGTCGTCGCCAAAGCCCGATTTCGTCTTCTGGACCACGAACTTATGCCCGCACTCGCACTGCGCCTTACGGACATGCACATGAGTGCCACACTTCGGACAAGGCTTTCGCCAAGCGGAAGGGGTCGCGTCGAGCACGATCGGAGTGTCAGCCTTCTTGGCTTTGACCTTCTTCATCCGCTTTTCGTCGGCCTGAGCCTCGGCACACTGCGGATGAATCCCGGCCAGCGAATAGGACGCTTGGCCGCACACCGGACAGACCTTGCGAGGAATGGCGGAATGCATCGGCGCTGGCTTTTTCTGATTCATGGGAACCTGCTGGTGGGAATCGACAAGTAGGCCAGATGATATCCGCCGCGCCGCCGAGATACCATCTGCACTCGGAAAGCTGTCGTGGCCGCATTTCGTAGCCAATCTCGCCAGAGATTGGGTGCCGCCCGTGAGAACATCCCAAGCTCTGGCGAGCTCGGCTACGAAACCCTGAAGCATCCCAGCTAGGGCGCGGTCGAGGGGAGCGCTTGCAGCGTGACCGAGACTTCCAGAGTCTTTTGGTCGCGCAACACCTTCAGACGCAGCGTGTCTCCCACTTCATGCAGATCGAGCACGCGATACAGGGCGTTCTGATTCAGAACCTCCTGGCCGTCGATGGCCACGATGATATCTCCGAGAGTCTGCTGAGCCTCGTCGGTGCCGCGTAACCCCGCTTTTGCCGCAGCGCTGTTGGGAGACACTTGCCGAATCAGTACGCCCCTGAGGCCGATTCGAGCCGCGATATGATCATCGAGCAGACTGACGCCCAGCCCTGCGCGTTCCACCATTCCGGTCTGGATCAACTGGGTCACCGAGCGTTTGACCGTATCCACCGCGACGGCGAAACCAATCCCCACGGAGCCTCCGGTCAAACTTTTGATCGCCGTCGTCACACCGATCAGACGGCCGGCACTGTCCAGCAGTGGCCCGCCGGAGTTGCCGGGATTGATCGCCGCATCGGTTTGAATCACTCCCTGAATGGGGCGACCGGTCACCGATTCGATCTCGCGCCCCAGACTGCTGATGATGCCGCTGGTAAAGGTCAAATCCAATTCGAAGGGGCTGCCGATGGCGAACACCTTTTGGCCAACTTCCAGATCGTAAGACGTCCCCAACGGAATCGGTTTGAGCTTACTCGCCGGACAGTCCACTTTGAGCACCGCGATGTCTTTCGACTCATCAAAGCCGACGAGCTTCGCTTCCAGCCGAGTGTTATCGGCCAGCGTGACCCAGGCACCGTTCGCGTTCTGGATGACATGAAAGTTCGTGACGACATGGCCGTCGCTGTCCCACACAAATCCGCTGCCGGAGCCCTGCCGGACTTCGAGCACATTGTCGGTGCTCAAATCCACCCGCCGCACGACGTTGTCCACATGCACGACCGACGGCGAGATCCGTTTGAAAAGCTCCACCGTCGCCGCTTCATCCTGAGCCAGATCTCCGCGCGCGACTACAGCACGGTCGTGCCGCGCGAAGTCGCGATAGATCAACGCGGCCACCAGAGCCAGCAGGATCATCACCAACGAACTGTTGACCCTCGCGCCGACCGGAACTCGCGAACGCGAGGCAGAGAATTCATCGCGAGGTTCCATGAGAGCCCTCACTCGTACCGAAGGGGTCGGGAGTCTTTTTCAGGTCGGCGTCGCGTCCAAATGGCAACCCCTCGCGAACAGACATCCAACGACCATTTGTCCGACCTGAAAAAGACTCCCGACCCCGTCACGCGGTCCCGCGAAGCCGCATCCAAACTATTTCAAATCAACCGTTCGTTGCCGCAGTTCCTGCATCGCCGCGACGAATCGCACGCGAACCTTTTCCGGCAACTTCGCGAATTGACGCTGAACTTCCGGTGTGATCGCCTTCGCGCAGCGTTCGAGCATCGTGGCCAGTCGTTTGACCGTTTGCTCGGCGCTCAGCGGAGGGCCGCCGCCAGGAACATCTTCGAGAATCTCACGCGGCGGCGTCACCGCTCCGGTGCGAAATGGACTGTATTCACTTTCGGAAGCGGACAAGGTCGCGGCATCGGCATTCTCGCGACTGCGGTTGCCTGCTCCACCAGACATCGTGGCACGCGACGCCGGGAGATCAAGATCCCCCTCGGCCCGCACAACGCCGGGGCGATCCGAGTCATAGGCGTCCAAAGCGGCCGCCCCATCACTGCCAAATGGGACGTCGTCCGAGGCCGACGAGGTGACATCTTCACCGAGTTGCAGTCGCCGCCACGCTTTCATCTCGGCGATGGTCGCCGAGTTCTCGTGAGCCCAACTCAAGCATTCGGCCGAGTTGTCCCAGTTGAGCGCGATATAGAAGTGCGACCACTTCAACGCGGAGTATTGCTCTTTGACGTCGCCGAAGGTCTCGCAGACGCGACGCCGTTGATAAACCTGATCGCCGGACATGCCGACCAATTCGCCGAAGTCGGCATCAGTTCGGCCGCGAGCGAATTTTTTGGTCCATTGGACCGCACATTCTCCGACGGTCCAATTGCACTGGCTGACCGCCGTTTGAGCTCGCTGAATGAGGTCTTTTTCTGTCTCGTGTGCCGCCGTAGTTGTCTGGCTCATCGCACCTGGTCCCACCGGGTTTGTGATCCGAAATGGTGACCTCCGTGCCCTCTGTTTACTCCCAACAAATGCCGCTATCCGTCAGCGGGGCGGGGATGTTATCGGCGAGCTTCCGAGAACGCCACCGGCCATTTTTCGTGCAGCGCAGAAGGGGTCGGGAGTCTTTTTCAGGTCGGGCAAATGGCCAATCAATCTCGAATCCCGATCCGATGTCGCACGCCAATACCCCGACCTGAAAAAGACTCCCGACCCCGTCACGTGCGCCTCGAAACCGACTCCAACCACGCCAACAAGTCCGCGACAAACCGCTCCGGATGCGGTTCGAACTCCAACGTGTGCTGCGCGTCCGGGTACTCGTGCAGCATGAATTCGCGTGTGCCAAGCCGGCGTGCCCAATCCTTCGTCGCGGCGTTGTCGATGATCCGGTCCCGCCCCGCGAGCATCAGCAGCGTCGGGCAGTGAATTGCAGAGGCCGCCGCCAATGATTCACGCGTCAAATCTTGATGGGCCAGTAAGAACCCCGAAGTCACATCGCGCAGCGTCAGCGGATCGAGACGAATGAATTCCTGCCAGCGTGGTTCCGCAGTGAAGAGCGCAGGATCATTGAGCGGAATCTCGATGCGCTTATTGCGGATATCGAGCTTCCTCGCCAGCCACAACCGCGCTCGCTGCATCGCAGTCGGCTGCACTCGCGAGCAAAGCCCCGGATACAGCAACGCCAGCGCATCGACCAACTCCGGCCGCCGAGCCGCTGTGATCGCGGCCAACTTCCCACCCCAACTGACCGCGAGCAGCACGACCGGAATTTGTGGATCGACTTGATCGCGTCGCCGCCGCACCTCCGCCAAGACGCTAACGACGTCGTTAATCAACCGGTCGCCATGCGGGGCATCGCCGCGCCGCGAAGCATTCATTCCCGATCCGCGCCGATCCACAAACAGCACGTCGTAACCCGCGTCGCACATTTGTCGGCACGAGTATTCGTACCAGCCACCGTGACTCTGAATGCCGTGCAGCGCAACGACAAACCCGCGCGGCGATTGCTCCGGCCTCCAGTGCCGTGTGCTCAGCGGGTAGCCGTCGGAGACGACAAAGTGTTCGATCTGTGACGACATGTTACGACAGATACCTGGCCATCAACTTGCGGCTGTGCGAGTCAAGCTGTCTCGCATCCTGCACGAGGTACCGCAACCCGTGCGAATCCAAGATCAGCGCCTTGTCCGGGCTAAGCTTGCGGACGTGCTCGTCGCTGTTGAGCACAAAGCTGGTCTGCCCGCGATCGGTTTCGACGATCCACTCACACGGCTCGGCCAGCGATGAGATGCTCTCGATTCGCTGAATCACCGGCACGAACTCGCGCCGAGTCAGTTCTGAGCGTAATAACTCGCGCTGCTCGGTCGGCAGTTCATTCAAGTCGCGCACCTGTGCGACCTCGCGGCCATTCGGATCGCACAGCGAAATCCATTGCTCTGGCTCGGAGATCGGGAACGCTCGAATCGGTTCGACGTTTTCGTGACGCCGCCCCTGCGCATCGGTCACGCTGAGCCGGCCTTGTGTATCATGTTCGAGACGGAAGGTTGCAGACATCGTTGTTCTACTTGGGTTCCTCGCTCACTTCGCCGTGAGCCATGTCGAGTTGGGCCTTGTGCAATCGGGCATACGTGCCGTCGCGAGCGAGCAGGTCATCGTGGCGGCCGATCTCGGTGACTCGGCCTTGTTCCAGAACCACGAGTCGGTCCGCTCGGCGGAGTGTGCTGAGGCGGTGCGCGATGGCGATGGTTGTGCGACCGCGAGTCAGGTTCTCCAGCGCGAGTTGAATTTCGCGTTCGGTTTCGGTGTCCACGGAGGAAGTCGCTTCGTCGAGGATCAGGATCGCCGGGTCGATGAGCAGCGCGCGAGCGATGCTGATGCGCTGTCGCTCGCCGCCGGAGAGGGACATGCCACGCTCGCCGACGAAGCTGTCATAGCCGTCGGGCTGTCGCAGGATGAACTCGTGCGCGCGGGCGGCTTTCGCGGCACCGATGATTTGTTCGCGAGTCGCGTTCGGGCGGCCGTAGGCGATGTTCTCGGCGATCGTGCCGTAAAACAGAAATGGCTCTTGCAGCACGATGCCGATGTTGCGGCGGTAATCTTCGAGAGCCAGTTGCCGCACGTCGTGACCGTCGATCAGGACTGCCCCTTCCGCGACGTCGTGGAAGCGGCAGACCAAGTTGATGAGCGTCGTCTTTCCGGCACCGCTGGGACCGACGAGGCCGATCATTTCGCCGGAGCGAATCTTCAAGCTCACACCGCGCAGGATTGGACGCGTGCCGTAGCGAAACTGCACGTCGCGAAACTCGACTGCGCCGGTGGCCCGGCCGAGATGAATCGGGTTCGGCGGATTGGCGATACTCGGAACTCGGTCGAGGATCTCGAAGATGCGATGCGTGCTGTTGGCCGCTCGCTGCGTCGGCTCGACGATGCGGCTGATGGCTTCCAGCCGGCCGTAGAATTTGGTGATGAGCAACACGCTCGCCGAGAGCACGCCGACCGTCAAGTTATTGCCGAGCACTCGCCAGACGCCGACCACCCAAATCAGCAGCAGGCCAAAGTCCGACAACAGCGCCAACAGCGGACTGAACGCCGACCACAATTTGTTGACGTGGTTGTTCGTCTTGAAGACCTGATCGTTGCGGGCTTGAAAACGCTCGATCTCGCGCTGCTCTTGAGCGAACGCTTTCACGACACGAATGCCGGGGATTGTGTCGGCCAGGACGTTGGTCATCTCGGACCAGGCGCGGCTGCCGGCGATGAAGCCCGACCGCAGCTTGCTCCGCACGCCATGCACCAGCCAACCGATCAGCGGCAACGGCAACAGCGTGACGATGCCCAACCACGTATCCTGCCAAATGACATACGCGCCGATCAGCAACAGCATCACCACGTCGGAGGCGAAGTCGGTCAGATGCACGGCGATGAAATAGCAGATGCGATCGGTGTCAGTGTCGATCCGCGAGATCAAATCGCCCGTCCGCTTGCCTCCGAAGAATTCCAGCGACAGCCGTTGCAGATGCGCATACGTTTGATTGCGGAGGTCGGCCGCGACCCGCTCGCTGACCCACGCCAGCACGTAGATTCGCCACCAGCCGATCAGCCACGAGATCACGACCGCTCCGGCAAACAGTTCCAGAAACAAGGCAGATTTGGAGATCGCATCCCCACGCTCGATGGTCTGCGTGGCGAAGGGGACCAAGACGTCGTCCATCACGCGGCCGAGCAGCGGCATCGGCACCGTCGCGAAGAACGAGCCGAGCAACGTGAGCACAAACCCCAGCGTCAGCATCCGCGTGTGCGGCTTCGTAAACCGCAGCAGCCGCGCGAACGATTTCGTCACCGCCGACAGCGGCGCATCGGGTTCGAGTTCGCTGTCATCTCCGTCCTCGGCGTCGTCGATGCCCTGTCTGAGCTTTTCGATCTGCTGAATCAGCTTGTGAATCGCGGCTGCTTTGCCAACGGTGTAACGCCAGACGTGCGTCTGACCGTGGTTCTCGCGGACCTCCAGCGCACCGAGCGCGCCGTGTTCTTTGGCGGCGACCGAACTGATGTCCGACCACAACAGTGAAACCGGAGTCGCGGAGTGATTCGCGATGCCGAGCAATCGGCGATCCGTCGCGACCAGCAGGCCGGCTGCGAAACGCAAACTCTCATCGAGATCCAACTCGACCCAAAATCGCGCGGCTTCGCCCGGTTCAAATTGCTCAGTCACCAAGCGGCGAAGGTCCGAACTCAAAATGGATCACCTGGATTTTCTGGAACGCTGATGTTGCTGTCTGAATTCGTCGTCTCCATTCATTCGTCGGGCGAATTTGAAAGTGCCCGACGAATGAAAGGAGACGACGAATGGGGAAATCTAGGACGTCGTTTGGAGGTCACTTTCGCGATGGATCATTGGGAGCGGAAGTATCGGCATCATCGCGGGTGGGGCGGATGGCTTCAAAGTAGCGGCGGATGGTTTGGCGGTGGCCGAGTGGGATGTCTTCGGATTCCAGGACCGCGTCGCTGAGCTTGCGGTATTTGTGATAGACCTCTTTGAACTCGCGCTTCGCGGATTCCTCCTCGGCTTCTTTCGTGGTGAGCGTTTCCTTGTCACTGTCCCCTTGCTCGCCTTTGAGGCCCTGAATCTTTTGTTCGTCGCGCTTCGCGGCGAGTTCCGTGCGTCCGCCCTGAATGGTTTCGTTGGTGCCGCGTCCGGCTTTCAGGCTGGGCTTGGCGGCGAGCTTGTCTCCTTGCGCGTTCGCCTGGCAGTTCCCTTTGCACTCGGCCAGCTTGTCCCCCTGCTTCTTGAGCAGCTCGCTGATCTTCTTGGAGTTGCCTTGTTGCTTGGCGGACTCGGCCAGTTTGCTGAGTCCGTTTTTGGTTTGCGAGGCGTTGTCTTTATCGAGTCCCTCGGCAGTCTTCTTCGCAGCGTCGCTGAGTTTTTTCAGTCCCTTCTTGTCGGCCTCTTCCGCAGCTTTATTCAGTTTGTCAGCGACGGCTCGCGATTCCTTGCGGTCGAGCTTGGGGTTGTCGAGCTTCGACAGTTCGCTGGACGCCTTGTCGTACTGGCCCTCTTGCAAAGCCTTTCCCACGTCCTGAAGCGACTCGGCCGATTGCAGGGCCTCGCCGATGGCTTTCATTTGTTCGTCGGTCGCGCCGACATTGAACTGTGCGGCGACTTCTTGAAGAGCCGACTGCATCTCGGATAGCTTGGCCAGAGCCTCGCGGACATCGACGCCCGGCTCTTTCATCTCCTCGGCCTTCGCGAGCAGTTCTTTAATGATCGCGTCGATTTCTGGGTCGTGATCCTCGGGCAATTGATCGAGCAATTCTTCGAGGTCTTCCATGACGATCTCCGCCTCGGTGACGATCGCGTCGAGCGGCTGAGCGGGGCCGGCGTTGACCTGCGCGTGCCCCGTCGGCCAGCAAAGCAGCGCGACGGCCAGCATCGCTGTGGCCATCGACCAGCGGAACGAGTTCGGCAATGCGAATGGCACGACTTGCTGGGCTTCAACTCGCTGCAAGTGATGCAGGGCGTCTGCCAGTTGCAGCGATTCGATCTCGGTGGGGGGCTTCGTTGGCTGCCGGCGCAGCAACGCCAGAGCGGTTTCGGTGCGGTCTTTCAATTCGTAGTGGCCATCCACGGCACGAGCGGCCGGAAGCCAATCGGCGTGCCGCCAACTCCACCAGGCCGCTACGCCGGCCGCGACGATCGGCAATCCCAGCAGCACGCCCCAACCCGTCCACGCGGTTGTCAGCCAGCCGGCCAGACGCAACACGGCCAGAATGACGGCGGCGCATGACCCGCCGCTCAGTCCCCACGCCGCCGCGCGGAGGACACAGACCGTCCATTGTCGCCGCCGAACTGGCTGAAGTTGGCGAAGAATTGTTTCCCGCATGATCGCTCTCGTGACCGACTTTGTCTTCATCATCAACCGGAACGCGCTCGCGTCCTGCGGCCGATGGAATTTCCAGGATGATTGCCGCATCGAGCCACAACGTACCGAGGCGAGTGATGATCGACAACAGGCGTCCGGCATTTCTGATTGCGTGACAACGCCCGATCTCTTCGGTTTTGCGTTGCCGGGAGTTGTGATTGGTGGCGGAATTCCGCGCTGGATGGTACGAATGGGCCGCGCTCAGTCGGCTTCGGAAGCAACTCCCGATGAATGACATCCTGTAGGACGCGGTGACATTATGCCTGGACTGGTTGTGCTGGCCCCGCCCGCGCAGGGGGCTCGATATGCGCTGGATCAGCAACGCGACGCTGTGATCGGTCGCGAAGGGTATTGCGACATCGTGCTGATGAAGCGCACGGTTTCTCGCAAGCATGCCCGAGTCTTTTTTGACGGACAGCAGTATCAAGTGGAAGACTTGGGGAGCGCTCACGGCACGTTCTTGAACGGCCGCCGCGTGTCGAAGGCCACGACTCTGAAGGATGGCGACCGCATCAACATCTTTGACGTTCCGATTGCGTTCTGTACGACCGATGCTCCGCTGGCAGACACGTCCCAATTCACGCTCAGCCCGACCCAAAACGGGGCGATGACGTCGCTGCCACCCACGCGCACGCAGATTGCTGCGCTGGGCTACAGCAATCGCTTGCACAGTTTGTTGGAGATCACGCGACGGCTCGGCAGCAGCTTGAATGTCGAGGAACTCTTTCCGCGCGTGTTGGACTTGCTGTTTGACATCTTTCCCCAGGCAGATGTCGGCGAGATTCAGTTGGTCGATGCGGGGGGAACCTTAACGCCGGTGGCGATGAAGCACGGCCGCGATGACGACAGCTCGATCATCACGCGCGTGCCCATCGGGAGTGAACTGGCCAAGCAAGTCGTGATCTCCGGGCAACCGTTGGTGAAGTCTGTCGAGTCGGGTGACGAGGAATCGGTATTGGATGTCGCCGGCTCGAACACGTTGTGCGTGCCGATTGTCGCGCCGTCGCGCGCCAAGCTGGGGACGATTCTGTTGGAGACCGATGACGATCATCGCGTCTTCACGGAAGACGACGTCGAATTGATTGGGACGATCGGCATCCTGACCGGGCAGGCCATCGAATATGCGAAGTCTCACACGGCCGTCTTGCGACTGGATCAAACACACCGGCAACTCGAAACCGCGCGGCAAATCCAGATGCGCATGCTGCCGCGTCAGCGTCCGAATCTGCCGGGATATGTCTTCGAGAGCCATTACGAAGCGGCCGAAAGCGTCGGCGGAGACTTCTATTTTTGGGACTCTCTGCCGGACGGTCGCGTGATGCTGGGGATCGCGGACGCTTGCGGGAAATCGCTGCCAGCCGCGTTGCTGATGGCGCAATTCGCCTCCGAAGTCCGGCATTGCCTGGCCTCTGCGGAAACACTCAAGCTGGCGATGCACTCGCTGAATCAGTTCGTGTGCGGAATCGACGAGGGCTTCATCACGTTCTGTCTGTGTCTGATCGACGCGAATACGAATTTGCTGACGGTCATGAACGCCGGCCATCCCGCCCCGGTGTTGCGCCATCACGACACAGGCTTGGTGGAATCGTTGTCCAACAGCAAGTCGAGCTTCCCGCTTGGGATTTCGTCGAACGAAAAGTTTCATCCAATGCACACGCTGTTACGGCCAGGCGACGAAATTTATCTGATGACCGACGGCCTGATCGAAGCGATGGCACCGGACAACAGCTTGTACGGCTCCTCGCGACTGTCGACCCAAATTGCCGCGGCGCAACCCAGCTTGTCCGCTCGCGTCGCGGCGATCATTGCCGACGTCGCGGACTTTCGCGCGACTCGCCGCCCATCAGACGATACGTGCCTGCTGGGCATTGCCCGTGAAGTCGCCTGAGATTCGCTGGTCGATCGACGGAATGTTCGTCATGCTGACGCAGCGTTTTGTGCGAAGCGGACCCTCAGAGATGATCGGCCCATAGCCGCACTCGCCAGAGTGCGGGAAACACACGGATCAGCCCGCGTTCTGGCGAACGCGGCTACGAATCTTTAGGCGGCATCATGACGAACCGGTGTTATCTGGCGGTCGATTTAGGGGCCGAGAGCGGCCGAGTGGTTGCAGGATTGTTCGATGGACAGCGCGTGCAGTTGGACGAGTTGCACCGTTTTCCCAATGGCGCCGTCAACATCGGCGGGACGCTGCGCTGGGATGTGCTCCGTCTGTGGGCCGACATCCAGAACGGGCTGAGCGCGGCGGCCACCAAATTTGGATCGGCGATCACCAGCGTCGGCGTCGATACCTGGGGCGTCGATTACGTCTTGCTGACCAAGACCAACGAGATGCTCGGCGCGCCGTACCATTACCGCGACGCCCGTTCGCGTGGGATGCTCAATCACGCGCTGACGAAAGTCTCTCGCGGCGACATCTTCGCCGCGACCGGTTTGCAGTTCATGGAGATCAACACGCTCTACCAACTGCTGGCGATGAGTCAGACGAATGCCGAGCTGATGCGGATGGCCGATGTGTTCCTGATGATGCCCGACTTCGTGAATTGGCTGCTGTGCGGCAGCCGCGTGGTCGAGTTCACGAACGCGACGACGACACAATGTTTCGATGCCACGAAGCGGACGTGGGCGTTCGACATGCTTAAGCGGCTGGAGATTCCGTCGCACTCCTTCCCCGAAGTCATCGCACCGGGGACAAAACTGGGAGCATTGCGAGAGGACGTGGCACGCCGCACGAATCTCGGCCGAATCAACGTCGTCGCGCCGGCAACTCACGACACGGGGAGCGCGGTCGCGGCGGTGCCGACGGATAAAACCGGCTCGCCGAGCTGGGCCTACATCAGTTCGGGAACGTGGTCGCTGATGGGGGTCGAAGTGCAACACGCGGTGCTCACACCGCGAGCACTGGAACTCAACGTCACAAACGAAGGAGGCATCGACGGCACGTATCGGCTGTTGAAAAACATCATGGGCTTGTGGCTGGTCCAAGAATGCCGCCGTTCGTTCGAGCGGCATGGCCGGCCGCTCGATTACGGGCCGATGGTGCAGCTCGCGACCGCCGCGACGCCGTTCGCCTCGCTCATCGACCCGGACGATCCGCAATTCCTCAGCCCGGATGACATGCCGACCGCGATTCAAAACTTCTGCCGCCAGACCAATCAGCCGGTACCGGAGTCCGAAGGGCAACTCATTCGCTGCTGTTTGGAAAGCCTCGCGCTCAAGTACCGCGTGGTGCTCGGCTGGATGGAAGAGCTGACTGGCGTGCCGATCGAAGTCATTCACATCGTCGGCGGCGGCACGAAGAACGAGTTGCTCAATCAATTCACCGCGAACGCCTGCGGCCGTCCGGTCGTGACCGGCCCCGTCGAGGCGACCGCACTGGGCAACGTGCTGGTGCAAGCGCGCACGTCGGGGGAGATTGGCTCACTGTCCGACATCCGCGAGGTCGTGCGGCGATCGAGTGAACTCAAACACTACGAACCGACGAACGCGTCCGATTGGCAAGCGGCGAATGCTCGGTTCACGGAATTGCTGAAGCGACCGAAGTCATAATACGCATCCCGACAATTAGCCGCGCGCCTGCATGACCAATTGAGCGACGATCGAATCGCCAACATCCTTGATGACGAGTTCGGCCAGCATTCGCCTCCGTGAATCAAGAACCGAAAACCTGATGCCGGACGATCGCACGATGCCCGTTGATCGCCGAGACCAGGTCGTGCCGGTCGTACGCTCGGCGTTTGCTCCGTCATTCCCCGTCTCGTCCAGCCAAGACGGAGGCATCAGCCTGTCTGCTTCCCTGGTCGAACAAATGACGAACCGCTCGGCCACTGATGGTTTCGCAACGCAGCAGTTCCACCGCGATGAGTTCGACCGCTCGCCAGTGACCGGCTTGATCGAGCAGATGTTCCACCTTGGCCAAGAGCCGGCGTTCGAGCCGTTCGGCTTGTCGCTCGCTGGCTCGCTGCACGGCGAGTCGGCGGACGGTTCGCAGGTCGGCGGTGGCTCCGTCCCAGGCATACGCTCCGGTGTGTCGAGCTTCGGCCGCTGCGCCGGCGAGGGAAATGAGAATCTCACGTTCCAACCAATCTTCCGAGGGACGAACGCGACCCTTCTGGAACTCGCAGCGGCCGAGCCAGGCGTGGCCCGGCAAGATGCTGACTCGCTGCACCGCGCGGCCCAGAGCCAGCGCGATCACGGCATGCCCCGCTTCGTGATAGGCCGTCGCGATGAGGCTCGACGATGGCTTCGGTTCGACGGGGACGCTCATCGCTTGGGAAATGCTTTCTGGATGTCGGCCAATGGCGTTGGTTCGCGAAGGGGTCGGGAGTCTTTTTGTCAGTCCGCCACGCTGACCACAATCAGGCGTTTGCCGTCTGGGGTCCAACAAGGACTGCTGTTGTTGCGAGTGGCGTCTTGGCCCTTGAGCAACTTCGGAGGATCGTCGGTCTGCGGATTGAATTCGTACAACTGCAGGTGAACGCGTTCGGGACAGTGCATCGCGAAGATGACTCGTTCGCCGTTGGGATGCCATGCGGAGTCCTCGGCAACTTGAACCTTGTTGGTCGCTCGCGTTTTCAGCTTCGGTGTCGCGGTCGGGGCGAGAGTCGCAAACTCTTGCGTCACGTTGTCGGGCTTCAGACCTCTCAGGCCGAGTTGCTTGCTGTCGGGAGACCAGGACATGTTCCAGAAGATCTGCCGATAGGGATTCTCGTCGGCCGGCAACAGGATTTCGGTTTCTTTCGTTTCGACATTGAACGCTCGGATTTCGAGGCCGGAGTAAAACGCGATCCGCTTGCCGTCGGGGGACCATTG
This sequence comes from Planctomyces sp. SH-PL62, assembly GCA_945905295.1. Classification (GTDB taxonomy): domain Bacteria; phylum Planctomycetota; class Planctomycetia; order Planctomycetales; family Planctomycetaceae; genus SXKJ01. The sequence continues at coordinate 19,998 of CAMDPX010000049.1, read as the reverse complement.
AGCTCCCCAACCCGGTGCAATGTGTTGTGCGTCATCGGCGTCTGTACCGATCGTCCAGATTCCGTAGGGAGTGCTGTTCGTGCCGCTCCGCGAGCAGGCCAAGCGTCTTCCGTCGGGGGACCAGGTTGGCATCATCCCGACACAAATGGCGTGCGGATTCTTGGCCACCAGATCCATCACATAGACCGTGTTTGTGCTGAGGTCATTTCTCAGGTGCGAATCGAACGCCAGCATCTTTCCGTTCGGCGACACCGCGGGTGAGCCGACGCTCGATCGTCCTTCAAACTTGAAGTAGTGCTGCCAGCCGGTGCCGTCGCCGTTCATGACGAAGAACTCGATCGGCGATTTCGTTTTGAAGTAATACTCGTTCAACGAGAGAGACTCGTCGCGATTCACGTCCAGCCGGTGAAAGTAGAGCAGCCACAGCAACGGGAAACGCTTCGGCTCAAACTTGAACTCGGCAAACGAGAGCGCTTCGTCGTCATCGAGATCACTGAGCACCACCGCCCAAGGCTGCACCTTGTTGGCGATCGGAGTCAGCCGGTATTCCGACAGCGACAGTACGCCATCTTGATCGAGATCAAATCCGGGAAACGTGTGCTCGGCGAGTTTTCGTTGCCATTCGGGAGCCCTCGTCAGCAGTTCGAGCGGGTCCACACGAGCATCCAGGTTGGCATCCAGATGCCGAAACTCCGCCACCGGATCGGCGAAGCCGCGCACCGGCAGGCGGCAGAATTCGTCGAACGAGATTACCTCGTCGCCGTCGGTGTTCAGCTTGGCAAATTCCTCGGCGACCAGCTTGGGATCACCGTAGGTCCGCTTGAGAAACTCGGTTCGATCGAGGACATCATTCCGATCGGCATCGGCGTGCAGGAACACGGCGTAGTTGGCGACGTTTCCATTCGGAAACTGCAACAGCTTGCCGTCGCCGCGACGAATTCCCAACTGGTTCTCGACGAACCGCCGAGCTTCCTTGCGGCTCACTTTGCGATTGTTGTCGGGGTCCACCTCTTGCAGATTGACGGGTAGCACGTTGTTTCCGAGATCTCGGACGATTGCCGCGATGAACGTTCCCCGATTCACTTCGAGTTCCGGGTTCTGATCCCAGCTTCCGAATGCCTTATCGAGCGCGGCAACCGCTTGATCGGCACAGCTCGCCAGATAGCTGGGCATCACACCCGGTTGATCGAAGGAGGATTCCGTCCGCACACACGCGAACTCCTCCAGCTTGAGCACACCGTCATCGTTGAAGTCGAACAACTTGAAGTCCCGCCTGGCGAACTCGGCCGCGCCGCGGTTGACGATGAATTCCTCGACGGACAACTTGGCATCGTTGTTTTGATCCGCTTTCTCAAACGCTTTGATCTGAGCGTCCGTCGGCGCGGTCTCCGGTTCGTCGGCACGCAAGAACGGTGTGGCAAGCAGGCACATCGAACACAGCACGGCCAGACAGGAAACCGGCGAGCGGGGCGGCGTCAGCCCCCCGGTGTATTCGATCCAGGAACCGGGGGGCTGACGCCGCCCCGCTCGCCAGAATGTTTCAACAAGGGCAGCGCGGTGAAACATGGCTCAATCCACATACAAGAACTCGTTCGAGTTCAGCAGCACATGACAGAAATCAGACAACACGGACGAAGCGGCTGCGGCGTTGCGGGCGGCTTGGCGGTTGAAGAAGTCGAGAGCCGTTTTGATTTCCGCTTCGGTCACGTCGCGACCGAAGGCGAGTCGGTACGCCAGCGCGATCTGCGACTCCCGATCGTCGCCGGATTCCGATTTCACTCGGCGAGCAAACTCCGCAGCGCGGGCCAGCGAGTCTTTGCTGTTGATCATCAGCAAAGCCTGAGTTGGCGTCGTAGTCACGTTGCGTTCGGGAGTACTCGAAAATCCGTCGGCCGAATCGAAGACGTCCAACAGTGGATCGGGTGAGTTGCGGCGCTGCTCAGTGAAGATCGACCGGCGCGGTTTCGAGGCAGGGACGCTCGGCCCTCCGGAAGTCATGTCGAGCTTGCCGGAGACCAGCAGCATCGAGTCGCGTATCTGTTCGGCATCGAGCCGTCGGATGTTGGCTCGCCACAGCAACCGATTGGAGGGGTCTTTGAGAGCTTGCTTGTCAGCATCGGGATGCGCTGCCGATTGCCGGTATGTCGCAGACGTCACGATCAAACGATGCAGCGATTTGAACGACCACGGCTTGTAGGTCAGGCTTTCCAGCCTGACCCCGTTCGACGTCGATTGCGTATTTGGGTCAGGCTGGAAAGCCTGACCTACGAAGCGGCTCGCCAGCCAATCGAGCAACTCTGGATGGCTGGGCGATTCGCCAAGGCGGCCGAAGTCGCTCGATGTCGCCACTAAACCTTTGCCGAAGTGATACTGCCAAATGCGATTGACCATCACGCGCGGCGTCAGCGGATTTTCGGGCGAAGTCAGCCAACGAGCCAACTCGGCTCGCCGGCCAGAGGAATTCGGAGAAGTGACGAGCGGCACAATCTTCGTCTGCGAATCGTCGAGGACCGAGAGCGGGCCGGGAACGATATCGGTTTCAGATTTGTCACCGGGAATCACGGTCGGCGGAGCGATGGGGCCGACGTCCGTCACCGCATAACCGATCGGCAGCGCGGCGGGCTTGAGGTCGTCGAACTTCTTCAACTCCGCTCGCAGTTCGTCCCACTTCTTCTTGGACTCGTCCTTGAGCTTCGTGCCAATTTGATCGTGCTCGTACTGCACTTGGCGATACGCCAAGTCGTAGAGCTGTCGGTCGAGCGGCGTCAGTTGGCGAACATCGTCGGTCTTCAAGATCGTTTGAATTTCGGCCGGGAATTTGAAGATCGCACTGGCTTTCAGTTTGGCGAAGTGCGGCTTCTCTAACTCAGCGAGTTGTGCGCGGATGTCGGCCGTCTTCGCTTCCCACTCGGCATGCTTTGCTTGATGAGCTTCGATCTCGGCCTTCGTGGCCAGCGGCTTCGCGTCTTGCGGCAGGATGCCGGCGAAGAAGGCTCGCAGACGGAAATAATCCTTCTGCAAGATCGGATCGAACTTGTGGTCGTGACACCGAGCACAGCCCATCCCGAAACCCAAAAACACATCGCCAGTCACGTCAGTGATGTCGTTGAGAATTTCGTTTCGCTGAGTGCGAGCATCGCGTTGGTTGTATTCGTAGAGCGACAGCCGCAAGTAACCGGTCGCCGCGAGCGCATCGGGGTTGTCGGGGTCGATCTCGTCACCGGCAATTTGCTCTTGGACAAACCGATCGAACGGCTTGTCGGTTTGGAAAGAGCGAACGACGTAATCACGATACCGCCAAGCATGCGGCCGATAATCGTCTTTGCGATATCCGTCGGACTCGGCGTACCGCACGAGGTCGAGCCAATGCCGCGCCCAACGCTCGCCGTAGGCCGGGCTGTCAAGCAGGCGATCAACGAGGCGTTCATAGGCATCGTCGCGCGAGTCGTTTTCAAACTCAGCGATCTCGACCGGCGTTGGCGGCAGGCCAGTAAGGTCGAACGTCAGCCGTCGGATTAGCGTGCGGCGGTCGGCTTCGGAGGCAGGAGTGAAGCCGTCGGCTTGAAGTCGCGCGACGATGAACTGGTCGATCGGATTGCGAATCTGAGATTTGAGATTTGAGATTTGAGATTTCAAATCGGGGACGGCTGGATTTTTGATCGGTTGGAAAGCCCAGTATTGCTTGTCGGCATCGGTGATCCCTTTGCCGCCCGGTTCGAGCGTTCGCGACTTGCCATCGACTGTCGGCCACGGCAGACCGCGCCGCACCCATTCGGTCAGCGCGGCGATCTCATTTTCTTTCAGCGGCGTGTCCGGTGGCATTTCGAGGCCAGTCCGATTGATCGCTTCGATGAGCAGACTCTCGCCCGGTTTGCCACTGACGACAACCTCGCCGCTCTCGCCACCTTTGAGCACGGCCTCGCGCGAGTCGAGACGTAGTTGCCCCTTTTGCTGCGCGGGGCCATGACACTTCAAGCAGCGTGCGATCAATACCGGCCGGACTTTCGACTCGAAGAACTTGATCGACTCTGGATCGAGTGTCGGTTCCGCCGCGCGGATCATCCCACAGGGCAACAGCGCGATCAGCAGAATCTGAATGGCTCGGCTCATGACACATCATTCCTCGTTGGGCGGCGATGATATTCCGCGAACCGGGCCGTAGCCACGCTGGCCAACAGCCTGTTGAAAAACGTGGGGCACGTTTCCAACGTGCCCAATCTCTTCGGAGAAGGAGCACGATGAAATCGTGCTCCACGACTTTTTCAACAGGCTGGCCAAGAGCGTGGCGATCGCGGAATCATCGTCTGGTCGGAGACCGTTGGCTGACAGCCGTGGCCCTTTTCCCGAAGCTAAAAACGGTAACACGGCAATCGGCTTTCGGCAGTCGGCCGGTCAATTACCAATTCACGCCCAGCATGATCGAACTGAGGCCACTGCCAATGCCCAGCAGCGCGACTCGGTCACCGGGGGAGACGTGCCCGCGTTCAACGCCGAGAGCGAACGCGGTCGGCAGCGCGACCGCTCCGGTGTTGCCGAGGAACTCGACGGTCGGAAAGTCGATCACTGGCAACAGGCCCAGCCGGTCCAGCAGCAGCTTGCGATGTGCCTTGCCAACTTGATGCGTGAAGACTTTGTGGACGTCGGCCGTCTTCCAATCGAGTTCCGTTTGCAGGCAACCCCAAGTGGCTCCGGCGAGAGCGATGCCGGCGTGCAGCAGCGATTCAGAATCCGTTTGCATGCGTGGGCGACCGTCAGCAGTAACGACTTCGACGCCGCCAGCGCACAATTCGTGATGGCTCGTGTCGGTCAGACAAACTCCGCCGAGCAGACGGTGACCGGTGCGGCTGAGGTCGCGATGACACAGCACGATCGCTGCGGAACCCGATCCGATCGTCAGCGATGCGAAATCCAACTTGATGCTCTGCCGAGTCACGCTCGGATTCTTCAGCAGCGAGTCGATCGTCCCTTCGACGAGATCGCGACCGTCCTCGGTGCCAACCACGATGCCGGCGCGGACTTGGCCGAGCTCAATCATGTTCGCCAGCACGAGCATTCCGTTGAGCAAGCCGAGACACGCATTGCTGACATCCAAAATCGCAGCGGTCTTCGGCAGCCCGACGTCGTGATGCACGCTGCTGGCCGTCGCCGGTTCGAGTTGATCGCGGCAGACAGAACCGTGAACGAGCAAGCCGATGTCCTCGGCCTTGAGGGCAGATGAGTCGAGCGCTTTCTTCGCAGTGATCGAACTGATCTGGCTCGGCTTCACGCCGCGATCGAAGAATCGCCGCTCGCGGATGCCGGTCATCAACTCTAAACGGCCGAAGGGCAAACCGAGCCGTTCGTAAACCGGAGCAAGCTGCTGCTCGATCTCGTCCGAAGACACGACGTGCGGAGGCAGTTCGTAGGCGAGGCTCTCAACGCAGACGTGCTCGTAACGCATGGTGCTCAGTGCGCCATCACCGCAGCGCGGTTGACATGCTCGGCCAACTCCGTGACTTGGCGGAGATTCGAGCGGCGTTCATCTTCCGACTCGTTGGTCGGCAGATCGTTGATATCCAGCATGATCGAGCTGCGCACGAAGCGGAGACCCCTCAGGAGGATTTCCTTTTGGTCTTTGGTCAGCTCAAGAGTAATTGTTTCGTTCATTCGGCAAACCTTAACGATGAGTTGCCCGCCGCACATCCGGCACATTCGGTGGCTGCGGTCGCCTCCGACGGGGCGGCATGATATCGGTGCAATTCCGGGTTCTCAACCGGGTGGATTCATCGTCCAGACCAGAATGTCCGCTTGCCAACGTCTCGGTTCCGGAAACGATTTCGACCGGCAAGTCTCGCCGCTGACCGGAGGATTCGCATAGCCGCTGTACCGGGCGCGGCCGTGGCTCTGCGATTGCCCGGAATGTCTTGCCTGGCCGGAACGCTGGCGCGAATGGGATTCGGATTGTGTGGAAGTGCCCGACGAATCGAAGGAGACGACGAATTCGACTCACGCGCGAATCAATCGTCGTCTCCTTCGATTCGTCGGGCTCCTTCGCAGTTCCGCATAACCAGTTCATCTCCGGCCCCTGCTGGAAGCCCTCCCTCCGCTGCGCTACGATACGCCGCCTCGTATGACACCTGAGATTGGGACTCGACCGATGACACCGCGCGAAGTGCTGGCTCTCTGCCGTGAACGGGAAATCCAAGCGATCGACCTGCGATTCATGGATTTCCCCGGGACACAGAAACATTTCACGATCCCGGCCAAGATCCTGAAGGAACGCAGCTTCGAGGACGGCTTTGGCTTCAACGGCAGTTCGCTGCGCGGCTGGCAGTCGATCAACGAGAGCGACATGCTGCTGGTCCCCGTCGCCGAGACCGCCATCGTCGATCCGTTCCTGAGCCACACTTTGGCGATGACCTGCAACATCCAAGACCCGACCACGCGGCAGGATTACCCGCGCGACCCGCGCAATGTGGCTCGCAAGGCCACAAACTACATGCTGCAAACGGGCGTCGCCGACGTTGCCAACTTCGGAGCGGCCGCCGAATTCTTCGTCTTCGACGACGTCCGCTTCGACCAGAACGAGCACGAGGCGTACTACCACGTCGATAGCATCGAGGGTCAATGGAACCGCGGCAAAGGCTCTCAAGGGCCGAATGCCGGCCACCAGATTCGCTTCAAAGAGGGCTACTTCCCAACACCTCCCGCCGACACTCTGCAAGACTTGCGCACCGAGATCATGCTCAAGCTGATGGAGTGCGGCATCGAAGTCGAAGGCCAGCACCACGAAGTCGCGACCGGCGGCCAGTGCGAAGTCGATATGAAGTACGCTCCGCTGCTCCGCACCGCCGACAACCTGTTGCTCTACAAATACCTCGTGAAGAACGTCGCCGCACGACATGGCAAGACGGCGACGTTCATGCCCAAGCCGCTCTGGAACGACAACGGCTCCGGCCAGCATCTGCACTTCTCGCTGTTCAAGAACGGCACGCCGCTGTTCGCCGGCTCCGGCTATGGCGGCCTGAGCGATCTGGCGATGTTTGCGATGGGCGGAATTCTGAAACATGCTCCGGCCTTGATGGCGTTCTGCTGCCCGACGACCAACAGCTACAAGCGACTCGTCCCCGGCTTCGAGGCACCAATCAATTTGGCTTACAGCTACCGCAATCGCTCGGCCGCAATTCGCATCCCGGTCCACAGTCCGAACTCGGAAAGCAAACGCATCGAGTTCCGCATTCCGGACGCCTCGTGCAACGGCTATCTCGCAATGAGCGCCGTGCTGATGGCCGCGCTCGACGGCATCCAAAACCGCACACATCCCGGCCCGCCATTCGACAAAGATCTCTATGACCTCGAACCGGAAGAGCTGAAGTCCGTCCCCAAAGTGCCGAGCTCCTTGGATGAGTCCCTCGCCGCACTGCATCGCGACCACGAATTCCTGCTCAAGGGAGACGTCTTCACCGAAGACGTGATCGACACCTGGATTTGGTACAAGACGACGAACGAAGTCGATGCCCTCCGCCAACGCCCGCATCCGTTTGAATTCACGATGTACTACGACGCGTGAACTATTCGGAGTCAGGTGAGGCAAAATCATCAGGGCCTCCTGCCTTCATGATTCTGTTCCCATGATTTTGTCCCGCTTTTGTTTTGGAGTCCGATTCATGTCCCGACCGCTCGTCAACCAGCAAATCCTCATCTTCGTCGAGGATGCCTACGAAGATCTCGAACTCTGGTATCCCAAATTGCGACTGATCGAAGCCGGAGCGCACGTCACGATCGCGGGTCCGCAGGCCAAACAAAAATATGTCGGCAAGAACGGCTATCCGTGCGTGTCAGATGCGTTGATCTCGGAAATGAAGTCGGCCGACTTTCACGGCGTCATCTGCGCCGGCGGTTGGATGCCGGACAAACTGCGTCGCGACCCGAAGGTATTACAGTTGATCCGCGAGTTCGCATCGGCCGGCAAATTGGTCGCCGCGATTTGTCATGGCGGCTGGATGCCGATCTCGGCAGACGTGTATCGCGGTGTGAAGGTGACTGGCTCACCGGGCATCAAGGATGACCTGATCAACGCCGGAGCCATTTGGTCGGACGCTTCGGTCGTCGTCGATCGACATTTCGTCTCCAGCCGCAAGCCCGACGATTTACCCGACTTTTGCCGAGCGATGCTGGATGTGTTGGCTCGCTCGTAGTGACCCGATTCATCGGGTCTGAGGAGGAGGCTCGTTTCTGGTTTCGACCCGAGGAATCGGGTCACTACGAGCGGAAGAATCATGTCACACATGGAAATCATCGCGCACCGGGGAGCATCGGCCGATGCTCCGGAAAACACATTGGCCGCGATTCAACTCGCATGGCAGCAAGGCGCGGATGCGGCGGAGATCGACGTGCAACTCACCGCCGACGGGCAACTCGTCGCGATCCACGACGACACGATGCTGCGAACCAGCGGTGCCGATTGGGCAGTGAAGGATCGCACGCTCGCGGAACTCAAGACGCTGGACGTCGGCTCGTGGAAGTCGCCGCAATTCGTGAACGAACGACTTCCAACGTTGAGCGAAGTCCTCGACATCGTGCCGCTCGGCAAGCGACTTTTCATCGAAGTGAAGTGCGGAGTCGATGCGATTCCCGAACTCGTCCGCGTGTTGTCGGCAGCGAAGACATCTCGCGAGCAAACCGTGCTCATCGGCCTTGAGTTCGACACGATCGTCGCCGTGAAGTCCGCGTTACCGGACCGAATCGCGTGTTGGGTCACGGACCAATCGTGGAGCACGCGGCTCGCGTGCCTGCCTTCCACCACCGAACTGATTCAGCGAGCGACGTCCGCGAAGCTCGACGGACTCGACATCAACAATCTGCCGGAACGTCCGCCGGGAGACATCGGCCAGATTACGCGAGCGGGATTGCAGGCGTATGTCTGGACGGTCAACTCGGCCGAGCGAGCTGCTTGGCATCATGCCGAAGGCATTCACGGCATCACGACCGACGTGCCGGGGCAGTTGATTGTCCGCGTGCAGCGGAAATGATCAGACGATTTGGGCATCGCCGTATTGCCCTGTTTGATTCTCGATTACTTGCAGCCGCGTGGCCAATTCTTTGTATTTCACATCGTCGTGACGATCATCGCGAACGCGATTGAGCAACATCCGAACTCGCTCGGTCTGGCGTTTGTGAAACACGCCTTGCTCAACAAGCGTTAGACAGCAATCTGCAAATTCAAAATTCTCTGCAACTGTGCGAGCGGGAACATGGAAGAGTTCTTCGTAACGCTCACGAAGCCGGCTGATTCCTTGCTGCCTCTTTCTGCATGGCACACAACGAACGCAATTGGAATCCAGGCCGAAGCCCAATTCTTCGTACCAGTGTTTTTGTTCCTGCGCGAAGAATATGAATGGCCTACCACAATCTTCGCAGGTTCGCTCTGCGTCAAAGTAGTGTGTGACGGCGAGCGTCGCGGCAGTTTGTCGTGTGAGATCAGCGGTTATGGCCGTGCCCGGTATCCGACATGACTTCGGCGAGTGCCAATGAAATGTCACTTGGAGCAGATCAGGCTTTAGTCCAGTAAAGTGAGGCCCGCGACCGAACCGCGGGTGTTCTACAAAGGCCGCGTATTTGTCTTGGTGAGAATCCACGAATTTGACCTCATAGCACCGACTTGACCTTCTCCAGGAACTCGGTGTTGGACGCGAAGCGGTCGAGCGTCTTGCTCAGCATTTCCATCGCTTCGACCGGGCTGAGCGAGATCAGGCTGCGGCGGAGCATCACGATGCTTTCGAATTGATGCGGGTCGTACAGCTTTTCCTCGTGCCGCGTTCCAGATTTGGTAATGTCGATGGACGGCCAGATGCGACGGTCGGCCAGGTCGCGGCTGAGGACCAGTTCCATGTTGCCGGTCCCTTTGAACTCCTGAAAGATCGCGTCGTCGGCGCGGCTGCCGGTTTCGATCAAGGCAGTCGCGACGATCGTCAGCGAGCCACCTTCCTCGAACTGCCGCGCGGAGCCGAACATCTTTTTGGGAATGTCGAGAGCACGCACGTCGAGCCCGCCGGTTGCAGTACGGCCGGTGTTCGTCCATTTGTTGAACGCGCGGGCCGTGCGGGTGATCGAGTCCAACAGGATGAACACGTTCTTCCCCTCTTCGGCCAGCCGCTTCGCTCGTTCCATGACGAGCTGGCTGATGCGGACGTGGCTTTCGGTCTCGCTGTCGAGCGACGAGGCGACGACTTCGCCGCGCACATGCCGGCGCATCTCGGTGACTTCTTCGGGTCGCTCGTCGATCAACAGCACGATCAAGTGCATGTCGGGATGATTGCGGCTGACCGACTCGGCGATCTCTTGCAGCAGCATCGTCTTACCGGTTCGCGGCGGAGCGACGATGAGCGCACGCTGTCCTCGGCCAACGGGCGTGAGCAGGTCCATGACGCGCATCGTGATCGGCTTGGGGCCGATTTCCATCTTGATGCGCGAATTGGGAGTGATCGCCGTGAGGTCGTCGAACTTCTTGACATTGGCATATTCCTCGACCGTCATGCCGTCGATGTTCTCGACCGCCTTCAGCCGCGGACCTTGCCCACGAGCTCCAGTTCCGACCTTGCCGAGGATTCGCACGCCTTCACGCAGTGCGCACTTCTCGATCAGCGAACTGGAAACGAACGGATCGGACTCTTGCGAGCAGTAACTTTTCTTCGCATCGCGGAGGAACCCGTATCCCTTGGGATGCAATTCGAGGACGCCGTCGTAATCGACGGTCGGCTCGTCGGGAGAAATCTCGTCGCTGCGGGAGCGAAAGCCCCCTTCTCCGCGCTGGCCAAATTCGCCGCGAGGCTCATAGCCACGCTGCTGGCCGTAGCCGCGCTGGGGCTGTTGACTGTAACCACCGCGCTGTTGCTGACCGCCGCCGTATCCACGTTGTGGCCCATTGCCGCGTTGTCCGTATCCACCGCGCTGTTGTCCGGTGCCACGCGGCGGAAGATTGGCCCGCGGCGGGGGATTGCCGTAGTCGCGCTGACCGCCTTGAGGCATGTTGTTGTTCACTTCACCAGTGCCACGTCCGCGTCGTCGACGGCGACGGCGACGAAGTTGGCCGTCATCTTGCTGGCCAGCCGGACCACCTTCGCGGTCGGAAGGTGCCCCGCCACCTTCTTGGTTTTGTTGGTTGGGGTAGCCCCCCTCTTGGGGATAGTAGCCCTGTTGGCGGTCGTCGTAGCGAACCGGAGCGGCGTCGATCGGTTGCGCCTGCGGTGGCCGTGGGGCGGGAGTGGAGTTGTCTTCGGGAAAAACGATGTCGTCGTCCACGTTGGCTCCAGAGCGACCGTCGGCCGGGCGTGAGCGTCCACGTCGTTCCGGCGGCGGATCGAGAAAGGCGGGAGGTGAAACCACCACGACGGAATCGACGTTCGAGTCGTCGGAGCGATTTTCCAAAGCGGTGCCTTCAGCGGCGTCCGCATCTTTGGCTTTGCGAGGGGCGCGTCGCCGAACAGTTGGCTTCGCGGTTGAGCGACTCGCGGTACGAGTCGATCTTTTCTTCGGTGCCGGCATACAACAGAGACCTATCAAGAGAAACAAACTTCACCGGCCGAGAGTTTCCTCGCACCGGCTTCGCATCGGACAAGCTCACCACTCGCATCGTGCAACGACCACTTCAGACGAAGGGGGGTTGCCCGAACCGGGCCAAACTTCCGACGCGACTTATTGCCCAGCCGAACACGTTCGGCGAGCCTTTCGCGTTGAACTGCGAATGCGGCAAAGCATCCGAGACGCTGAAAACGCACAGAAACCCTCATTGACGGTTTGAGGAACCGCGGTAGGAGGCCACATGACCTCGCGGAACCGATCTTGGGTCGGCGACGTGCTAAATAGCACTGTGGCCGAGAACCAGGAAATCACCTGAGTTTGCGGGGAGAACAAACTCACCAAACGATTTCACCCAGGACTCAGACTTCACAGACTCCCGATGGTTTAGGGAGCCACGGCACCGAGTCATCTCTTCCCGTGTCTGTTTTGTTCCGCGACTTTTTTTCGCGGAGCAGCCAGCAAGTCTTTGGCTCGCAGCCACCGGAGTGGCATGATCGTCAGCCCCAATTCGCGAGGCCAAACGCAGCGGAAACCACGAGCACTTTCGGAGAGCTAGCTGTTCGAGACCCCAGGAAGAAGCGGGCGTCTCATGCTCAAGCGACGCGGGTAATATAGTCCGGGGCATCAATGTGTCAATTGTTCTCTCAGACTTTCACGAGATTACGTCCACGCGACATTCCAAGGTTCGGATTGGATGTGGGTGAACTGCCGACTGAGCCATCCGTTGTTCGCGCACGGGCCGATACGGCGTGCCGCTCTTTCGGGATCGGCCGGCGGAGGTCAGGCCGCCGCGAGCGACTGACAAACTTCGAAGCCGTCATGAACGAAAGTTATTTCTCGATCGAACGGCGGAAAGGGGAATGGAGTGTGACGTGAAGTCGTCGATCTTCTCTCACGGTTGGGGAATTGATTTCCGAATTTCGTCCAAGGCATCTCTGGTTCCGTGCTGATCGCACCAGCGATGGATGTAGTCCCAATCCAGCAACTCGCCTCGCACGGTGATTACATCACGGACATCATCGCGATCTTTGTTTCGATTGGCGTGCAGTGACCACCGTAGCTTGGTGATCACGACATCTTCTGGAGTCGGGACGCAGGCCGTGCATCCGAGGTGCGGGATTGGGATTTGAGCACGTCTCCGGAATCGTTCTTGATCGTGTGGATCACTGCTGAGCTTGAAGAGCTCGATGCGAAAGCCGGTGGTTGCGACATCGAAGATGAATCGCGTCGTTCCAGTGACTGATTCAAAACTCACCTGCGGATCGAGTTTGAATTCGCTGGGCAGCAACCGAGCCACCGCGGAAATTCGCTGATCGCCGAATTCGACGACAAAGTCCGCGTCCTTAGTGTTTCGCGAAACGCCATACAACATGCTCGAGAGCGATCCCACCAGCATGTAGGGCAATTCAGCCTTCTCCAAGGCGACGATGATTTGCGCTGCGGCTTCATAGCTCAACATGCGTGACCTCCAACGGTCGATAAAGATCCTGTTCATCGCGGCGACGTAACCGGTTCAATCGTTCGCAAAAAATCTGCTCTGCTTGAGAGGGATCGACTTCAGGAAACTCCGCTTGGATTCCAGCCAGTGCCCAGCGTCTCGATTCTTCAAAGAGGAAGAAACCATCCATCAGCTTCTTGTCGGGCGCGGTGACTCTCGCGCGCTTCACTCGTTCGGAGTAGATCGAGTCAATCAATGTCTGAGTTGGCATCATGGTCTCAAACCTCCACAGAGAGGAAACAACTTGATGGTCGCTGTGCCTTGGAAACTCAATTCCTCGTGATGGTCTCGTGCAGATTCAGAATTGTGCGAGCGATGCTGGTCCAAGCGGCAAGCTCCGCTTTGTCGAGATCCGTTGGGGACGGTTTAGCTCCGACCGTCAGCAATTCATTGGCTGCGGCTGCTTCGGACTTGTATTCGTCGAGATGCGATTGCAGCAGACGTTCGAGGATATCGGCTTCGGCGGGTTTGATCGGCCGCGAGGCGGCGCGACGGAAGGCCCAGTCGAGTTTGTCTCGCGCCGTTGAGCCACCGGAGCGGAGAATGTTTTCGGCGAAGGCTCGCGCGGCTTCGACATACGATGGATCGTTGAGCAGCACGAGCGATTGAAGTGGCGTGTTTGAACGTGCTCGGTCGGCGGTGCATTCTTCGCGGTTGGGAGCATCGAAAGCGAGCAAACTTGGATGCAAGTATTGCCGTTGCCAGTGCGTGTAGAGACCGCGGCGATACAAGTTCTCGCCGGCATCGTTCTGCCACTCGCGAGCCGGGAAGTTGAGGTACGCGAAATAACCGGGGGGTTGGTACGGCTTGACGCTCGCTCCGCCGAGCTTTGTCACGAGCAGACCGCTGATCGCCAATGCGTTGTCACGAACCAGTTCAGCGTCGATGCGGAAACGGCCTTGCCGCGCCAGCCAACGGTTGTAGGAATCAACTTCGCGCAGCTCGCGACTGACAACCGAAGATTGCCGGTATGTGCCCGACATCACGATCGACTTGATGAGTTGCTTCACATCCCAGCCGTTGTCGGCGAACGAAGCGGCGAGGTGATCGAGCAGCATCGGATGACTTGGCCATTCGCCTTGTGCTCCGAGGTCGTCGAGTTTGCGTGACAAGCCGGCTCCGAAGAGTTGTTTCCAAATGCCGTTGACGAACACTCGGGCTGTGAGCGGGTTCTCTTTCGAGACGATCCACTTCGCTAGTTCGTGCCGCGTGAGCCGTGTCGGGCTTTCGAGAGCCTGGGATGACAAAACTGCCGGGAACGCGGGGGTGACTTCTTCGCCGCTGTCGTCCATCCAGTTGCCCCGTTTCAGAACGCGGACCATGCGCGGCTGAACGGAGGCTGTGATGAGCGTACTGGGAATTCGAGACTCCAATTCTTTGCGAGCTTTCTCTCGTTCGGCGAGCTGCTTGCGAGCCGCGTCAAGAGCCGGCGCGATGGATCGGTAGTAGGCGGCGAGTTCGTTCTTCTGCGCATCGGTGCGTTGATCGGCGGCGATGACCAACAGGGCTCCGATGTTTGGTGGCGGAGCTTGATTGGCTCGGATCGGCCGCGGCGAGGTTGCGACGGAGAGACGGAAGCGGCCGATGGTGTGTTGTGGGTTGTCGAGATTCTGCAGCAGTGAAATTGTCAGCGTCGAACTTTCGCCGCCGCTGATGTCGTTGACGGTTTCAAAGACCGCGATCTGTGGTTGCCCGACTTTTTCCATGATTGCCCAGCCCCACGTTTTGCCTTTCGCGTCGCCGTCAATCGCGGCCGCGACTGCCCATTTGCCGTAGGGATTGGTGCCGGGTGCGCCAGTTTGTTCGTAAGTGGCGGTCGCGTTCTGCAACGCGACGGCTTCTTCGATCGTCTCGCCGACGACGTGCTTCACGGTGAGTTCGCTGAGGACGAAGTTGCCGTTCCCTGCGCGGCCCGGACCTTTCTGTGGCAGAGAATCGTCGGGCAGGACTTCTAGCCGGAATGCCGTGATCCCTTTCGGAGGATTTTTCACGACGAGCGTGTAAGTGTCTGTGGCCGGGTTCTTGCCGCTCGCCAGGATTGAACCATCTTCTTTCGCAGCGAGTGTGACCCCTTCGACCGACGTCATGCTGCTCGGCTTGAGCACCGTCCAGGCAACTTGAGTTTTCTCCCATGCGGTCTGAGCGGCGATGAGGTCTGGCGTGGATTCCTCTAAGACCTTCTTCACGCCGGCAATCTCTTGATCGAGTTTCGTCAGCACGGCCTCTTGCTCGGCGTTCGGGACTTTGACGAATGGCCCCCAATTGCCGTCGGCGTGCGCGCCGGAATACAGGCCGCGTTCTTTGATGTCCGCGAAGAATGCTTCGAAGCGGTAGAAGTCTTTGGTGGTCAGCGGATCGAATTTGTGGTCGTGGCATTCGGCACAGCCGAGCGTGATGCCCAGCCATGTTCCGCTCGCATTGCGAACTCGTTCGGCGATGTACTTGGCGAGGTATTCCTTGTCTTGCACGCCCCCTTCGGCGGACATCATGCCCAGTCGGTTGTAGCCGGAGGCGATCAGTTGCTCGCGAGTCGGATTCGGGAGCAAGTCGCCGGCAAGTTGTTCGATCGTGAATTGATCGAAGCGTTTGTTGGCATTGAACGAGTCGATCACGTACTGCCGGAACGGCGAGACGCTCATGTCCTGATCGCCGTGATAGCCCACCGTGTCGGCGTATCTCACGAGATCCAGCCACCACATCGCCTGCCGCTCGCCGAAATGCGGCGACTTGAGCAGCCGATCGACGATCTTTTCGTAAGCGTCCGGCGACGAGTCGTTCACAAACGCCGTGACTTCTTCCGGTGTTGGGGGGAGGCCGATCAAGTCAAAGCTCAATCGCCGGATCAGCGTGATGCGATCCGCTTCGAGCGACGGCTTGAGATTCTGTTTCGCGAGCGATTCGCGGATGTGTCCGTCGATGACGGATTCTGATTTGAGATTTGAGTTTTGAGATTTGGGATCGACCACGGCCGGGCGTTTGATGGGAAGGAACGACCAGTGACCTTCGTATTTCGCGCCTTGTTCGATCCATTTCTTGATGAGCGCGATGTCGCGGGGCGTAAGCGACTTGGTGCTCTCGGCGGGCGGCATCTTCTGTTCGGGGTCGGATGAGGTGATGCGGCGAAACAGTTCGCTGTCGGCTGGTTTACCTGGAACAGCGGTGCCGGGTTCGCCCGGCTTACCGACTAGCCCTTCGGCCGTATCGAGCCGCAGGTCGGCCTTGCGTTTGTTTTTGTCCGGCCCGTGACAGAAATAGCAGTTGTCCGACAGGATCGGGCGGATGTCGCGATTGAACTCCACGACGTCGGACAACGGGTCGCGTTCGGCAGCCGAAAGCATGCCGCCTGTCGACCACAAAACCACGGCGAGAAACATCCATTTGGGTAAGTCTCGCATCGCAGGTCTCCTCAAGTTCTACGGTTCGGGGAACAACATGCTGACGCTCGTGCGGTCATGAATCGAGCGGATCGCTTCGGCGAAAAACGGAGCGACCGAAACGACCGTGATGTTCGGCGGCAGCGGATCGGTTGCAGTTTCGACGGTGTTGGTGATCAGCATCTGTTTGATGGAACTCTCGCCGATTCGCGGAGCGGCTCCCTTCGAGAGCACGGCGTGAGTCACCGCCGCATAGATGTCTTTCGCGCCGCGCTGCTTCAGAGCGTCCGCCATACCAATCAGCGTGCGGCCGGTGATCGTGAAGTCGTCGACCAGGACGACATTCTTACCGGCGACATCGCCGATGACTTCCAGAATCTCGGCATTCTCGTCGTGATCCGCGCGGTGTTTGTTGCCGATGACCACAGGCACGTTGAGGATCTTCGCGTATTGCGACGCACTCTTGGCGAAGCCGACGTCCGGGCTGCAAACGACCAAATCGGGGATCTTGAGTTTGCTGATCGCATCGCACAGCACATGCCGGCCGTAAAGGTGATCGACCGGGATGCTGAAAAATCCTTGAATCTGCGGGCTGTGCAGGTCCATCGTCAGCACGCGGTCGCAACCCGCCGCTTCCAGGCAGTCGGCACAGACGCGAGCGCGAATGCTGACTCGCGGTTCGTCCTTCTTGTCCGCCTTGGAGTAACTGAAGAAGGGGATCACGGCGGTGACTTGCGCGACGCTGGCTCGTTTGAGCGCGTCGATCCAGAACAGCAACTCCATGAAGTTATCGTTGACCGGCTGATGGACTCCTTGAATGACGAACACATCGCGGCCGCGCACGTTCTCGCGAACGCGGACAAAGACATTCCCCTCGCTGAAGACGTGTGCTCGGCTGGGCACCAGCGGCACGCCCAAGTGATTCGCGATCGACTGCGCCAGCACGGGATTGGCCGATCCCGCGAGCAACGCCAAATCCCCTTGCGGCGGCTGAAACGGAATGGCTCGTGGGCCGGAAAGGTCAGGACGCGAGGAAGCGGGTGGCATGTGGGCCTCAGAGCGGAAGAAGTCGGGCCGCATGATATCGGTCGGAGGATTGAACTCAAGCAGCCAGAAGCGAACCTATGCGAACGAGTCTTCCACTTCCGCTTCCCGTTCCAGTTCCGGCAAATCGCCCCAGCATTCTTCCGATGTGCGGGCCATGATCCGTTTCACGGAGATCGCGTGCCCCAGCAGAATCAAGCTGGCCACCACGACCACCACGGCACTGATCATCGCCGGGCGAATCATTTTCTGCATGGCGAAGACGAGCAGAAAAATCGTCCCCATCGTGAATGCGAGAATGGCGGGCAGTGCGCTGCCATTGAGGATGTCTCGCAAGCGATTCGGCCGAGAGAGCAGCACGGGCCAAACATTGCCCTCTCGAAAGCGGTGCAGTTTCCCATTCAGCCAGACGCGCACGTGCCGCCGCGAAGCCAAGACCAAGCCGATGTGATTGACCACAAACGAAAAGAACATGCCCCCCAGGCCGATGGTCATCGCCATGCGGACTTCATGCCGCACGGGCTGTTTGGTCATCACGTGCCACCAGCCGGCGAGTATCGGAAACGCGATCGACGACATCAGGAAAATCTTCAAGAAACCGCTACCGACCAGAAACCACCAGATCGTGTGTGACCGTTTCGGATACGGATCAGTACGGCAGAGCCACGCGGCCGTGCGCCAGTCGTTCAGCCCGAACTTCAGACAAAACACTGCCACCCCAATCGCCGGGTGTGCCGTCAACTCCGTCACGGCAATCGCCACCGCCAACAGCAACCACCACGGAATATGCCAATGCCGACCGCTCGAGGTCGGTTCGATTTCAAAAACCTCACCAGGTCGCACGTGATCGGTCATAGTTTTCGGCACAGGGAATTTCTTGAAAGACGCGGTTCGCTCGGAGCGGGCGGATGGTAGACCTTCCGCCGCGATATCTGGAGACTGACGCAGCAGAATCGTAAAGGGGCGAAGCCGCCGTGAAGTGGGGCACGTTTTCAACGTGCCCGTTACGAGCACGTTGAAAACGTGCTCCACGTCCCAAAACAGTCGTCGACAAACCGCAAAGCACAGGACTCAGACATGGCTCAAGCCACGGACACCGCGTTTCAAATTCTGTCGTCGAACTGCCGATTCGGGCAGGGCATTACGCATGAGGTTGGCCTGGACTTGGTCGATCTTGGCGCGAAGCGCGTGCTGTTGGTCATCGACCCGGCGATCCGGCCGCTAGCGACAGGCTCGACCGTGCAGCAATCGCTGGAGGATGCCCAGCTCGACTTCGCGATCTTCGATCAGATTGAAATCGAACCGACCGACGGCAGCTTCCTGGCGGCGGCGAAGTTCGCAACCGATGGTCACTTCGACGCGATTGTCGCGGTCGGTGGCGGCAGCACCACCGACACGGCCAAGGCGGCGAACGTCTTCGCCACGCATCCGGCCGACTTCCTCGATTACGTCAACGCACCCATCGGCAAAGGGAAACCGGTGCCAGGACCGCTCAAGCCGTTGATCGCGATTCCCACCACCGCCGGCACCGGCAGCGAAACGACCGGCGTCGCGATCTTCGATCTGGTTTCGCGGCGAGTAAAAACCGGCATCGCGTCGAAGTACGTGCGGCCGACCTTGGGGATCGTCGATTGGGACAACACGCGCACGCAGCCAGCGGCCGTCGCCGCGAGTGCTGGCTTGGACGTCTTGAGTCATGCGCTCGAAAGTTTCACCGCTCTGCCTTACGACCAGCGACTCCGTCCAGCGCGGCCATCCGAGCGGTCGGCTTATCAAGGCTCGAACCCCATGAGCGACGTGTGGGCATTGCGAGCATTAGAGATCGTCGCCGAGTTTTTACCGCGCGCCGTCGCCGACATCAGCGACGACGAAGCGCGGATGCAGATGATCCTGGCATCGTCGATGGCCGGCATTGGCTTCGGCAACGCGGGAGTCCACTTGCCGCACGCGATGGCGTATCCGGTCGCCGGCATGGTGCGCGACTTCCATCCGGCTGGATATCCGACGCAGCACGCGATGGTGCCACATGGCATGTCGGTGATCCTGCACACTCCGGCCGTCGCGCGTTTCACGGCCCCGACGTCTCCGCAACGGCATTTGTTGGCGGCGAAGGCACTGGGTGCGGACATCTCGAAAGCCTCGCTGACGGATGCCGGCCACATCCTGGCCGATCGCGTCATTCACTTCATGGAGAAGTTGAAGATGCCGCGCGGATTGACCGAAGTCGGCTTCCTTTCGTCCGACATCCCCGCGCTAGTCGAGGGAACGTTGCCTCAGCAACGACTGCTGAAACTCTCACCGCGCGCGACCGGAGCCGAAGAACTCGCGAAGCTGTTCGAGGAGTCGCTGAGTGTTTGGTAGACGAAAACCATTCTGGCGAGCGGGGCGGCGTCAGCCCAATGGCACTTACTTTGTCGCATTGGGTTTGGTCTTTCGAGTTCCACTGGTGGATTTTGAACGTTTTGGGAGAGCTTGTCTGGGATAGCTGCGGTGAGGACGGATCGGGAGTTTTTTTTGTTGGGC
>CAMDPX010000048.1 GCA_945905295.1 Planctomyces sp. SH-PL62 | reverse complement strand
GCAGTGCGCGCCGCCAGTATGAGTGCTGCTCCACTGATTACAGCGGAAGTCGCTGTTGGGATCATTGTTGATGGGCATCTTTAGGCTGTGGACCATGTAAGGACCGAACCACATTGCGTCAGCCCAGACACGAGTTGGATCCTCTTTCTCGATCCAGTGGTGCGATTCAAGCAGCGCAACTGTGGTGGATGTCCCGTCGGTGATCTGTGCAATTTTGACACTTCCCTGAAATCCGAACACACCATTGTTTCCATTGATTGGCGGCTGTGACAACGTGTTGTGATGAGACCATTCTTCACCGCCATAACCTGCTTGCGGACAATCACGATGGCCGGCGTTCATCCAGCCCATATTGCCCATGTAATCGCAGCGTCCGCCATCCAAAGGACCTTCGCCCCACGAATCTCCTTGCCCTGATTGACCCGTGACCAACGACGCTTGCGGGTTACTCGGACATTGCAAGCCAGGAATAATCGTTCGGCGAACCGGTTCGTTCGCAACACTAGAAGTGATTCCAACATCGGTCACTCCCGGAGTAACAGGACCACCTGTGATGTATGAAATTTTCTTGTAGAGCGGTCCCTGATCAATGTAAGGCAACGTCATCGCGATCCAGCCGACACTTCCGTAGTTAATGTGAGCCGGCCCAGTTGTCAGAGGGTCGCCAAGTGGTCCACCATCAAACGCTGATCGGTACATTCGATTCGATGGAAACACACTGGCAGATGAATGGTAGTTGTGAAGCCCCAGCCCCAATTGTTTGAGATTGTTCTTGCACTGCGAACGCCGTGCGGCCTCCCGCGCCTGCTGAACAGCAGGGAGCAAGAGCGCGATCAAGACCGCGATGATCGCGATCACAACCAGCAGCTCGATCAGCGTGAAAGCAGAATGCCGTCGCGCCCCCTCTTTTGTGGACGTCTTCATTGCTTGCCTCTCCCTAAAAGAAAAACAGCCAAGAAAAATACTGGTCGCGAATGCAGCCAGCCGGTGACGACGCTAGATTGAAATATCAATTACATTCGGCTCCACCTTCACCTCAACTTCTTTCGGCGAGGTTGACGCAGAACTGTATGAATCTGGAACCTTTGACGCCGCCTTTGGCGGAGTCTTTGCACCCGGCGTCATGCTCATCATGGCGGCCTTCGATGCTTCAGTACCCGGTCTGATCACCACTTTGAATTTTCCCAACGTGCAGCCAGGACGCCCATCCAAGGTCGATAACGAATATGAGCCGTCGCTTCCAATGGTGGCCGAACCTCCTCCGACTCCATTCGCTGGAATAAATGTAATGAGGTAGCCTTCCAGTGGAGCCCCCTGAACGGTGACTTTTCCGGTCACGGGATAGGCGGGGGGCAATTCCACGCCTCCACTACAACCGATGGCCGTCACAAAAACGGTGGCCAGAACGTAAGCGAAAGCACGGGATAAACGCATGGAAAACTCAATCCTCAAAAATGGTTTCGTGACTAACTGCTGGATAAAGCTTGCCACGAGCTTCGCACTCAACCAAAGATTTCGTGCAAGATTTGGGAGCGATCTAAGACGCCAATTTCGTGCGAGACTCGCACCCCCGTCAAAAAATGAAGCAACTGCAGGCGAGTACTTAGCCCAACCCACATTAAGACTTCATTAAAAACTCCGCACTTTGTCAATCCCCGACGGAAAAAAGAAGGCCCCGAGCGGGCAGAACGTCCAGCCAATGTGAGAACGCTGGATTTTCGTAGACGGCCCCCTGGTCGAATTCACGAGGATGTGCCCAGGCGACGAAACAATGCGTTTGCCAGCGTTTCATCACCCGCGTCTTTGGCGAAATCCGCTAACGCACGCAACCAGTCCGCACCAACATCCTCGACATTCGGCACTTTCCGAATCTGCTCCCTCAAATGATCGGCCCGGTTGACCAATCGCTGAAGTCGATCAACTTCGGAGAATCTGCCGCGCAGCCGCTCAATGCTGGCTAATTTGTTCAATGATCGCCAATCCAGACGATTCAGTTCAGAAGATCGGCGATAGGCGGATTCTGCCTCGGCATCTTGTCCCCGCGCTTCATGGACCTGACCCTTGTAACGCCAAAACCGATTGTCGTCGTCGATCTCCGGGGGAGCTTGCGACAAGAGCGAGACGACTCGATCGGTGTCTCCCACCACGAGCGAGAGTTCGATTTGATGGGAGAGCAATTCGACATTGTGCGGAAATCTCTGGAGCAACTCAGCCAGCGCCTGTGATCGGGGAGAATTCGAACCGGTCGCGTGTTCGGCGGGATCCCCCTTGTTCTCCGCAGCCTGACTGGCCGCCTCGCGTTGCTCTTCCATGTGCAGCGTTCGGGCCACCAAAAAGAGTTCGTGTTCGGGGTACTGCTCCAGCCAGCGGTTATTCATCTCGACGCCGTTTGACAACCGCAGTGTGTCCACCAGAAAAAGATACACGAACGATTCCACAGGCTCTCGATGATTCTCGATCGCGAACCGGATCTGTTCGAGCAACCGCTGACGTTGCAGCGTTAAAGCGTAGTACTGAATCAGATTTCGATGCACCTCCGCGATCCGCCGTTCCCGCTTGAGGAGCTTATGGAGCGCCTCCACTCCCTCGACGGGTCGATTCGCTTTGCCCAGCAGAATCGTCGCCCCTTGCAGGAACGCGGGAACCGATTTCGCGTCCTGAGAGGGAACATGGAACAAGAAATCCGCCGCCGCGACATATTGTCTTTGTCCCTCAGCAGCTTCCGCCCGGAACAGCCAGGCATTGGCTCTTTGCGGATCTCGTTGTGTCCAAGTTTCTGAAACGGAGGCGAGCTGGTGCCAATCCTTCCGATTGCGAAGCTCTCGACATTGGCGTTCCAACGCCTGAGCCTGCCTGTTTCGCCACAATTGCGGTCCGAATCCCACAGCGGTCATGAGAAACCCGATTACGGCCAAGCCAACTAGGCTCTTCCAAAAGGAAGAGAGCCACCTACTCAGCCAATCCGGGACAAAGTGCATTTGGCTCTCCACCAATCGTGTTCATCGACTTGTCGAAATAAACTCATTCGAGGCGGCAAAGTCTGTTGAGATCGACCAGGAACTGTCCTTCGTTGCGTTTTTGCGTGAGAACTCCTGGCAGAACTGTTTCAACGGGCATTCTCGCCCGCCAATCGGCGTTCGAGTGCTGGCCCGATCTCACGGTCGCCGCAATCCCGCGCGAGCTTGGCCAGTTCGATCAGAATCGACGGTGTCACCAATTCGACCGCCGGCAGTTGCCGGAGACCTTTACGAATCGCTTTTGCGTGCTCGACCAATTTAGTCAGGCGTTCCACCTCGGAGACATTCTGTCGACGACGCTCGACGACCGACAGCCGATTCATGGTGTTCCAATCCAGTGAATGCAGTTCGAGCGCTTGGCGATAGGCGGCCGCTGCCTCTTCGAGTTCGTTGGCGGATTCGTGCAGCCAGCCTTTGATGCGCCAGAAGCGGCTGTCTTGTTTGGCGGCGTCGGGCGCCTGAGACAGCAGAGCCGCGACGCCATCCACGTCACCGGCAGTGATGCGTTCCTCCGCCTTGTACGCGAGCAACTCGATATTGTGCGGAAAGCGATTGAGGAGTTCATCGACCAGCTCCTGTTTGGAACGACCCGTCGGAGCGCGTGGCGCGTCCCCAACGGAAGGTGCGGCCGAGGTCTCAGACGATTCGACCTCTGAGTCCGGAAGCTGCAGCACACGCGCGACCTGAAACAGCTCCGCATCAGGGGCCGATTCCAGCCAACGCTCGTTGAGTTTCACCGCGACGCCTGACCGAGAGGTGTCCGCGAGAAAGAAATAGACATAGGCTTCCCGTGGTTCGCTCTGCACGTTGATTGCCGTCCGGATTTGCCTCAAGAGCTTCTCGCGTTGCAGCGTCATCGCATAGAACCAGATCAACTGCTGCTGTGCGCCGGCGGCTTGCGGATCGTTCTGCAAGATTCGCTCGCACGCCTTGCCCCCCTGCAACGGGTCGTTGAGGTGTGTGAATGCGAGCTTCGACACTTCGATCATGGCCTGCACCGCTCGGGGGTCGCCGTCGGGAATACGCCACAAGAATTTCGCGGCGGTCGGCCAATCCTTTTTGAAACCGGCCGCTTGCGCACGATACTGCCACGCCTCGCCGTTTTGCGGATCCCATGCTGACCAGCGATCGGCAATCGACTCCAGTTCGTCCCAGCGTTGGCGGCTCAATGCGGCACGGCACAGCGCCGCCGCTTCGCGCTTTCGGAAATTACACCACCCGCGGTACGTCGACGGGGCCACGCAGGCCGCCACAACAACGATGACCGCGAATGACAAGAGGGTGAGCCGTCGTCTGCGCGACATTTGATTCCAATGATTCCAACATCGATCGGGAAGAAACAGGGACGCTACGGTGACTCTTCAACCACTCGCAATATGCGGTCGGCGGCAACGTTGTGCAACGTCTGCTGAGAACCTGATGGCCAGCGGATCGTCACGGTGTCGAGCGTGGCGAGATCACCCAGTCCCCAGTGAATGCGTGGGTCGCTTGAGGAAAGGTAGCTCGACGCTGGCGACACCTCAGCCAGCCAGACCTGATCGCCAGTTTTTCCCACGACGCGTGCCCCATAGGCAAACACATTCGGTGCTTTGCCGCGCAGTTCGAGCTTCAGCCAATGCTGCTTCGTATCGGTCCTGTTCTCAAGCAGCATCGCCGCCCCTTCAAAATCGACTGCCAGCAGATCGACACGACCGTCATTGTCAAAGTCGGCTGTTGCCGAACCACGGCCCACCATCGGCCGCTGAATGTCGTTTCCAAGCTGGGGAGCAATGTCGCTGAACTTCCGGCCGTGATCATTCCAGAACAGTGACATCGGCTGCCGGAACGGAACACTCGGCCCGTGAATTTCGGCCGAGTTGTCATAGACGTGCCCATTCACGAAAAAAAGATCCGGCCAGCCATCGTTTTCAAAATCCACCCATTTGGCACCGAAGCCCATGCGGTTCTTCGTGGCGCGGGCCAAGTTGGTTGGCTTCGCGCAATCCATAAACAACTGATGGCCGAGTCCCTGGAAGAGTACGAACGAGTCCCCTTGCCAGTTTGTGACAGCTAGATCCAATCGCCCGTCACGGTTGAAGTCGGCCCAATCCGCTCCCATGGCCGAGACCGCGCCGCCGCTGTCAGACGTGGCCACACCCGCCACCGATGCGATGTTCTCGAACTTCATCTGGCCCTGGTTGTGAAGAAGGTCGGCAGCCACGCCGTCGTTGCCGATGTAGAAGTCCATGCGGCCGTCCTCGTCCAAGTCCGTAAACGCCAGCACCAGTCCCACGCCGTGAGTCTGCTGCATTCCCTGCTCCGAAGGGATCAGTTCGAACGCCCCTGCGCCGGTGTTCCGCCAGACCTGCCCCCGTTCGGGAGGGTACGTCCTGGGAGCACAACCCGATCGCACTCCCGGTGAGTACTCGCAGTACTTCTGCGAATCGGGGCCATAGATGACGTAGTTCAGAATCACGAGATCCAGCCACGAGTCACCGTCGAGATCCATGAAGCCCGCGCTGGCTCCCCAATAACCGTGGTTCGATGGATCGAGCTTCGCCGTCTCCGTAACCAATTCAAATCGCAGCCCGCCGACATTCTTGAAGAGCGCCAATTGGTGATAGCCGGTGAGCAGCACATCGAGCAGTCCGTCGCCGTCGTAATCACCGATCGCGCATCCCGTCCAATGTCCCGTCACCCCCTTCAACCCGCTTTCGAGAGTCACCTCTTCAAACCGCCCCCCTCCCACGTTGCGAAACAGAGCGGGAGAAGGGTCTCCCACCAGCAACACATCCTGCCAGCCGTCGTTGTCGCCATCGAACGCGGCGCAACCCGCTCCGAACGCATCAAGCGCCGTCATCGGCCGCGGCTGTTCTGGCCAGCGATAACGCAGACCGCGCTCTTCAGCGACATCAACGAACGAGAGATTTTTAGGAACGATCGTCTCGGCCACGGCACTGCGATCCGTCGTCACCTTCATTGCCGGAAACACCGGTGGACCTGGTGGTGTCTTCAGGCTCGGTACAGCAGTCCGATTCTCAGAAGTGCCCCGCTCTTGATCCCCGCAGCCAACGAAAACAAAAACCATTCCAAAGACGAACCATTTAGCGATGTCCAATCGAAACCAGCATCTCAGTAAGGCCCAACGCTCGGCATCGTTCAGTCGCCACGACCAACGCATGTGAGCTCGCTGTCGCGTAATCCTCGGGTGCGGGTGAGCATTAACCATGTTTCATCAAGATTCTTGGGCTGATGTTTGAATGCCGCGGAAATGCTGAGTTCCGATTGTCAATCGAGTTGTGTTTGCCGAGTCTCGATCGGAGGACGCAGCATGCCCGCGGAAGCGTTTTATCGAGCGATGGGGTTGCCGGGCTACTGGTTGGCGAATCTGAGAGAATCTTGAGGCGGCGAGATCGAGGTGTTGGTCGAGCCCCCCGTGATCATACGAGCCTTCCCGGCGACTCACGGAGTCGGCGGGCCGATCAACTGGTACAAGTTCACGGCCGAGGGGTTTTCGTATTGCGTCTTGCATGGGGCCGAGGTCGATTTGCCGCACCGCTCGCGATTCGAGCCGATTGCTCTCTCACGATTTTAGCACACTTGGGCGCTGGCCGAGATCATCGTGCATTCGCTCGTCGCCGCTCACCGCGACCGCATCGACATTCCGTTTTTCAATGGCGACGGCGATGCGATCATCGAAGTCGCTTCGCAGAAACTGTCCCCCGATTGCTTCTGTCAGTTCTCGCTGAGCGGCAAGCAATTCAACGTCTATTTCGAAATCGACCAATCCACCGAGTCGGTTGATTCGCGTGCCGAGCAAAGTATTCGGGAGAAGCTGGTGCGTTACGAAGCCTATCAAGACTCGCTCGTGGCGTGGCACAACGCTCAAACGGCGAGTGTCTCCTGGCCATACTTTCGAGTCGTCTTTCTGACGCGAAGCGTCGAGCGGGCCAATCACATTCTCTGGCTCGCCCGCGAGTGCGCTCGCAACGCCAACCGGCATCTCGTCTACGCCGCGACGCAGAACGCCTACCTCACCGAACCGCGAGCATTACAGACGCCGCTCTTCGTCGATCATCACGGCCGCTGGCAGGCACTCGTCAACGTGCATCCGACCTCGAACTTTCAGCGGACACCAGTCCGTCTCACTCGGCCAGTGACGCGACTCGCAACGGTCTGGTAGCGTCGCACCGCCGACTATCGTTCCGCCGATCGCTTGACGCGGGTATCAAGCCGCGTCCCTTCTCCCAACGGATGAGGAAGCAAGCGACCGACCGTGAGACGTGGCGGTCAACCGCCTCACGCGAGACCGCACACACTCCACTGAGGCGGTTTTTGCGACAAGGCGGCCGCAACAAGTCGGATTCGCGACACGCCTGAGACGCAACGTCTTTTTGCAAAGCACGATTGCATTGAGGAGTCTCATTTCCGAGTCGGTGTATCGGATGTGTGTCGGATCGACGCGGGTTGGAGCAGAGCGAGAATTGCTAATGTGCCCCGGCTTTCGAAATGGCAAACCCATTTCTGACCGGACCGTTCGTTCATAACTTTCGGGCCGCTGGTTCGCATCCCGACCACTCCCAGCTCGTATAACTGAAACGACGAGCACGAGGTTGTGAGCGATTGAGCATTCACAACTTTTCGGCATCGGGCGGGACAGGCCGAGGCCGCTGGGAGTGGCTCACTGCGTTCGTCGAAGCGTGGATTCCCTTGTTTTCATATGCCGTTCTCGAACGGGTTTGTACAACTCTCTTGGTCGTGCAACTACGTTCGTGAGCATTACTTTTGGGTTGGACGGTCGGAGGTTCACACGATGAATTTGCCTGCTGCATTCGACGCACAACGTGAGTCGGTCAAGTTTCTGGTCCGGGCGAAGCAACGGGCGGCAAAGAACTTCAGCTTCACGAAGTCTTCGTCGCTGCAGAATGCCGCAGACTTGGCATTCTGGCTGTACTTATTCGGCCGTGAAGATGAAGCACTTGAGGTCTGCGAGTTTCTTGGCGAGTGCGATTTCACCGGGCGGTACGACCTCTGGGGCTGGATCGAGGAATCGCTTGCTCTCCAGTCCCGGATTCTGCGGCATTGGAAGAAAAAGACGCAGGCCGAGAAATGCCTGGACCGAATCCGCGAGGTGGGATTCGAGTCGATGCGGCTTAAGGGGGGGCTTCTCGTCGGAGAGGATGGAACCGCTGGCTTCCTCGACCAGATTCAGTACTGCCTTGATGAGAGCGACGCGACGGGTGTTCGCGCGTGGCGATTGGGAGCCATCAAGGAATTGTGCTGGATGATTGAACTTGGCGGTTCGAAGAAATGGTCGGTCCAGAAGGCGGAGAAGGAACTGCAGTCGCAGTTCGCTGAATTACGGTCAGACTTGAAAATCGCGTGAAAGCATCACAATCAAGTGCCGCATGTGGCCATTGATCGTGGCTTCCAGAGGCATGATCGAAGCAAGCTGGGAACTCTCCGCGTCAAAGATTGTTCGGCGTCTCGCAGACAGATGGAGTCCGTGCATGGCTACTTGGATTTCGAGCTTCTTTGACAATCAGAACGAAATTGCCCGAGACGTTTTCAATGAATATCTCGATTCTCTGAAGTTTGGATTGTCTGGCCGCAAGGCGACCAAGGTGATCCTCGACGGTTTTGCCGAGGAGATCCACGACACCGAGGGAGATGGACCGGTTGTCTGGATGGCGCTGGCGGTCACGCAATGGAAGTACGGTCGCCTGGAGCCACGCGTCAAAGCCAAAGCCTTGAGGATCATCAAGGACGGTGGTGATGTGGCGGCTTATCCTCCTGAGTCGCAGAAACGACGGAGTAAGGTTCTGGAGAAGGTGCGAATTCAACTGGAATCGCCCCAGCCGCCTGAGAAACCAATTCGAGTCATCAAGCCGGCTGAGCCACTGAAGAAAATCGACAAGTTGTGGAAGCCAGGTCAGGTCGTGGCTTTTCGCCGTGATTCAGGTCGATTTGTGCTGCTGCTCACCGAAGGCGTCGACAAGCACCCCTACATCGGAGAGATTCCGTATTTTGTGGTCCTGAAATGGGAAGGGGCCAAGATCCCCTCGCTCGAAAGAATCCTCAAGCTTCGACCAACCAACAAGGTGATTGGTGTCTATCCAAACAAGAAAGGCGACCCCATTCCGTGGGATCGTGTTGAAAGACTGGAAATGGTTCGCGACGTGACCGGAAGTATTCGGGTCGATCGCAACGGTGTTTACAGGGCGGAAGGATGGGATGATTACGACTGGAAAGAACTCGACGCCGCGTTCTGAACCTTGGAGAAAACAGATGTTTCGGACGTAATAACGCGGACGCAGAACGCCATCATCAGCTCCCTGCTACACGAGTGGATTCAATCCGAGCGGACCTCTCATTCAACCTGGGCTATGATCACCGGGAACGGATTTCCGTACCGCTTTGGCCGCAGTTATTTTCTGCGGTGATGCCTGCCACGCCGCCAATACTCTTGCCACGTCGGCCCGTAGGGCCGCGATGTCGTAGGCGACCGATTTCTTCCGTAACAAGCCCGCTAGATGATCGATCGCTGCGAGAAGGTTGGTGGCGATGTATTCCATCTGGTCTTGTCGACTTCGCTTGCGAAACGCCGGCTCGAAATGGAGATAGCATCGGTAGAGTTGCGACTTTGGTGTGTAACGGCCCAGTTGCAACCACGGCTTGAGCTTATTGCCATCCCCGTCCGAACTGACAAAACAGATGTCGAATGTCTCCAAGCCTTCGCCGTAGCAATCGCCCGGGATCGAATCACGCAGAAGACGATAGAGTTCATCCCGAAGTTCCCCAACCACTTTGGTGGTCAGGTCCATTCCACCAATCGCCCCCAGAAACAACGGGCAGTGCTTACGCTGGTTCCGCTGGGTGGGAAGCGAGTCACATGGAACGATCGGGAATTCGGCGGAATGAAGTCTGCCGTAGGTTTTCCAGTCGACGGCTGGTTTGTCAGGTCGATCAGGACTGGCGTAGTACTCCGGATTGTGTAGCTGGAAACCGGCTTTACGCTTCGTCCAATTTCCGTTGAGAAAGCGGTAGTCTCCGTTGGCTGCCAGGAATTGTGTGCACCACTGGCCTTCCTCTCGTTCGCAGATCGCATCAATCCGCTCGCGTTCTCCCCATCCCAGGATGGCCAGTGCTTCGCAAATCCGCACGGCTTCGGCCCAGTCTCGAGCGTGGCGATATTCGGCCCGCTCGTCGAACAACTTGAGTAGCACCTTTCGCAAAGGTCTCTCGGGCTGGGAATGTACGAACCGCTCCAGTTCGTCCAGTGAATCGAGTTCCGTAATCGTCTTCAGAACGTCGGTGGCTTGAAGTGGCATGACTTTACCAATGGAACACTCGGAGACGGTTGAAACTCGTGGCGACGGGGATCCTGGAGGCGGTCGCTTTCGCCCTTGGTCTCCAGGATTTGGCAGCGGTGGGTCAAACGGTCCAGTGCCGGTTCGGTGAGGCGCTCGCTAGCGAGCACTTCGGTCCAGATTCTCAAATGTCAGGGGCCAATTCGTTTTGAAGTTTATCGTCTCCTGAAATGAAAACGATCGCGAATCGCATCCAAATAGTGAGCCCTCGGCAGGGTTTGACCGGGAGGCCCGAATTGTACGTTGGGCTGCTCCGGCTGCATCAACCGACGCAGGGAATGTGCGAATCAGGATTTCCCGCAGGCCACTTTGAACGCGTTGTCGTCAACGAGTCCCAGAAATCAATGTGCCATCATCCCCTGAGGCAATCGGAGGATGAGACGTGTGGGGCTGCGATGAGCTAATCTGCTGTCGCCATGCCGATTTCTCTTGCTGCTCCGGCCACCAACGAACGCGGCCCCAGATATATGGAGAAGGCGCTGGCGGCGATTCATCAGGCGAATCACCTGAGACAGGCGATGTCGCTGGAGTTTGGCACGCAGGAGGGACGAGTCGCTCTCTTTCTGCGATCACTCCACACAATGGAGGAGTTCATCGTTGGCCCGATCACGGCGAACTATCCGAACTGTTCCATCACCGCCGTCGAGCCGAACGATCCGTGTCCCAGCGGATGGGAGACGTGGACCGCCGATTTAGAATTGGCTCCGGAACTCTTCCCGATTCTGCGGCACGCGCAGTTCGAGGACATGCTCAACCGGAACTTCGCCGATCCGATCAACGGCATCCTGCGATGCGATCAAACCGGACGAGCAAATGCAGTGTCGCATCGAGATCGTTGTCTCACCCGCGAAGGCACGACGCTGTTACCAAGCTGCGCATGCTGTGCAGCGGCTCGACCGCGAATTCTTCCGCCACCACCACCGACTCGCTCGCTACTACGCTCGGCACATCACGCGATCGCACGGCTGGTTGCCGGCGTGGATTTTGGGCGTCATTGCCTCGGCGTCTGGGGAACCGACACGAACGACCCTCGAAACCTCGACCAGCCGTCAGCATGACCGCGAAGATGACCTGCAAGCGGCGAGCGAAAAAGTCGGCGGACACTTGTTCGAGTCACAGATTCGCCTGATCGTCACGGCTCCCGCCGAGCGTCAGCGTGAAGCGAGCGATCGAATCCGCCAGATGGCCGGAGCGTTTGGAGCGTTCACCAAATCACGGCTGGCGACATTCCGGTTGGGGCCGATCCGTCGCGGTCCGGCATGTCCGCCTCGCGGTCGCGGCTTTCTGTTGTCGCATGAAGAACTCGCGACGCTGTGGCATCCGCCGACGTCATCGAAGCCGCTCCCTTCCAACTGCAACTCAAGGAGAGCGATCTGTCTGGCCTGGAGATTGCGCTGGGGAACGCTCACGGCCAACTGGGCCAGGTTGACGAGGCGGTGACCGCCTTCAATCGGGCGTTCGTGGTGATGAGCGTCAGCTTTCCGAGTCTCGATCGGAGGGCACCGCATTTCTCAGGTAGTATCGAATCGTTTTTCTAATTCTGTGGAGGCTGGTCAGCGCTCGGCATTCGATTCTGCATGCGGATGAGCAATTGCTGATGTCGTTCACTTTCCGCCGAGTTCCCGACTTGCTGGTAGGCGTTCGCCAGCCAGCCATGCAACTGAATCAGTGTGGGATTCAATTCCAGTGCGCGTTCGGCGGCGGCGATACTTTCTGGCCATTCCCCCAGTGCTCCGAGCACGCCGGCGAAACGCCCGTAGATGGCACCATGCCACGGATTCACGGCGACGTAGCGTTGCAGATACTCGCGTGCCGGCTTGAGCTGCCGTTGGTCGAAGGACAACAGCGCCAGGTGTTCGAGCACAGACTCGCGACGAGGGTCCACCGTCAGCGCCTCCTTCCACCATTCGGAAGCGTCAAAGGAGCGGCCCTGGATCAGACAAGTGGCACCGAGATTCTCCAGGATGTCGATGTCGTTGGGTTGCGTTTGCAGCAACGGCAACAGCATCTGCTCCGCTCGTCGTGCGTCGCTCGCTGTGGGAGTCTTGCGATCCACTCCCCCTAGTAGCAGGAAGGCGTTGGCGCGGTCGAGTTCGTGTTTCGGCAGGCGTCGATCGGCGTTGTCAAAGACGGCGTATTCGCTGGCGGCTGGTGAGCGTGCCTTCTCTCCGGACTGATCGCTGTTTGGACGGCGCAGAATCCGATGATCGGTGAATGAGACATGCAAAATGTTTCCGACGTGGAGGACGGGCGACATGTGGCACGCGACACACGAATCGGTTGCTTCACGAGCAAGTCGCTGCTCGGTCGGCAGTCCGCAACCGCGAGTCTCATGACAGGTGATGCACTTCGCGCGATAGAACTCGACTTTCGATTCCGGTGCGGGAAGAGAGTGCGGGTCGTGACACGAAGTGCAGCCCATGCGGCCAGCGCTCTTCTGAAAGCAGACGCTGGTTGCCATCTGCTCGACTTGGCTGAGTGCGTTCGTCGCAGATTCACTGGCCGTCCCCGGCGGCGTCACATACACGATGCGGTTGTCTTCCAGGAGTTGTCCCGGTTGAAAATCGAAAACCTTCTGGCCGGTACGCACGACCGTCGCCTTGCCATGTAAGTGGCACTGAGCACAGATGCTTTCGCGCCGTGCCGAGTCCAGTTTGGCGGGATTGACGATGCGGTCATTGGCCAGCGCCGCGAGTGTCCCCGATTTCTGTGCCTCAACGTGCTTTCGTCCGGGGCCGTGGCACCGTTCGCATCCGATCGCCAACTCAGTCACGACCGGCTTCATATAAGTGTCGGGGGCCGTGTGATGGACCTTCATGCGGCCGGCATGGCAGTTGATGCAGCCATCTGTGATCCGCCGTTCGAACCGTTTGTGCTGTTCGGCCGGGTAGCCGGGCGACAACCCCCACTCCTTCGGGAGAGAAAACCAGGCGACCGACGACTTGAAGAGCATCCCGTCGTGTTCAATCAGATACGCTCGCCCGCGCTTGCCAGACCCCAGCGTGTAAGCGACTTCGACGCTCTGGTCATACAGCATGGAGCCGTCTTCATCCGCGAGCATCTCGTGGTGTCGAACGCCGTCTGCCGTTCGTTCGATCTGATAGCGTCGCGGTCCCGGCGGAGAAAACTCAGTGACGTCAAAGTTCTCGATAGGGGTTGCCTCATGCGGGGTTGCCAGCGAACGTCCCATTGGATGCTGACGATAGGTCTCCGAGATGTGACCGTGACATGTCGCACAGACCTTGCTCCCCACAAAATCGGCGTCGGTCACCGGAACGCTGCTCGCACCCAATTGAGAAGAATTCTGCGGCAGACTCGTCGGTGACGGGTTTCGGTTCAGAATCAAAGCCACCAACCACCAGGCCCCGAGTGTTCCACACACTCCCGCAAGCGCGCACCACAATAGCTTGCCCCTCGCCATAACCGCCCTCAGTTCGCCGTTGAATCGGCCCTCAAGATTCCGGGTCGAACGACTGGGTTCATTCGCCTTCACCGCTTGGAACGCCGCGAAGTTCTTACCGATGTCGCTCGATGGTACTGGTGCCACAATCGACCGACAAGATGCGGGTCAGCACGGTGATTCGGGCTCATTCGACTCGAATTGGCGTTGGTGATGATCTGGGATGCAGTCGCAGGAAAACTCGTGGACGAATTCGTTTTGCCCAATTGTCATCAACGATCGAACACGGGCGGGGACTGCTCGACGATGACCCACGCGCGGTCGCCGTCGAGCATCGGCACGGTCTGTGTCTCGCCAGAGGGCCACTGAATAATGACGCTCTCCGCCCTCGCTTCCGTGCCAAGGCCAAAGTACAGACGCGAATCCACGGTCGAACCGTAGCTCGTGCCCCCTTTGATCTGCCGCATCTGTTCGCCGCGCGACGTCGTCAGTTTCACGATCGTCCCGATGGGCAACCGTGGACTCTGGCGGCCGATCAGCCGCAGCGAAATCCAGTGCTGATTCGTGTGAGTGGTGTTGGACAGCAGTGCGACCGGCTCATTCACGCAGGACACCACCAAGTCCAGATCGCCGTCGCGGTCCAGGTCACCCGCTGCGCTGCCTCGGCCTTGATGAGGCTCGGTGAAATACGAGCCGACTGTCGGGGCGATGTTTTCCAGCCGTTTGCCCTGGTGGTTCTCGAATAGCAGCGGCGGCTGACGAATCGGCGCGTTCTCCGGATAGCGGATCACATGGCCGTTCGAGACAAACGTGTCTTCATCGCCGTCGTTATCAAAGTCGCAGAACGCCGTGCCCCAGCCGACGTACAACGCTCCCACCGCCGTCACGCCGGCCCCCTGGCTGACATGCCGGAATAAACAATTGCCGTCGTTGCGATACAGCGCGATGCTCTCACGCTCGAAGTTGGCGACCCACAGATCGGGCAAGCCGTCCAAATTGAAGTCGCCGACATCCACTCCCATGCTGCCATCGGGCGAACCGGTTTGACTGAGCGCCGTGCCGCTGATGAGGCCGATCTCCTCGAACTTGCCAGTGCCGTCGTTGCGAAACAGAAAGTTGGCGACCGTGTCGTTGCCGACGTAAACATCGACATCACCATCCAGGTCGAAATCCGCGGCCATGACTCCCAGCCCCTTGCCATCCGGTTGCAGCCCGCTTTCCGAAGAGACATCGCGAAACGTGCCGTCGCCATTGCTGAAGTACAGCACATCGGGCAGGCCCTTGAAGTCGCGCGGTGGGCACGACTCGCGCGTCCCGCTCTTTGGACCCGGACAGAAGGGATGATTGTCGAAGGACCAATTCACGTAATGCGCGATGTAGATGTCGAGCGCTCCGTCTTTGTTGAAGTCACCCCATGCGGCCGATGAGCTCCACAGGCTGTCGGTCATGCCGGTCGGTTTGGCACACTCTTCAAAACTGCCGTCCCCTTGGTTGTGCAGCAGCAGCACTCCGCCGTAGCCAGTGATGAGCAGATCGCAAAAGCCGTCATTGTCGTAATCCGCTGCCGCCACACCGTGGCTGTAGTACGGTGACGCCGTCGCTCCGGTGAATTTAGTCACGTCAGTGAAATGAAAATCGCCGTCGTTGCGATAGATGGCGTGCGGCCAGCCGATGACATCGCGTCTGCCGTTCCTCTTTTTGTCGGTGTAGTGGCCCCCTCCGGGAAGGCAGAGATCAAGGTCGCCATCGCCATCGAAATCAAAGAGTCCCACGCCGCCGCCGAGCGACTCCAAGATCGCGACCTCTCCCGCCTCTTCGCCATTGCGGTAGGTGAAGCTCACACCGGAGGACGCCGTGACTTCTTCAAACCGAATCATCGAAGTCGAAGTGCTGGCTGTTTTCGACGCCCCCACGCCGCCACTCGGAGTCAGCGGAGTTGAGGATTTCGAGCAACCAACAACGATCAACAGCAGGCTCAGAGGGAGCCAGCACGCACTCTGAAAAATCGGGCGGGGCGAATTCATGTGCCGCTCTGTCCAAGTAAGAATCAGGGGTCAGGCACCCTCGCAAAAGTCGAGGCGGTCGCGAATCCCATTCGCGACGTCGAGTCTGAACAATAGCGTCTCTCGAACTCCAGCGTATTGGAATTCTGAGGAGAGAACGACCGATCGCTCGCTTGTTTGAGAGACCTCCCCCGACTGAAATGCGATCGCTCAAGCTCAACTCCCCAATTGCGATTCAAAACTAAGAACAGCTCTCGTTGTTTTCACTTGCTAATGACGTTTCAGAATTCCGTGCCCCGATGACTCGCCGAACAAAACTGCTGGCCTTACTGTCGTGCCTGAGCGTGGCGATCGCTGTCGGTGCGACCTTGTGGTTGCACACGTCGCCGGACGAAGACTTCCGTCTCGGTCAGGCGGCCTTGGCTCGTCGCGAGTGGGCGGCGGTCTCGCGGCATATCGGGCGGCTTCGGCAAAGCTCGGCGCACGTGAATCAGGTACGAATTCTGCGCGGTGGCCTCCTGCTGCGGTCGGGCGATCCGCGTGGAGCGATCGCCGAATTGTCGCGAGTACGCACCGACGGTGAACCGCAAGAGCAGGCATTGCTGCTGTTGTGCGAAGCACGGTACCAGCTCAAGCACTGGGTCGAAGCTGCGCAGATCGCGCAGGAACTCTTGCGAGTACACCCGGATCATGCAGAGGCACATCGTTGGTTAGGTGCGATTTACTTTGATCTGGGCGCTTTTGCTCAGTCAGAGACGCACTTGAAAGAACTCGCGCGACTCTTGCCGAGGGACTCCTCGCCTCACCGGTTGCTCGGCCTGATCCACAAGGACTTTGAACGATACAAAGAGGCCATCCAGGATTATCAGCAAGCCTTGCAGCGGAATCCAACACCTGAGGTGGCGTTGGAAATTCGGCTCGAACTGGCGAGTGCCCAAATGAAGCACAACGACTATGAGGCGGCGTTAAAGACCCTGAATGGTTCCTGGCCAGCCGGAAACGTTGAACACCACACTCTCGCGGTTGAGTGCCTGTGGAGCATCAACCGAAAAGACGAAGCGAAACAGAAGTTACAACAGGCTCAAGCCGATGCGCCCGACGATCCCAATGTTTTGTGGCAGGTCGCGCGCATCGCTCTCGACGAAGGCCGAAATCCAGACGCTCTGCCACCGCTGCAACAGATCGTACAGGCCGATCCGTTCAACCATCAGGCTCTGTACGAACTGGCCTTGGTCCATCGCCGGCTGGGTCACGAAACCGAAGCGGACCGCTTTTTGGAACGCAGCAACGCCGCCCGCACCTTGATGCAGCAACTCGTCGATCTCAATCAGCGTGTGATCAACGAACCAAACAACGCCGAATTGCGAGACGAGTTGGCGTCTGTCTGTGATCAGCTTGGCAAAACACAACTCGCCGCCATCTGGCGCGATGCCGCACAAGCATTGAAGCCGACTTCGAGCCCGTAATCCGCATTCCGAGAATTAGCCGCGCGGCGCCAGCCCCGGTTACACGTTTTGAATCGGGGCTAGCGCCGCGCGGCTAATTTCGGTGACGCGGATAACAAACTCAAATCACCTGGCGAAGACCTCCGCTTCATAGGCCGCCAAAGCTTCCAGTGCCAACCGATGAGTTGGTTGAATCTGAATCGCCGTTCGGAGCCAACCCGCCCCCTCCTCTTTCATTCCCAGGTCCATCATGATCTTGCCGGCCTCGAAGCGCAGATCGGCATCGTTCGGAGTCTTCAGCAACTGCAGCGTGATTTCATCGACGCGAAGGCTCTGTGAGCGGACCCGTTCTGATTGTTCCAGCAACTCGCGCGAGCGGACTTCGTTTCCCGACCGGGCATAGGCTTGAGAGAGCGAGTACAAGATCGGTGCCTGGTAGGGCGCGAGGCGTGTCGCCTCTTCGAGTTTCGCGATGGCATCGTGGGAGCGTCCCTCGTCCGCATCGATCTGGCCCAATTCGGATAACACCGCCGCGCGCTGAACCGCGGACAATTTCAGGCCCAGCGCTTGCTTTAAGAGCGGAACGGCAGACCGAGCCTGCGCCAGTCGTCGATGGCACTCAGCCAATCCGATGAGCAATTCAGGAGTCGGTGCGCAGGTCTGTAAACAGCGTTCGTACTCCTGTTGCGCCTCTTCAACGCGATTGGAATCCTTCAAGGCGTCGGCCAAACGTCGGCGTGTTTCGCAGTGCTTTGGATCGATGGCCAAGATGGCTCGGTACTCGGATTCCTCGCCGGGGCGATTGTTGATCCGATGACAGATATCCGCTCGCCAGATTTTGGGAAAAATGGCCTGCGGCTGCCAACTGCTCCAAGAATTGAGACACTCCCAAGCCTCTTTCAGGCGATAGGTTTTTAGATATCCAATCGCGAGTGCCTCGTAGATTTCTTCGGCAGCTTCATCACTGGCCCCACGGACCATGATCGTTTTTAACCTGGCGTCGGTCGTGTTGACGTCGCCACTTTGAGCGATTGCCAGTAACGACTGTCGCTCGATGTCGTCCTTCGACCAACCCAGGTTTGCCGCGCGCCGCAGCGGCGACGAAACGCGATCCAGATGTCCGGAACGACGCTCGGCGACGGCCAGTAGATAATGCACCTCGGCGTTGTCAGGTGCGAACGCCGCCGTCCGTTCCAGGATCGGAATGGCAGCATCCGGTCGACCAGTCGCCAGCGTTTGGCGCGCTACGGTCATTTGACGCCACAAATAAACTCGCGGGCCGACGACAGCCAAACCCACAACAAGAACACTGGCGAAAAAGAAAATCCACCGACGCTGGGAGAAGCACCACTTCAACATTGCAGTCGGCCAGAGCCGTCCCAGTTGGGGTCAGGAATTAGCGCCCCAAATCAATCGACCAAATCATAGGTGAAGGCGTTTTTCTTGACGTCTGCAACGACGTCTGCAACGAATCCACTCTTGTCCGGATTGGCATATTTCTCAGGAATCTCACTCTTCGGAGTCAAATCTTTTGCTTTGCCTCCCCCCTCAATTTGCATCTTCTGCATGTCTTCCGGCTTCATGCTCGCGACGTCGATATTGACCTCTGCCGCTGCAACTTTGGAAACCCCAACTTTTGCCTTGCCGAGAGGCACACCTAAACGGCCTCCAGTCGTCATCTTGAATTTGCCGTCGGCGGTCGTCGATCCCGTCGATAAATGCCCGCCAGCGCTGACCATCGTCACATTCGCCCCGGCAAGCGGCTTACCCTGATAGTTCACGGTTCCCGAAACCTCAGCCAAGTCGGGGCCGCCTACTTCCTCACCGCATCCAGAAATTGAAGCGCAGAGCACAACCAGTAACGACAGCCATCGGTTCGACACGATTCTCTCCCTGTTGGGCATCCAGAAAAAGCTGGGGAAACACACGACGAAGACGATCGAGCCACTGAGGCCATTCAGAGAGTTACGACGCGACACATCGATCAAAAATTACTGATAGTTTTCCCATCTGCCCGTCCGCCGAGACGCTGATAAGTCTGGTAATCGAGATTCTCATTAATCATCCGAACGGTGCCGTCTGCCATCAAGAAATGGGCTCCCCCTTTGTGGGCCGACCTAAAGCCCCAGGAGTAGTTCCAGTTCGACACAGTGCGGCAGTCGGTTCCGCCGGGAAAGCAGCGCGGTGCTGAGGCTGGTGTGGCAGTATTAAGCGACGGGCAGGTACACATGAGATTCAAGGGAGCGGCGGTCGAGGCATGGGCATTTCCCATCCCATTGTATTGCCACCAGCCTCCATCGTGGTCGTGACAATCAGACAAGATTTCGCCAACGAGAAATGTGCTCGCCAATCCATCCGAAATTTGAGCAAACTTGATGGTTGGTCCCAGCCGGCCAAACGGGCCTGAAAGAGTTGATGGGCTGGTCGTGTTTCCGTGATCGGCAGATCCCTGCGTTGACTCGTAATTCACGCCGGGTGTCATGTATTGGTTGCAGCCACCATTGGCGGACGGGGTTCTCTGAGAACCGAGATTGCCCCCATAGCTCGATTGAGCCCAGCCGTTGAATTCGCCGGCGGCAATTTTATTCGAAGGGTCGCTCGGACATCGTGTATACGGGGCATTGATCTGCCTCGCGCGACGACCATCGGGCATCACGGTATCCCAGGCCGTTGCCAAATTCATGTCGAGTTTTTTGAAGATCTGGATCTGATCCATGAAGGGCAGAATTTTGGGTTGCCAACCAAGTTGGGGACTCCCCCAATTTGCGCCGGCAGGCGGAAGCATGCCATTCGTGTCGTGATAGTTATGCAACCCCAGGCCATATTGTTTGAGGTTGTTCTTGCATTGAGACCGTCGCGCCGCTTCGCGGGCTTGCTGCACAGCCGGCAAGAGCAAGGCAATCAAAACCGCGATGATCGCGATGACGACGAGCAACTCAATCAGGGTGAATGCCAACCGGCGTTTGTGCTGCAACATGTCCCGACCTTTCAGAAAACTGGGATTGAAGAGGACCGACGTGATTCACCGTGAAAGTTGCTCAAAGTTTTCACAACCGAATTGATTCCAAAAACTGATGGTCACATAACGACACACGTTTGGCAAAAAATTCAAGATGCAAAGCGGTTTACGGGCCGCATCGAAGTTTGTCAATCATTGACTTGCAATGTGCCGTTGTTTCGAATCGACCTCATGATCAATCACGAATCCTCTTCACCGTATCTTAAGGCAGACACTCGCACCACGCCGTCGCGAATGAGGAAATCCTGGTTGATCGGGTTGGCGGCAATCGCCGTCGCGGTGGTTGTCTCAGGGCTGTGGTCCAGGACGCGATCAACGTCGGATGCACCACCTCAAACGCCAGCACACGAACCGCCGCGCGTCGCCGGTTCATCGGACCAAACCGTTCCGGCGATTGTCGCCTTTTGCAGTGCGTGTCACGTCATGCCGAAGCCGGACAGCTTCCCGAAGGCCGCCTGGTACGATGAAGTAAAACGAGGCTATGACTTTTACGATCAGTCGGGAAGAAAAGATCTCTCTCCACCACCGATGCAGTCGGTGGTGGAATACTTTCGCACGCAGGCTCCGGGGACGTTGGCAATTCGGCAATCACAAACGGTGCCCGGTTCAAATCGAATTTCGTTTCGGTCATCGGAGATCGTTCTTCCACAAACGGCTGGCAAATTCACATCGCCCGCAATTTCGTTTGTCGGCCGCTTGCCGCGCAGCAGGAATCCCGCACCAGATCTGCTCGTCAGCGACATGGCAGGAGGCGGCGTGTTTTGGTGTCAGCCAGCGTCACCAGAACACTTTCTGCGACTGATTGCCACACTCAGGAACCCCGCCGCAGCCAGCGTCTGCGACTTAAATGGAAACGGCAAGCCGGATCTGGTGGTCGCCGACTTGGGCAGCTTCCAGCCCGCCGACCACGACCAAGGCCGAGTGATTTGGTTGCCGGATTTCCAAGACGGTGGTCAATCGCAGGTCGGCCAGCCTTTGTGCGAAAACATGGGGCGAGTTGCCGATGTGCAACCGGCGGACTTCGATGGTGATGGCGACTTGGATTTGGTGGTCGCCGAATTTGGCTGGCATAAGACGGGCCGAATTCTGTGGCTGCGGAACGACGGCGATGCGCGATCACCGCAGTTTGTGCCACACGTTCTCGACTCGCGTCCGGGCGCGATTCATGTGCCCGTCGTCGATTTGAATCAAGATGGTCGCCCGGACTTTGTGGCCGTGGTCAGTCAAGAGTTTGAAGTCATTGAAGCATTCCTCAATCGAGGAAACGGTGTCTTTGAAAAACAGCATGTCTCGACAGCCGATGATCCCGCCTTCGGCTCCAGCGGAATCCAATTGATCGATCTCGATGGCGACGGCGATCAGGACGTGCTCTACACCAATGGTGACACCTTCGACAGTCATCTGATTAAGCCCTATCACGGCATCCAATGGCTGGAAAACACGGGACGGTTTCCATTCGTGCCACACCGACTCATCTCGATGCCTGGCGTTCACCGAGCCTTGACGGGCGATCTCGATGGGGACGGTGACCTCGATATTGCGGCAGGCTCTCTTTTACCTTCGACATCCAGCAACGAAGCCGTCGCCAGCCAGCTCGACTCTCTCATCTGGCTCGAACAACGTCAGCCGGGGGAGTTCCTGCGACATACGATCGAAAGAGGGAACTGCATCCATGCGACACTCGAACTTGCGGACTTCGACAATGACGGGGACATCGACATCGCCGCCGGTTGTTTTCGGGACTCACAGACTGCCTCCCCGAGTGCAGTGACAATCTGGTGGAGTGAACTGCGATAGCTGCGGAAGACAATTTCCCAGCCCGATCAGGACGTGCTAGTCTGTCTGGCCGATGATGTATTGGTCCCTGCGAGAGGTTGCCTCCA
Source organism: Planctomyces sp. SH-PL62 (assembly GCA_945905295.1). Classification (GTDB taxonomy): domain Bacteria; phylum Planctomycetota; class Planctomycetia; order Planctomycetales; family Planctomycetaceae; genus SXKJ01. The sequence continues at coordinate 16,461 of CAMDPX010000048.1, read as the reverse complement.
TTCCAAGCGATGAGGACGACATGCCGGCCATGAAACGTGACTTGCGATCTCCCTTTCCCGCGTTCGAGTTGACTCGTCGGCGGGTGCTGGCGACGAGCGCTGGAATGTGTGGGCTGTCACTGCCGAACTTCTTGCAGTTTCGATCGGCCGCGGCGAGCGGCGATTCGCCAGCGACGAAGACCGTGACTCCCGGTCAAGCAAAGTCGTGCATCATCATTTATTTGTGGGGTGGAATGAGTCATTTGGAGTGCCTGGATTTGAAGCCGAATGCCCCGGCTGAAGTGCGTGGCGAGTTCTCACCGATCGCGACGGTCGTCCCTGGCATCGAGATCGGCGAGCACTTGCCGCTGTTGGCTCGGCACACCGACAAGCTGGCGATCGTGCGGTCGATTCATCACGACGATGCGGCTCACGGTCGCGGCATGTATTGGAATCTGACGGGCCACAAGCCTCCGCGAGCCGGCAACATCCCGCCGATGCGTGAGGATTGGCCGTCGATCGCGGCGATGATTTCCAAACTGCGAACGGCTCCACGCGGAGTTCCGCCCGCCGTGCGATTGCCCTATCCGTTGGTCGATAACGGGACGCTGCAGGCCGGTGAACACGGCGGATGGCTCGGTGTGAAATACGATCCAATTATCATGCGAACTCCGAAAGGAGAAGAATTCGGCGGGGTGTCGCGCACGCTCGGTTCCGAGGTGCTCAATCTGAATGACGTCGATCTGAACCGGCTGACCGCGCGACGGAGTTTGCTCGCATCGCTGCAACGGCCGGAGCAGCCACTGGCCAGCACAGATGGCTTTCAACACTTTCACACGCTGGCGGAAGACATCTTGTCCGGCGCGGCGGTCAAGCAAGCGTACAATCTCGATCTGGAATCGCCGAAAGTTCGCGAGTTGTACGGCAACCACATCGGTGGCCAGAGTCTGCTACTGGCTCGGCGCTTGACCGAAGCGGGCGTGCCGATCGTCCAAGTCTGCTGTGCGGCTGGCGACCTCAACGGCGCGTCGGGCGACATGTGGGATACTCACGGCGACAACTTCAACCGTTTGAAAAAACGTCTGCTGCCGGTGTTCGATCGCGGCACCTCCGCGTTGCTGCAAGACCTCACCGAGCGTGGCACACTCGGCGAAACGCTGGTCGTCGTGCTGACCGACTTCGGTCGCACGCCCCACATCAACGGCTCAGCCGGCCGCGATCACTATCCCGATGCGTACTCGATCGCCTTCGCGGGTGGCGGCATCCAAGGGGGGCAAGTTTACGGCAGCACCGACAGCAAAGGAGCGTTCCCCAAGAACCTGCCCTGTGCTCCGCCCGATGTCCACGCCACGATCTTCACCGCGCTGGGAATTTCCCCGCGAACCGAAATTCAAGACATGCTCGGCCGCTCATTTCCAATCTGCGACGGCGCAGTCTTGCCGCTGAGCTAAACAGAACACAGTGCTCGGTGGTCCGTGACTTTCCTTGAGTTCGATTGAGACTTCACGGCCATTGAAATTCGCGGTCGATCTCAAACGAGTTTCGAGGCCACCTTGACAAAAATCGCGAATCGCATGAAATCAGTCCGTGTCATTGGCATCGAAACCACGTAATCAGGCCGGCTGTTCGCTACGGTGATTTGATGAATTCTGTCCGCCAAATCCTCTGGAAAGTGCTCGTCATCGGGATGACCCCATTCATCCTCGGCGCGGGACTACCACAGATGGAATGCCAGTGCGCGGCGGCCAAAGGACAGCTCTTCAGCGAATGTTGCTTCCGCGAGTTGGGCGAATCCCGCTCGGAAGATTCCTCGATGATGAAGCCGTGCTGCCGGCAGCATTCGGCGTCGCCTGAGAAAACGCGGGCCGCACGAAAAACGGGACCGACATCGGGCTGTCCGACGTGCCAGCAGTTCCGGAATCTGAAAACGGGAAGTTGCTGCACGCTCAGGCAAGTGACGGCACCGACGCTGACCAAACCGATCGACATTTCGGAGTTCGATGTCGCGAGTTTGTGGCTGCCGCTGATCGTTGGCGATTGGCAGGCTTGGGTGAATTCGCAGACCACTCGGCAGAACGGTTGGTCGCGTGTCTGTAGTGAGAGACCACCGCTCGACCGAGTCATTGTCTTTGAGCATTTGGTGATCTAATCCGCTGATGTGTGCGGCGTGTTTCGCGCCGCCTCTTGGGGATCGGCTCCGGATTGGGCGTCTGTGACGTTCCACCGTGCGAGTCGATTGGCTGTCTTTCGTGCCGCGTGTGTGCGTGGCGCTTTCAAGGAGTTCATCATGTCGGATTTCAAACGCGCAGCACCGTCGATTGACGAAGGGGGCTTGCGAGCACCGTCGCATCTCAAGGGTTGGCGAAAGGCGTGGTGGTGGTTCGATTTCATCATTCTCGTGAAGCTGGCTCGACTGCGATTCGTGGCGGTGCTGGTGGCGATCGGAGCGGGGATCACGCAATGGGACACGCTGGTCGCTCATTATGAGAAGTTGACTCGGCCGGTGGGCGATGCTGTGCATGTCGCTGGCGATGCGGAGTGGTTCTGCCCGATGCACCCGTCGGTCGTGCGTGACAACGGTAAAGACAAATGCCCGGTCTGCTTCATGCCGCTGTCGAAGCGGAAGAAAGGCAATGCGAGCGACGAGGCACTGCCGGCGGGGGTGGTCAGCCGCGTGCAATTGTCGCCTTATCGAGTCGTGCTCGCGGGGGTTCAAACGTGGGCCGTCGCGTATGTGCCGCTCACAAAGCAGATCACGGCGGTCGGTTATGTGGACTTCAACGAACGCGGATTCAAGACCGTTTCCGCTCGTGTGAAGGGGCGCATCGACAGTCTGATTTCATCGGAGACTGGCAAGCTCGTGGCAGCGGGAGACGAACTCGCTTCGATTTACAGTCCCGAACTCAATGTCACGGTGCAGACGCTGCTGGATGCTCAGAAACGGAACAATGCGGACCTGTTGAAGAGCTCGCGAAACCGTTTGCACTTGTTGGACATCAGCGACGAACAGATCGACGGCATCCTGAAAACCGGCGAGTCGAACACGCACTTGCGAATTCGCTCGCCGATCCCCGGGCACATCGTCAAGAAGTACGTCCGCGAGGGGCAGTACGTCGAGGAAGGGATGCCGCTCTACGACATCGCGGATCTTTCCTCCGTCTGGATTCAGGCGCAAGTTTACGAGCACGACTTCCGGTTTCTCCCCGCCGAACAACATGGCGACGTGAGTGCCGAGCGGCTGCCGGTCATGGCAACCACTCAGGCGTTCCCGGATGAACCGTTCCACGGATTCCTGTCATTCATCTACCCGCACGTCGATCAAGAAACGCGGACGGTCACGGTGCGATTCGAGATACCGAATCCCGGCCACAAGCTGCGTCCCGGCACGACAGCGGAAGTGCTGATTGAGGTGCCGCCGGCTCGCGTACCAGCGATTGCTCGCGCGGTCGCGGAACTCAACAGGCGAGCGGGCGGCGTCAGCCCCCCGGTTGATCCAGCAACGCCTGATGAACCAACGCCGCCATCAACCGGGGGGCTGACGCCCCCCGCTCGCCAAGAGCAACTGGAACGACTGGACCGTGGCGAAGTGCTGGCTGTTCCCGAAGGATCAATCATCGACACGGGCCGGCAGAAGATCGTCTATCGCCAAGTGCTGCCGGGCGAGTTCGAGGGCGTACTCGTCCAACTTGGACCGCGCATGGCGGGACCGAATGACGTGACATTCTTTCCGGTGCTGAGCGGTTTGGAGGCCGGCGAGTTGATCGTCACCAGCGGTTCCTTCCTGGTCGATGCCGAGACGCGATTGAATCCCGCAGCCGGCTCAATCTACATCGGCGGCAGCAGCGGCGGCAGTTCAACTCCGTCGAAGAACGTGAGGCCGTCCACTCCGCCAGACACCGACGCGAAGATCGACCTCGCGCTCGCCAAGCTCAGCCCGGAGGATCGCAAGCTCGCAGCGTCGCAAAAGTTTTGCCCCGTCCTGACCGAGAGCCGGCTCGGCTCAATGGGTGTGCCGATCAAAGTGATGGTCAACGATCAACCGGTTTTCGTCTGCTGCAACGCCTGCGCGAAACCAGCCGCGAAAGAAGCCGACGCGACGCTGAAAAAAGTCGCGGACCTGCGGGCGCGGATGAGGGTTGGCGGGGAAACTCAAAGTAGGTTGGGACTCCGTCCCGACCCGAACGATCGGTCGGGATGGAATCCCAACCTACAAAAGCAGGAAAAGATCGCGAAGGCGTTGGCCAAGCTCAGTCCCGCTGATCGCGAGGCGGCCCAGAAACAAAAGTTCTGCGCCGTGTTGCCCAAGAGCGAACTGGGCTCGATGGGAACGCCGCTCAAAATCCTGATCGAAGGCCAACCGGTCTTCCTGTGCTGCGCCGGCTGCGAAGAAGACGCGCTCAAAGACCCCAAGGCGACGCTCTCCAAAGTCGAGAAGCTCAGGCAGGCGGCGACGAAGGAGTCGGCACGATGATTTCAAAGCAGTCAAACACCGCAAAGTCCTTCGCGTTGAGCGTCACGATGCGCTTCACGTCGGCAGTCCAATATGCCGCCGCCAACTGCGTGTCATTGAGACGTTTGCGGCCCAAGCGATATTTGAGCATCCATGCTAAGAATAACTCCGTGCTCTCCGCGTTGGGAAACACTTGGACCAGCCCCTCGGCATTCCACCACTCCCAAGCCCGATCTAACGCCTCGGTGACGGATAACGGCGATGTCAGGCGACGCGCATCGGTGACCGTATGGACGAATTCCGATAACACCGACGGCTGCAATGCGAGCGTTTCCGAATTGGCAGTCAGAAGATCGAACATCTCTCGGCAAGCGCAGGCGAACGGATGGCCCTGGGTCTCAAGGCCAACCAAGAACGATGAATCAATCCCGATCATGATTGATCATCTCGTCCAGAATGTCGTCCACTTTCCATGCGTCCGGATGTTTGAGCTGCAAATTGAGCGGCTTGAAATCACGCAAAGAATGCCGTGGTCGCCAACGAGTGAGACGGAAGTGTTCGACCGCTTCGGCCACAACATCGTCTGTCGAGCGTCCAGTTCTCTGAGCGTACTCCGTGATCGCGTCGACTACCGGCTCTTCCAAATTGATGGTGATTGTTTTCATCGTGAAAAGATTATGAGGCAATCGGTTTGACAACATCAAGTCCGGTTTAACGAACTCAACACAATTCAAGTTTCACGGTCAACTCATGATTGAAAAACTCATCGAAGCCTCGATTCGCAACCGGTTTCTCGTGCTGGTCCTCGCGGTCGCATTGTCGATCGGCGGGGTGTATGCCGTGTTCGATACGCCCATCGACGCGATCCCGGACCTGAGCGAGAACCAAGTCATCGTCTTCACCGACTGGATGGGTCGCAGTCCTCGCGAGGTCGAGGATCAGGTGACGTACCCGCTGTCTCGCAAGCTGCAAGGACTGGCGGGAGTGAAGGCCGTGCGGTCTTCAAGCGAGTTCAACTTCTCGATGATCACGATCATCTTTGACGACGACATCGACTTCTATTTCGCCCGTCAGCGCGTGACCGAAAAGCTGGGCCAAGCCGGAGCGTATTTGCCATCGGGAGTCGTGCCGTATCTCGCTCCCGACGCGACGGCGCTGGGGCAAATCTTTTGGTACACGGTTGAGTTTCAAGGAGAGGAGGAGAGGAGGAGAGGAGGTGAGGAGTCGCCTCTCTCCTCACCTCCTCACCTCCTCCCCTCCTCCCCTCCCCGCCTCTGGGCGCTCAACAAATTCTACATCGCTCCGCAGCTCACCTCAGCGGCCGGTGTCGCGGATGTCGCCATCGTTGGCGGACTGCCGTTGGAATATCAGATCGACGTGCAGCCCGATTCGTTGCGAACTTACGGCATCACGCTCGGCGAACTGTATGCGGCGGTCGCGCGGAGCAACGTCCCGGCCGGCGGCGGCGTCATTCAAAAGAACAACGCCGAATACATCGTGCGCGGCGTCGGTTGGATCAAAGGTCAGGCCGACATCGAATCCACCGTCATCAAAGAAGTGAACGGCACTCCGATCTATGTGAGCAATGTCGCGCGCGTGCTGCTGGGGACACAGTTCCGCCGCAGTGTGTACGAGAAAGACGGCAACGAAGTCACCGGCGGAGTCGTGTTGATGCGGCACGGCCAAAACCCGCTGACCGTCACCGAACGAGTCAAAGAAAAGATTCAGGAGTTGCAGCCCGGTTTGCCCGAAGGGGTCCACATCGTCCCGGCCTACGACCGCACGCGGTTGATTCACGGAGCGATCCACACGCTGACCGAAGTCATGTGGCACGAGATGCTGATCGCTTCGATCGCCATTCTGCTGATCCTGTCGCATGTGCGGAGCGTGTTCGTCATCTGCGTGACGTTGCCGCTGGCCGTGCTGTTTTCGTTCTTGATGATGTGGCTGCTGCGTACGTTTCACATCATCGACATTCAGGCCAACATCATGTCGCTGGCGGGGCTGACGATCTCGATCGGCATCCTCGTCGATCAGGCCATCGTGATGGTCGAGAACGCCACGCACACGCTGAAAGCTCACTTCGGCAACAACAAAGTCACCGGCGACATCACGGAGTTGGTCATCCCCGCCTGCCGCACGGTCGGGCGGCCGATCTTCTTTTCGGTGCTCATCATGCTGCTGAGCTTCGTCCCCGTGTTCATGCTCAGCGGCCGCGAAGGGAAGTATTTCCATCCGCTGGCGTTCACCAAGAGTTTCGCATTGATCGGCGTGGCGCTCATCTCCGTGACGGTCGTGCCGGCGCTGATCCCAACGTTTCTGAAAGGCCGTCTGCGTGGCGAAGAAGAGAACGCCATCGTGCGCAGCTTCATCCACATCTACAAACCGCTGCTGACCTGGGCGCTGCCACGCCGGAATCTGGTGATGTGGGGATTCGCGGTGTTGCTGGTGCTGGCGGCGGGGATGTTTCCGTTGCAGGCCATCGTCGGCATGGGAGCTTCCGAGAACGCTTGGCGAACGGCGTTTCTGGTCACGTTCGGCTTGGTCGTCTCGCTGACGGTGCTATTCACGCGCGGCGTGAAGTGGCAAGTCCTGTCGCTGGTGACGCTCTTCTGGATTGGGCTGTGGGCGTATCACTTCCCCAAGATCGGCGTCTCGTTCATGCCCGCGTTGGACGAGGGGACGACACTCGACATGCCCATCTCCGTCCCGCGCGCGAGCATCACGCAGTCGGCCGACGACCTCAAGGCTCGCGATGCGCTCTTGCGCGGCTTCCCCGAAGTCGAGTCCGTGATTGGCAAAGCCGGCCGAGCCGACACGCCCACCGATCCCGCGCCGCTCGACATGGTTGAGACGTTCGTGAACTTCCGCCCGAAGGAACTTTGGCCGAAGCGTGTCTTACGATTCAACGACGCCGCGCAGCAGACCGGCGTTGTGTTGGACCTCTTGGAAAGGCGCGGCTTCTTAAATCGAGCCACTCCCGCAGACGAGCGGGCGAGTCTGCTGAACGACACGTCACAGCACGCGCTCGAAAGATTCGACGAAGCGTTACGCGAACTTTCGTTGCGCCGCTATCGTGAATTCGAGCACGAGCTTGGCCCCGTGCTGGTGCGATATGTCGTCGACGAGACGATCGCACGATTACATCGAGCCGGCGATTTGAAAGAAGTAAACTGGCGAGCCGGAGGCCGTGAGGCCCCGGACAATGCCGATCGCCAGACAGGTCCGGGGGCTGACGCCGCCCGGCTCACCGGAACAAAGGAACTCGCCGAACAACTCGCCCCGCGATTCGGACGCTGGTTGGCTCGCAGCCCTGCGTTGGAGGACGTCCAAGAACTGACCCAGGCCATCGCCCGCGAGTTGCAAGTGCGGGGCGAAATCACCGACGTTGCCGAAGCTTTGCAGATCAAAGAGTCATTGCCGATCACGCTGTGGCAGCAGTCACTGGAAGCTTTGGGAGCCAAACACCGGACCTTCGCGGGAGAGATGCTCAAGGCCGTCCTCGCGCAACGCACAAAGCTCTGGCGAGAACGAGCCGCGCTGGTCAACTACGAACTCTTCGATCAAGCCACTCCAGCGTTCAACTGGTATGTGCTGGAAGAACTCGCCAAGACCGCGCAAGCCAAAGGGCTGACGAGCGGTGCCGCTCACGGTGAGGAGACCGAGCAGTTTGCCAAGCGCGTGATCGCGGCGCAGCTCGACAAACTCGCCGAGGCGAGCGGGGGGCGTCAGCCCCCCGGTTCAGTGAGCGGCACGGCGATAGCCGCCGGTAATCCGCACGCCAACAGCGACTCCACGACACCGGTGGCTAGCGCCATTCCGCTCACAAGAACAACCGGGGGGCTGACGCCCCCCGCTCGCCTAGAAGTTGCCTCCCCGTTCCTCGCTCGTCGCGAAGAACTCGACCCACCGTTTGCCAAGACACTCTTCCTCTGGCCCCGCCAAACAGGACCGAAAGGTGATCTTGTGGATGACGAAATGGGTCGCGTGCTGCAAGTCCCCGGTTGGTCGAACATCTTCACGCAGCCGATCATCAACCGCATTGAAATGCTTTCGACCGGCGTCCGCACCGATATCGGCGTGAAAGTGTTTGGCCCGGACCTCGACACGATCGACAAGGTCTGCAAGCAGATTGAATCCGCACTCAAGCCAATCAACGGAACACGCGACGCGATTGCCGCACCGGTCATGGGCAAGGGCTATTTACAAATCGATATCAAACGCCAAGTCGCCGCGAGGTACGGTATCTCGGTCGAGGACATTCAAAACGAAATTGAAGTCGCGCTCGGCGGCCGAGTCGTCACCTACACCGTCGAGAAGCGGGAACGCTTCCCCATCCGCATCCGTTACTCGCGCACCAGCCGTGAAGACGAAGAGGCGATTGGCAAACTGCTAATCAGTCCTGGTTCGATGTCGTCGAGCAGCTCGTCAACCGGTGGCATGAACGCTGCGAGCGGTGGCATGTCGAGCGGCAAGCCGACGACCGGTACGAAGACGGCTCGCGGCATCGACGGCAATTCCTTCCTGTCTCCCACAACCTCATTGGGCAGCGAAACCCACTCGTCAACGCCGCAACATGCCCTCTCCGGTCGCAGCGTGATTCCGCTGTCGGTCGTCGCCGACATCCAGATTGTCGAAGGCCCGGCGATGATCAAAAGCGAGAACGGCCGTTTGCTGAATTACGTGACGCTCAATGTGCGTGGCCGAGACATCGTCGGCTTCGTCGATGAAGCCCAGCGCGTCGTCGCCGAGAAAGTCCCGCTGCCCGAAGGGGTTCACATCGAATGGAGCGGTGAGTTTGAGCATCAAGTCCGCGCCGCTCGAACGCTGCGGTTCGTCTTTCCTGTCGTCATCGTGCTGATCTTCGTGATTCTGTACCTGACGTATCACGACCTCGCCGACGCCGCGCTCATGATGCTGGCCGTCCCCGAAGCACTCAGCGGTGGGGCCTTCTTCATGTACTTCTTCCCGAAGATCATGCAGGGGTGGCACGCACCGCCGATGGACTTCAGCGTCGCCGTCTGGGTCGGCTTCATCGCCTGCTTCGGGATGGCCACCGAGACCGGCATCATCATGCTGGTCTATTTGCGGGAAGCGATCGAGAAGCGCGGTGGCCTCGAAAACATTCAGTCGCTGGAAGAACTCCGCCAAGCGGTCATCGAAGGAGCGGTCCATCGCTTACGCCCGAAGCTGTTGACCGAGGGGGTCGCGATCATCGCCATCTTCCCGATGGTTTTCGCTCGTGGCGTCGGCGGCGAAATTCTCGCCCCGATGGCCTTGCCGGTACTGGGGGGCTTGCTGATCTCCGACGAAGTCGTCGATCTGTTCTTACCCGTCCGCTTCTATTGGGTCCGCCGCGCACGCTGGCTGAAACTGCATCAACGCCAGTCATGAATTGGGTGCGGCAAGAATTCCTGGCAGTGATCAGCCGGAACGCGCTAGCGTCCGGTTCTAACCGTTATGAACCGGGGCTAGCGCCCAGCGGCTGATTGACTTGCCAGAAGAAACTCTCGGCTGAACGTCGAGACTATGCCGGTTTGACGTTCTCGGCGCACGGACCTTTTTTGCCCACGCCTTCCGTGTACGTCACCTTCTGACCTTCGTGCAGGTCTTCAAAACCGACTCCTTGGACGACGGACGAGTGAAAGAACAGATCTTTCTCGCTCGACGTCTTGATGAAACCAAAACCCTTGTCGGTCAACTTCTTGATTGTGCCTTCGGCCATTCGTGCGTTCCCTAAATTGATGGTTGGGATGCGAGCAGCTCAGCAAACGTTGCCGAACGGGTCGTCATCCGTTGGTAGAGTAAACCAGACCATGCCACCGTTCCATGACCGGAAGGGAGCAATCCACTTTCAAAACTATCCGAGGATTTCGACTAACAGCAGGAATGCTTCGCGAATCTTGTTTTTCGATGTCCCGATCCCCTGAGCGGCTTTGTAAAGGGAGAGTGCGGCATCCAGACCTGCGGCTCGATTGGTTTGTGCTCCAGCGGTGGCGTCATCGGCGGCAACCGCTTGCGTGGCTCGCCGGCGGGCTTTTTTGACTTTCCATTTGGCTTTGACCATCGACACCATCTGGGGCGAGACATCAATCCCCTTTTCCTTCAGTGCGGCGGTGGTTTCCTTGGGCATGGCTCCCTTGTGGGCCATGAGATAGTCCCGAATGGCCGCCGATTTATTGACCTTCAGTGGTGCAGCCGCGCTGCCAGCAACTTTGCCGCTCGATGATTTCTTTGCCATGTGATACTTTCCAAATCCTGGTAATAGTTAAAACCCGCATAAAGATTTTAACATGCGACCCTATCATTTACGAACTGTTTAATCAAAGTTTACGTACAGCTTTATTAAATAAAACGGATTTGGAAATATCTCCAGTGACGTGTCAGTCAATTGACGATGCTCGCCGGCTTATGAACGCGGCTGTTAATGATTCAAGCAGAATTCGGCAGACGCCAGCAGTGCCCAGGCGAGTTGCTTCAGCACGGCGTCACGGCGCTCTCCGGAGCGCTGAAGTTGTTCAGATACCTCGATAACTTCGGCGGCAGTGGGGCGACGGGACAGCACGCTGAGATAGAGGTCGTCAGCCACCGCTTCCGCAGATACGAGAGCCTTCAGACGGGCCAGCAAGCTTTCGGGTTGAGCATCGAGGATCTTCAACAGATCGGCGTCATTCATCAGAAACAACGCCGCTCGCAGTGAGGGAGCGAACTCTCCCTCCGGCTCCATTGGCGGGTTCGCGAACGCTTTCAGAAATTTCTGTTTGAGTGCCTCGTTGGTTTGCGTGCCGACGGCTTGCGATACGCTCGCGAATAATTGCTCGGCCGAGAGCGGTTTCTCCAGTGCGACGGCGAACTGTTCCGGCAACGGCTCTTTCGCATCGGCGGGAAGGACTCCCGATCGTTGGTAGGTACGTGTCAGCGCCAGTTCGCGTAGCAGCCATTTGATGTCGAACTTGTGCTCGATCATCTCACGGGCAAGCAGTTCGAGCAGTTCCGGATGCGACGGCGGATTCTCGCTGTGATGCAAGTCGAGCGGATGCACAATCCCGCGGCCCATCGCGACAAACCAAATCCGGTTGGCAATGTTCTTCGCGAACTGCAAGTTGTCCGACGCCGCCAACTGCTGCGCGAGTTGTTCCAGCGGGCTGAACTTCGGACGGCCGGGAACTTTCGACTTCTTGTCAGGCGCTTCGAGATATTCCTCCCCCTTCGCGAAGGCCGGGATCGTGATCTCTTCGCGGCCGGGAACGCGCGGGCCGATCGACTTTTTCTCCGGATTGAAGACCGATTGAAATTCGATCTTCTTGGTCATCAGGCTCTCGCTGACGGCCGGAAACTTCGTGTCGTTCCGCAGCGCGGTGTTCAAGAAGACGACGTACATCCCCTGGAAGTCGGCCTGCTTGTAATCCTTGATGAAGAGATGGTCGTGGCACTGAGCACATTGCAGGTCCATACCCAAGAACAACCGGCCGACGTCGCGAGTTAGAATCGGATAGTCGATCGCGTTCTGACCGTAATGCTCCAGCCGTTTACTGAGGAAGAACGCTGAGGCCCGCGTCTGTTCGTTCTTCGGATCGGGCGAGATCAGCTCACGAGCCAGCACGTCCCACGGCTTGTTCTGCTTGAACGATTCACGGAGGTAGGCAATCCATTCGGGATGCTCGCCGCGGCGTTCCATCAGCGCGACGTGCATCAGGTCCGCCATGCGGTTGGGGAACTCGTCGCTCGCCAACAGTTTGTCGATGAGCTTCTCGCGCTTGTCAGCCGCCGCGTCATTCAGGAACTCGCGAGTTTGCGTCGCGCTCGGAATACGGCCGGCGAAATCCAGGAACACACGCCGCAAGAACTCCGCATCGTCAGCCAACGCCGCGACTGGCAGGCCGGCGAGCTTTGCGTCGATCAAGGCATCGACGCGCACATGCAGCGGTTCCTCGGCGAACAACAGGTTCGTCGGACCAACGGCAATTCCAATCAGCAACAACCAACAGCACGGCAGTCGAAACAGCGGCATGATCGGTTCACTTCTGAGGAAGGAAAGGCGAGTGTTTAACGCGGGAGGGTCTGTGGCGGGCCAAGTTGGCGGGGGAGTATAAACGTGCGAGCAACGGGGTCGGGAGTCTTTTTCTCGTGCCGGTCACTCGGCCTCGAAAGTTTTGCGAACAGTCAGCAGGCGAGCCGGAGGGCGTTAGCTCCCGGACAACAGCATTACCGTCCGGGGGCTAACGCCCTCCGGCTCGCCTGCATAGCGAATACCTGGGCCATGCACATCGCGATCATCACTGCCGGCGGAGCGGGAATGTTTTGTGGGTCGTGCATGCACGACAACACTTGGGCGAGAGCGTTGATGGCTCAGGGGGCCGAAGTCTCGCTGATTCCGACCTACACGCCGATCCGAGTCGATGAAGCCGACGTCAGCGGCTCACGAGTTTTCTTCGGAGGCATCAACGTCTATCTCTCGTCGCAGTGGCGCTGGTGGCGAACCGTGCCGAGCTTTCTGAAACACTGGCTCGATCATCCGGCGATCATCCAGTGGGCGACTCGCAAAGCGGTCAGCAATGACGCGAAACAACTCGGCCAACTGACGCTCGACATGCTGGCCGGCGAGTCCGGGCCGCAGCGCGAGCAAGTGGAAGAACTCGCCAAGTTCATTGGCGAGCAATTGCGGCCGGATGTCGTCGTCTTCAGCAACGCGCTCTTGGCCGGAGCCGTCCGTCGAATCAAACAACTCTTCTTCGGCCCGGTGCTGTGCGTGCTGCAAGGGGACGACATTTTTCTCGACTCGCTGCCCGATTCGCATCGCAAGCCGGTGCTGCAAGCTCTGCGAGACCGCGCTCGCGACTTCGATGGCTTCATCACGCACAGCCGTTACTACGCCGAGCACATGGCGGCGGAACTCGTAGTGCCGCTCGACCGCTTTCATCAACTGCCGCTCGGCATCGACTTGACCGGACATGATGGCCAGCCGCGTCCGGCCGGTGATCCGTTCACGGTCGGCTACTTCGCTCGCCTCTGCCCAGAGAAGGGATTGCACCTGCTGGTCGAAGCGTTCGCTCGTTTGCACGCGAAGCATCCGCGCACGCGGTTGCGAGTCGGCGGCTACTTGGGCGAGCGGGACCGACTGTACTTTGAGCACGTCCGTTCGCAGGCGTCTCGGCTTGGCCCGGCGTTCGAGTTCATCGGCAGTCCGGCATCGCAGGCCGAGAAAGTTGAGTTCCTAAAGTCACTTGAAGTACTCAGCGTCCCGACGGTCTATCGCGAGCCGAAAGGTCTCTCGATCCTCGAAGTCTTGGCGAACGGCGTCCCGGTGGTGCAACCCGCTCACGGAGCGTTCCCCGAACTCTTGGAAGCCACGCAAGGTGGCCTGCTGTTCGAGCCGGGCAACCTCGACGATTTGGTCGCGAAATGGGAGTCGCTACTGTTGAATTCCGATGAGCGTCTTCGGCTTGCCGTGGCTGGCCAAGCGAAGGTGAGAGAGTCGTACTCGTCTCAGGCGATGGCCGAGCAAACCTTGCGACTGTTTGATTCGATGACTCGACAACCGTAGGTCAGCCTTTCCAGGCTGACCCAATACAGATTGTGCGTCGTTCGTTTTTTGGGTCAGGCTGGAAAGCCTGACCTACGATAGGAGACTGCGGATCTATGACACCCCAACGTCTGACTGAGCTTCTCTCGACCTTTTCCTCGCGGCGGATCGCTGTGATTGGGGACTTCTTTCTCGACAAGTATCTCGAAGTCGATCACGCGCTGGATGAGCCGTCGTTTGAGACGGGACTGAACGCGAACCAAGTGGCGGCGATTCGGCGGTTTGCGGGGGCGGCGGGGACGGTCGTCAATAACTTGGCGGCGCTGGGGTGCGGGACGTTGCACGCGATCGGAGCGGTCGGCGATGACGGCGAGGCGTTTGATTTGCGGCACTGCTTGCACAAGGTCGGGTGCTCGACCGATGGATTGGTGACGTGCGGTGAGATCATGACGCCGACGTATCTCAAGCCGCGCGACATGCGCGATCCTAGCCTTGCCGGCGAGCATGAGCGGTACGACACGAAGAATCGCTCGCCGATGCCGCGAGCGGTCCTCGATCAAGTGTTGGCGACGCTCGACCGACGGTTGCCGGAGGTCGAGGCGGTGATCGTGCTTGATCAAGTTGTCGAGGATGACTGCGGCGTCGTTACTGCGGCGATGCGAGTCGCACTGGCCGAGCGTGCTCGGCGATATCCCGGCGTCCTGTTTTGGGCGGATAGTCGTAAGCACATCCGCGAATTTCGCAACATGCTTATCAAGCCGAATCAGTTCGAGTCGGTTGGCCACGCGAACCCGCTGCCGGACGAGCGGATCGACCTCGAACGGCTCAAGGCCGAACTGCCCGCGCTGCGTGCGACGACGCAAGCTCCGGTCTGCGTGACGCTCGGTGAGCGCGGTTTGATGGTCAGCGATCCGGTGCCGACGTTCGTGCGAGCGGTGCGTGTGGAAGGACCAATTGATCCGACCGGCGCGGGAGACAGCGTTACGGCTGGCATGGTGTTGTCGTTGATCTCTGGTGCGACGATGCCGGAAGCGGCGTTGATCGGGAATCTCGTGGCGTCGATCACGGTGCAGCAATTGGCGACGACGGGGGTCGCTCGACCGGAGGAGTTGCCGCCTCGGTTGGAGATGTGGCGCGGACAGTGAGTCAGGCCGTAGGTTGGGACTCCGTCCCGACCGGGCGTCCTGTAGTCTCCGGGTCGGGACGGAGTCCCAACCTACGATGCGGTGTTGAGCATCTTCGCGAGCACGTCTTCGAGTACTGCGTCGGTTGAGACGCCGTCGGCTTGGCCCTCGAAGTTGAGGATCAGGCGGTGGCGGAGGACGGCGACGGCGACAGTGCGGAGGTCTTCGCGGGCGACGTGGAAGCGGTGGTCGATGATCGCCAGGATTTTCGCGGCGAGGATGATGGCTTGCGCACCGCGCGGGCTGCTGCCGTAGCGGACGAAGCGTTTCGTCATCTCGGTGGCGAGTGGATCGGCGGGGTGCGTGCCGAGCACGACGCGGACGGCGTCGCGGCGGATGTCATCGGCGATGGGGATTTGGCGAGCGAGATGTTGCATCTCGCGGATGCGGAGTCCGTCGAGCACTGAGGTCGCGTGCGGCGTGTCGACGTTGGTGGTGCGGTCGAGGATCGATTCGATTTCCGCGAGAGCCGGAAACTTCACCAGCAGCTTGCAGAAGAAACGGTCGAGCTGCGCTTCCGGGAGCGGATACGTTCCTTCCATCTCCAGCGGGTTCTGAGTGGCGAGCACGAAGAACGGTTCGGGCAAGTGATGCGTGTGCCCGGCGACGGTGACGGTGTGCTCTTGCATGGCTTCGAGCAGGGCGGATTGCGTCTTGGGGGTCGCGCGGTTGATCTCGTCGGCCAGGACGATGTTGGCAAAGATCGGGCCGTGTTGGAACTCGAAATGTTTGCGGCCGGTGTCGTCCTCCATGAAGACGTTGGTGCCGATCACGTCGGCGGGCATCAAGTCGGGGGTGAATTGAATGCGTGAGAACTTGAGGTCGAGCGCATCGGCCAGCGTGCGGACGAGCAGCGTTTTGCCCAGCCCCGGCACTCCTTCGAGCAGCACATGTCCGCCGGCGAGCAGTGACAGCAGTGTGCCGCGGACGATCTCATCCTGACCGACGATGACTTTGCCGATCTCGCTGCGCAGCTTGTGGAAGTCGTCGCGAAAGCGGTCGAGTTGAGCGGACAGATCGGCGGTGGGACTCATGCGGGTGCGGCTCCGGTCGGAATGGGGCCGCAGTCTGTTGGCCGTTTTGCGTTTCTGCAACGGAGGCCGGTTTGGGTGGCACGCCCTGCCAAGGGCGTGGAAAAACGCTGGCGATTGCCACG
This sequence comes from Planctomyces sp. SH-PL62, assembly GCA_945905295.1. GTDB lineage: Bacteria > Planctomycetota > Planctomycetia > Planctomycetales > Planctomycetaceae > SXKJ01. The sequence goes on along the minus strand of CAMDPX010000048.1, from coordinate 169 downwards.
CCCTTCGATGGCTCAGGGTCGTGCCACCCACCTGGCTCACCATTGAATTCTTCAGAATCTCCAGACAAATTCGGAGACGGGTCGGATCAAGACGTCAGCACTCGGCGAGTGAGTGAAAAAACTGGCGAGCGGGGCGGCGTCAGCCCCCCGGTGATTACGATTCCTGCGG
>CAMDPX010000047.1 GCA_945905295.1 Planctomyces sp. SH-PL62 | reverse complement strand
TTGGACAGCGCCACTTTTGCGTGACGCATTGTAGTAAGGGTTGAGCCTGGAAGAGCTTCGCGGATCACGAGGAGAGCTTGGGGACGCAGGATTTGATGCGGTTGACGTCGATTCCCAGGGACTTCAGTTGGGCGATGCGGGTTTTCGTGTGTGACTGGAGGGCTTGGCGGTTGCGGCGCTGATGGTATTGCTGGGTCGCGAGTTCCTGTTGCAAGCGGTCGGTGGGCGCGGCTGTCTCCAGCCAAGTATTTACGGCTCGGCGAACTTGCTCGGTGGTGAGATGTTCGAGTGAGTCATCCACGGTCGGGCGGCTGTCGAATTTCTGACGCATCCGGGCGCAGAACAAGTGGCTGAGTTGTGTGAGGTGGAAGTGGCGATGGACGCAGCGCCAACCGCGGGCTTCGTAATGATCCAGTCCCAGCTCTTCTTTCGCCTGACGGAAGCAACTCTCCACCGACCACCGGCCGAAGGCCACGCAGAGCAGCCAACGCAGCGTGATCCCCTGGTCGCCAGGCACGCGGTTCGAGACGAAATACTTGATCTCACCGGTCAGAACATTGCGGGCCACGATCAGGCAATGGCGTCGCCCCGGCAGGCCGTGAGCATCCTTCCGCCACAACACAGACCATTTCACTTCCCAGACTTCGGGGCCGCGATGGGTGTCTTTGATGCGGTAGCGTTGCCACGACTGCTGTCGAAAGTGGGGCGAGTACGTCGCCAGATTTTGCACCTCGCACGACTTGGGACGACGCGCGGTGCGGGGAGACTTTTTCGGTCGTCCGCGGCGCGACGGTGGGCTGCTGTGGAGCACCGTCGGCTTCTTCGTCCAACCGTGAAAATTGCTCGGCACTTCGCCCACAAAGACTTGGCGCCGAGTTTCCAGACCGTCCAGAAATTCCGTGTTGCGACCATAGGCTTCATCGAACGTCCAGGCCTTCACGCGGACTCCCTTGGCCAGAGCGCGGTCGATGAGGTCCAGTCCGATCTGCGGCTTGGTGCGGAACTCAACGTCATCGGGCACATAGTTTTTTTGCGACGCACCAGGTCATTGGCCCAGTCCGCGGGCAGATAGAGTTGGCTGTCGAGCAGACACTGAAAGCCGGGGGCCGAGTACGTCAGATGCACGCTGACCACACCGTTGTCGATCTTGCCGCGACTTCCCAGCCACTGCCGCGCGACACCGACGGTGTGCTCACCGCTTTTGGCCGTCCCCTGTTCGTCCAGGCAACCGATGGCGTTGGCGTGCGCGTGCTCGCGGGCGATCAACTCCTGGCACTGGTCTCGCAACCGCGCTTCGTCCCACTGGATCGCTTCCAGGAAGCGCTGCAAGGTGCGCGGGGCTTTGCCAAACCTCAAAGCAATGGCTTCGGCATTCTTGCGTTGTTCATCGGACAACAACCCCTGCACATAGACCCGCAACAACGCGATCCCCGGCCGACTCCGAAAACACCCCACGAACAAGGCCAGAAACCGAACCAATTCCCGGCCCAACGAGCGAATCTGCTTGAGCGTCATCCTGACGATCCTCCCCAGTGTTCATCCCTGCCACGGAACACACGCAGGATCGTCTTTTTTCCGTTTCGCGTCAGCTCAACTCTTCACCCAACTTGATGTCAGCCCTCCATTTGACCAAACTGCCGTCCCAAAAAGTGGCGCTGTCCAACTAAGCACTAGCGCCATTCCGCTCAAAGTGAGTGCCATTGGGCTGGCGGTCTTAGCGTTCATCGCGATTCTGAACATGGCCCCGCTGGCGTCCGCGCAAACACAAGAGACTGACGCGGCCGGTGGTCAGCGTTGGGCGGTCATCTTGGTCGGTCTGCCAGGAGATGAATCGCACGCAGACCTCTTTCGCGAGACGGCCGATGCTTGGCAGACGTGGCTCACAGAGTCGTGCGACATTCCGCGCGAGCAGGTGTTGCGGTTGCCTCGTCGAACTCAAGAGAACGAAGCCGCAGCTCCGGCTTTGACGTCCGACGCGATCCGCACCGCAATCACGGAGTTGAATCAGAAACTGAAACCCAACGACAGCCTGTGGGTCTTCACGCTGGGGCATGGGAACTACGACGGAAAGCAGGCTTGGTTTCACTTGGCCGGCAAGGATCCGTCTGCTGAGGATTTCGGTCGGTGGTTCAGCGAAGTCCGCTGTCGCGAGCAGGTCATTTGGCTGACTCAGTCGAATGCCGGCTGGTTCGTCAAACCACTCTCGCGGCCGGGACGGATCGTGATTGCGGCGACGGCCGCGGATGACGAATCGAATGAAACCGAGTTTCCGCACGCGCTCGCAACGGTCGTTCAATCACCGGCGGCCATGCTAGATACGGATCAGGACGAAAAAGTTTCGGTGGCCGAATTGTTCACGGCGGTTGTTCGTGAGGTTTCGCGGCGTTTTCAAAATGACAAGCGACTGCCGACGGAGCACGCGCAGCTCGACGACAATGGTGATGGGCAGGGCACCGAGGATTTGGCTCCGGCATCGAATCCCATTCCGACAGCCAAGCTCGATGGTGCTTTGGCGAAGAAGATTTTCGTTCCATTGAAAAAGAAGGAGCAGACCGTTCCATGACAACAGTTCCCAAGTCTGCGACGACACCGGCTCCCACGGCCGCCGATGAAGAGACGGTCTCTCGGCTGCGTGCAGCCCGCGATCGGCTCAAGGTGGAGATTGCCAAGACCGTTGTCGGTCAGGATCAAGTGATCGACAGCTTGTTGGTGGCGCTGCTCTGTCGCGGCCACGCGCTGATGATCGGCGTGCCGGGGTTGGGCAAGACGTTGATGGCGCGCACGCTGGCGCGGTCGCTCAACATGGAGTACCGCCGCATTCAATTCACTCCGGACTTGATGCCGTCGGATATCACGGGCACCGACATCATCATGGAAGATCCCGAAACCGGGAGGCGTCGATTGGAATTTCACAACGGGCCGCTGTTCACGAACTTCTTGCTGGCCGACGAAATCAACCGTGCTCCGCCTAAGACGCAGGCCGCGCTGTTGCAGGCGATGCAGGAATTGGAGGTCTCGGTCGGACGGCAGACTTACACGCTCGCCCCGCCGTTCTTTGTCGTGGCGACGCAGAATCCCGTCGAGCAAGAAGGGACGTATCCGCTGCCCGAAGCACAGCTCGACCGCTTCATGTTCAACATCCCGGTGACGTATCCGACTCCGCAAGAGGAGGCTCAGATCGTCAAGAACACGACAACGAACGTAACGGTCTCGCAGCAGCCGATTCTCGCGGCGGACGAATTGCTGCGACTGCAGACGCTCGTCCGTGGCGTTCCGGTGGCCAATGATGTGGTGGATTACGCGGTCGCGATCAGTGGTTTCTCTCGGCCGGACATGGCGGCGAAGAAGAACGAAGAGGTGCATCGCTTCATTCGCTACGGGGCCAGTCCGCGAGCGTCGCAGTATTTGATTCTCGGCGCGAAGGCTCGTGCGTTGCTGCTGGGTCGGTTCCATGTCGACTTCGAGGACGTGCGGGCCGTGGCCTCGCCGGTGTTGCGGCATCGGCTGGTGCTGAACTTCCACGCGCGGGCCGAGGCGATCGATACCGACGAAATCATTCGCCGCATCTTGAAGCAGGTACGTCACCCATGACGGCGTCTCCAGCGGTCAGCATTCGCGAGCTTGCCGATCCGAAGTTGATGGCTTCGGTCGAGGACTTGGAGCTTGTCGCGCGATGGGTCGTCGAGGGTTTCATGCACGGCCTGCATCGCAGCCCCTACGTCGGGTACTCGGTCGATTTCGCATCGCACCGCGAGTACATGCCCGGCGACGACCTGCGGCATCTGAATTGGAAGCTCTTCGGACGCCACGACCGGCTCTACATCAAGCAATACGATGCCGAGACCAACGTCGATCTGCATCTCGTGCTGGATATCAGCGGCTCGATGACCGTCGGAGACGAGTCGCTGTCGAAGCAGCGTTATGCGGCGATGCTGTGTGCGAGTCTCGCGCATCTGGCCTCTCGGCAGCGTGACGCCGTCGGCCTGACGCTCTTCGCCGACAACATCGTCGAGCATCATCAGGCGCGAGCCAACACGGATCAGATCCTGTCGCTGATGTCCTCGCTGTCCCGCGCCCGTCCGCATCCCCGCGCGACGTCGTCGCGAGTGTTGCACGAAGCGGCCGAACTGATGCCGCGGCGCGGACTCGTCGTGGTGATCAGCGACTTGTATTACGACCCGCCGGAGCTGTTGTCGGCGCTCGATCATTTCCGGCACTTCGGTCATGACGTGCTGGTGTTTCAAGTGCAAGCACCGATCGAACGCCGACTCCCGGTTGACGGCTCGGTGAAGCTGGTCGATGTCGAAACCGGCGAGCATCTCGAAACACTGGCCCACGAAATCCGGGACAGCTTCACCGCCGCCGTGGGTCGTTGGATCGACGAAGTCCATTCTGGCTGCATCGCTCGCGATATTGATCATGTTTGTTTGGTGACTGACGAACCGTTGGAGGCGGCGCTGATGGATTATTGCGCCAAACGGTCGCAGTTGTTTTAGGGGACTGTCTGACTTCCGACCCCAACGGCCTCGTGCCGTTGGTGAAGCCGATGGTGGGCTAGTAGGTGTCGTTCCCACTCCCCCAACTCTCCCGTTCCTCCGCCTGCGGCGGAGGAACGGGAGAGTTGGGGGAGTGAGTGGTTCCTTGGCTGTTAGCCCACCATCATCTTCACCATCCGGGCAAGCCGGATGGGGTCTTCTAACTTGGGATTTTTCATGCAAGGTCTCAGCCTCATTCATGCAGGATTTCTAGCCGCCGGATTGGCGGTGGCCGTCCCGGTCGTGATCCATCTGCTGTTCCGTCAGAAGACGCGAACCTTGGCGATCGGATCTGTCCGTTTTCTGCATCAAGTGGTTCGCGAGCACCGTCGTCGGCGTCGAGTTCGGCAATGGATACTGCTGGCGTTGCGGATGCTCGCCGTGTTGCTGTTGGCGTTGTTGTTCGCTCGGCCGTACTGGGACGCTTCGCAGCGACGTGGTTTCGATCAGGAGGTCGTGTTGCTTGTCGATCGCTCGGCCAGCATGGCGGCCAGGAACGGACTGGGCGAAACCTCGTTCGAGCGCGCGTTGGCGAAGCTGCGCGGCGAGCTGTCGCTGCTGGATGCGAACGTCGTGCTGCATGTCGGACTGTGCGACCTGTCCGGCGTTGAGGAAATCTCGGTCGAGAAATTAAACGCAGCAGCGACCACCAACGCAGCGAGCGATTTCGGTTTGGCTCTCGCGTGGGGGAGAGACGTGCTGGCCCAGTCGCAACGTTCGTCGAAGCGAATCGTGCTCATCAGCGATTTGCAGCGGAGCGGCCTGAGGCAAACGACTCTGGATCAATTACCGGAAGGGATCGAACTGCAATTGCACGACGTTGGCGAAACGCTGGCTCGAAACGTTGCCATCGAGTCGGTCGCCGCCGTCCACACGGAGATTCGTCCCGATGCTCAAGTCCGTGTGCGAGCCATCGTGCGCAATCACGGCCCCTTGCCGGTCAGACAATTGCCCGTGCGATGTGACCTCGAAGGCCCGACCGGGAAGCTCACGGTCTCCAAGGCGATCGACGTTGTCGCGCACGGGAGCGCGGTCGTGGAGTTGCCTTTCGACGTGCAGAAAGACGGACTTTATCGCGGACAAGTCACCGTCAGAATCGAGGACGCGCTGGCGATCGACAATCTGCGCTGGGTCGCGTTTGAAGCCCGGCATCCCGATCGCGTGCTGTTGATTGATGGTGAGGAAGGACGCTCGGTCTTTACGAACGAGACCTATTTCTTGGAGACCGCACTGCGGCTCCACACTGAAGAGTCCGACGGACAGATGCGGTCGTTTGAAACCGAGCGGATCGCCTGGGAGTCGGGCAAAGGCTTTCCGCGTCTCGACGGCTATCGAGCCGTTGTGTTGGCGAATGTCCGGCGTCTTTCGGCGGAGGATGGTCAGCGCATGAACGAGTACGTTCGGGGCGGCGGCAGCCTGCTGATCTTCGCGGGCGATCAAGTCACGCCTGATTCGCTGGCAGCGTTGCAAGAACATCGCCTGCTGCCGGGCAAGATCGCGAACACGGTGGTCTCAGGCCGTCTGCGGGTTGATCAATGGGACGCGAAACATCCCGCGCTCGCCTGCTTCGCCGATCCGCAACAAGGGGACTTGCGGCGTGTGGAGTTCTCGAAGCTCTTGCCGCTGGAATCACTGGCGGCCGAGTGCCACGTCCTGTTGCAAACCGGTGAGCACATCGCTGCCGCGGAGCGAACCATTGAGCGCGGTCGTTGCCTCTACTTCGGAAGCACCGTCGATCGAGATTGGACCGACCTGCCACGGACCCCGATGTATGTCCCACTGGTTCGGCAACTGCTCGCGTACCTGACCGATCAACTGGCCGAGCGATCCGCCGTGACGAGCCGACTGGTCGCGAAGACTCACGATCCGATCGGCATCGCGCCGATCGCTGGTGACGAAGGGCGCTGGCTGGTCACGAATCTCGACCCGCGCGAATCGGCGCTGGATCGAATCACTCCCGAAGACTTCCAGAAGCTTGCCGGCGGAACGGTTGAGAAGTTGGACGAAGCGGCTCAGGAAGCCGCATTGGGAATCACGCTTCCGACCGACCGACTGCGCCCCGAAGAAATCTGGACCGTCATCGCCTGGCTGCTGCTGCTGACGCTGGTTGCCGAACTGCTCCTCGCGGGACGAGTCCATGCTTGAGATATTCAGGCGAGCGGGGCGGCGTCAGCCCCCCGGTGGATTGGCCGCAGAACCGGGGGGCTGACGCCGCCCCGCTCGCCTGTCTGTGTTTTGGTTTCTGTCGGAGTTGTTTGGCTGACTTTGCGTTTGGTTGAACCGAAAGAAACTCGCTACCCTGATCCCCTCTAATCGCCAGCCTTTGATGGCCATTCATGAGGTCCGAAAACATGTCGCTCACATCGCCTCCGATCGTTGCCTCGAAATCCAAACAAAGTGTCCCGGCCGATGTTGCTCAGCGTGAGTTGGAGGCTCGCATTCGCGACATGCAGCAACGGGCGATTCTCCAGCGCAAGTTCGTCGGAGCTTGCTGTCTCGCGACCGCATTCGCGTTGGCCTTGAGCATCGTCGCTGTCGCGGACTTCTTCCTGGAACTCCAGCTTGCTTATCGCACGGCGTGGTTCGTCGGTCTCTTGATGAGTTCGTCAGCGGCGATCTTCCTGGGCTGGAAACGCTGGATCGCCAGCTACACGTTGTCGCAGGCGGCGGTCGATGCGGAGGCGCAACTCGAACAACTCGGACAACGATTGCGGACGACGCTCGATTACGACCAGCCGAATCGGCATCCGGCGGCCGCTTCGCCGGTGCTCGTGGCGGCGTTGCATCGGGAGTCGCATCAAGTCGCGGAGCGTGCCGATTGGGACGGTGCGGTTGATAGCCGGCCGCTCATGAAAGCAATCACGATGGCAGCAGCGGTCGCGTGCGTTTGGTTGTTTGGATTGATTGCTTCACCGGAATTTCGCATCGCCGCCGCGCGGGCGTTCCTGCTGCCGGTCGAATACACGACGGTCACTTACTCGCCGCAGACGACGACGGTTCGTTCGGGTGAGTCGGTCACGGTGAAAGCAGAAGTCACGGGGCGACCGATCGAGTCGGCTCAGTTGCGATATCGGCCGGCCGACTCGCAAGACAACTGGCAGACGATGGATCTCGTTCCGGCCGAAGAAGAGGACGCTTCTGATTTGCTGCTCGGGCGGCTCGATGCGACGCTGGAGAAGCTCGGTCAGGACATCGAGTTTGAAGTGGTCGCCGGCCCGCGAGCATTGCCGCTCGGTGCGATCCGCGTGTTGCAGCCACTGACGTTGGAGAAGTCGCAAGCCCGCATCACTCCGCCCGAATACACCGCTAAGAAAGAAGAGACGGTTGAGTCGCTCGACTTGAAGGTGCTGGAAGGCTCGAACGTCGAGCTCACGCTGGAGCTCAATCGTCCGGCTGGCGAGGCGAAGCTCGTGCGACTGGACAAGGATCCGAGTAGCCGAAGTCGTGAGACTTCGGACCGAACTCTCACGAGTTCGGCTACGTCGGAAGAGAATCATCGCCTCATCATCGACGGTCACTTTGTCCGCGGCACGTTGAACGATCTGCGAAAGAACGGCACGTATTCATTCTCGGCTCAGGCAGCGGATGGAATGTCGCTGGAGCCGATTCGATTCAACATCCGCGTGCAATTGGATCGCAAGCCAAAGGTGCAGTTCATCGAACCGTCGGAAGAACTCGTCGTCACGCCGACCACCGAAGTGCCGTTGCTCGTCGAGGCCGATGACGACTTGGGCCTCTTCAAAGTCGGGATCATGTATCAGATCAGCGGCGGCCCGATGGAAACTCTGCTGGAGCAAAACGCCGATGGCTCGACCGAACTGTTTCGTCTGCCGTCCGAATTGCTGCTGGAGCAGCATCAACTCAGTCATCAGGACGCCGTGAACTATTACGCCTTCGCGGAAGACAACTACTTCGGTCAGCCGAGGCGAACGACGACACCGCTGCGGTTCATCGACATCCGGCCGTTCAAGCTCGCCTTTCAGTTGCTCGATACCGGCGGCACCTGAAACGGATGCGCTACAACTCTGGAGGAGTTGATCGTCCGGCAAAGAAACAATCTCAATCACACATTTACGGCTCAGGAACAACAACCACTCGCTTCGTCCACCGCCAAAGAACTCCACACGAACCAATCCGAACTCATCGAGAAGACCAACGAGTTCGCGCAAGGCTTGGCCGCACGCGGTGCCGCGCTGCCCGGTCTGACGGATGCCGTCGCACAGATGCAGTCGGCATTGCAGGCGCTCGATGTGCCCGAACTTCCCGAAGCCGTCACGTCCGAGCAACAGGCTCTCGCCAGTCTGATCCGCGCCCGACAGAACATGCGGAAGATGCTGGGCCAATCGAGCAGCCAATCCGCGGCCGCCTGCCGCAAGTTCGACCGCGAGCAACGTCAGAAGCTGAGGATGCCTGAAAAGAAAAAGGACCAACAGCAACAACTCGCGGACGCTCGAACAAAGCTCGACGATCTCGCCAAGCGCGAACGGAAATGGTCTGAGCAGGCCCAGCAATCGTGCAGCAGCCCGAGCAAGTCGAGCAGCTCTTCTCCCTCGCAGCCGAATCAAAGCCAGAAGTCCGAGAAGTCTGAAAGCCCGTCGCAAGCGGAGGTCGCTGCCGATCAGGAGAAGATGCAGGCCGAACTGGCGGATCTTCAGAAGCAACTCGAAAAGCTCGACACCGCCGGCAAAGCGGCGAGCGAGCAGGCTCAGCAAGCCGCTCAGTCGATGCAGCAAGGGCTGGATGAGTTGCGAAAACAAGCGGGCGAATCGGCCGCCAAAGAAGGCCGCCGGTCCGCCGATCAGTTGGAACAACTCTCCGCGCATCTCGCCGCCATGGGGGCTCGTGATTTTGGACAACGACTTGAGCAAGCTCAGAAGCTCGCGCAGCAACTCGCCGGCAAGCAAGAGTCGATCGAGAAGCAACTGGGCGACGCCGAGCAATCGAAGACGCCCGCATCATCCACCGACAAAGCGAGCGTCGCTCGCGACGAACAGTCGTTGGCCGCTCAAACGGAGTTGCTCGCCGACTTGCTCGACGCGCTGAAGCGAGACGCCGCTAAAGAAAACGGAGGGGTCAAACAAAAGCTCGATCAGGTCCAGGCCGAGAACCCGCCGCGCGAGATCGCGGCCGGAATGAAGCAAGCGGCCGATGACCTCCAGGCCGATCGCCCTGCGGGTCGCGCTGTGAAGGAAGCTCGCGAACGATTGAACGATTTGAGTCGCTCGCTGACGACTGCACGCAGCGAATACGCGCAGCCGCAACTCAAGGAATTGATCGCGCTGGAGGAGCAGTTGGCACAACTGATCGAACAGGCGAAGCGTGCTCACGAGCAAGGCCAGAAGTCAGCATCCGCGGAACAAAAAGCGAGCGGCCTCGAAAAGCGGTTGGACGCTCTCGCCGACGGTGATCGCCGACTGGCCGAGGCGCTCCGCCAATCGCGAGCCGGATCACAGGTGAAGCCACAGCCAACTCCCTTCGTGGAGGGTGGCCAGCCTCCTCCCGATGGCTTCTATCCTCGGATGGAGTTAGGCGACTTCAACGGAGCCCGCGAAATCTCGAAGGCGCTGCAAGCGAAAATTCAGGAGGCGATTCTCGCCGCCGCATTGATGGACGCGGACCAGCCCGTGCCGCCGACGTACAAGAAGCTGGTTGAAGAGTATTATCGAGTCCTGTCCGACGACTTGCGGCAGTGAATGTTGAGGCGACGGGGTCGGGAGTCTTTTTCATGCCGCACAACACGAGACAAACAATCGGGATTTTCTCAACTGCGGCATGAAAAAGACTCCCGACCCCTTTAGGTGGCCTGGATCGTTAGGGTGGATTGATGTTGGAGTGGTCGGGTTCCTATTCCGGTTGGCTGTATGTCGCGGTGGCGGCCGGGATGGTGGCGCTGATCTTCGTCGCGCGCTGGATGGCAATCTCAGATCGGCTACGCAGTTGGTCGCTGTTCGCGCCCCGTTTGCTTGTGATGTTGATACTGCTGCTGGTGCTGCTCAATCCGGTGCGGCGTCGCGAGCATCGTTTGCCCGACCAGGCACCGCAGGTGATGTTTCTGGTGGACTCGTCGCGCAGTATGGCGCTGGAGCAGCCGCTCAGTCGCTCGCTGGTCGTGCAGCAGACGATTCAAGAAGTGGACTCGCAGTTGCAACGGCACGGCAATCGTCCGCGCGTGCAGCTCTTCCGATTCGGCCAGCAGCTTTCGTCTGCGGCTGATTTCTCACAACTCAGCCCGAACGAGGACGCGACTCGACTGTGTGACGCGCTCGAACAGTTGCCGTCGAGGTTCTCGCGAGAACTGCCGCGCGCGATCGTCGTTTTCTCGGATGGGGCCGTGGACGACCCGGATCGACTGGCCGAGGTGGCGCAGGGGTATCGCAGTCTGAAGATCCCCATCCATGTGTTTCCGGTCGGCAGCCCGCAGATTCGCGGTGACGTGGCGATTGATGAACTCGTCGTCCCGCCACGCGTCGCGGCTGGCACGAAAGCGCCGATCCGGGGAGTACTTCGTGGGACTGGCTTTGAAGGTGAGCGTGTCGTCTTACAGGTGCGCGTGGCCGACCGGCCGCAGTTGCCGCCGCTGGCCTCTCTGCCCGTGACGCTCAGCGAGAAGCCGCAACCGTTCGAGTTGATCGTGGAGGCCAATCCCGAATACGGCGAACTCGTGTTGGAAGCACCGCCGCTCTCCGGCGAAGTCACCGAGCAAAACAACCGTGTCCCGTTCCAGCTCTGCAAGGCGGCGAGAAAACTCAAAGTCCTCTACATGGAAGGGACCGGCGGCAATGAATATCAGTGGGTCCACAACGCCTTGCAGGAAGACAAAGAGATCGAATGCCTGTCGCTGGTCGCGGATCAGCAATACGTGCAGCGACCGCGGTTACAGCGCGTGAACGACGCCTATCGCGGCTTTCCGGCGACGCGTGAAGAACTGCTGCAATACGACTGCGTCATCTGTAGCGACATCTCGATTGGCGCGTTCACTCGCGAGCAACTGGATTGGACCGTCGAATTGGTGGCAAAGCGCGGCGGCGGATTCATGATGGTCGGAGGCATCACCAGTTTTGGGGCCGGTGGCTGGGATCAAACGGTGTGGGACCAGCTCATCCCCGTGGACATGAAAGGGGGCCGCATTGGACAAGGTTGGCTGTATCACCAGTTCAAAGTGCAGATCCCCGAGGCCGCGCAGACGCATCCCATCTGGCGAATCGTCGAAGACCCCGAACAGAACCGTCGCGTGTTAGCGGCGATGCCGATGTTTCTCGGCACGAATTTCATGCAGCGTCTCAAGCCGGCGGCGACCGTGCTGGGAGTCTCGGCGACTCCGATTCCGCAGGCGGGGATCATGCCGATCTTCGCCAGCCAAACTTACGGACGCGGGCGCACCTTCGCCTTCGCGCCCGACACGACCGCCGACTGGGGCCGCTTCTTTGAATCGCAGTGGGGCGAAGGGGACAACAGATACTTCCGTCGCTTCTGGCGAAACGTGGTGCGCTGGCTGTCTGAAAACTCGACGGCCGGCAACAAGCGATTGCAGATCGAAACGGATCGCGTCATCTATCGCGCGGGGCAGCCGATCGTCCTCACCGCGCAGGCGTTTGATGAGCAACTCAAAGAGACGATTGATTACGAGCTCGTGGCCACCGTGAAGACGGCCGACACCTCGGCAACCGCGGTGCGCTTGCCTGCGATGCCGCTCACCGCCGCAACGTCCGGCAAAGACTATGTCGGCCAGATGGACTCGCAAGCCTTGGCGTCCATGCCGGATCTCGTGGGAGCCGCGTCAACGGTGATTCCCTCGCGAGAGATCGAAGTCATCGCCTCTCACCAAGGCCATGAGATCGCTCGCACCAGCACCAAAGTCCAAATCCTGCCGGACCTGCATGAACTGCTTCAGCCACGTCCCCAACCAGAGTTGCTCGAACGGATTGCCCAAGCCACGGACGGCATCGTTTGTCGCGATTCGCAAACGCTGGTCTCCTCGTTGTTGCAGATCCCCGTGACCCGTGGCGATGCCGTCATCACTCGCCAACCGATGTGGGACAGTCCCTGGTTGTGGCTGCTCGTCGTGGGCTTACTCGCTCTCGAATGGTCTCTGCGTCGGTTATCGGGATTCGGGTAGTCGTGGTGGAGCCCTGATCGGTTCAACGCTCCTCTCGCTGGTTGAAATGCGGAACTTGGAACCGGATACTGCGACCGCTCGTGATGCAACTTGCGATGTCGCTGTCTGCCGAGGGTTCGTGGAGTTGAACTCATCGCGAATCTGACACCTTGATGACGGCCGGGGAACAACTCACTCACAACCAGGAATCCAAACGATGAAGAGCTGCTTGCTTTCGATCGCGTTCGTGTTCGGTCTCGCCCTGCCGGGTTTCGCGGCCGAGAAGGTCCAGCCGGTGCGGATGGGCTGCGGGATCATGACCTTTGACACGGTTCCCGGCTGGGGACTCGGTGAGGACGGGAAATCGGTGCTCGGATCGACCCACGGCGGTGTGGTGATCGACAAGGCCGGCAGCATCTACACCAGTTCGAGCATGGGAGTTTTCGTCTTCTCGCCAGAAGGCAAAGTGATTCGTCGATTCCTCGGCGACAAATACAACAACATCCATGACCTGGAAATCCGGGCCGAAGGGAACGACGAGTTCATTTATGGTGCTCGCAACGCGGCCGGCGAAGGGATCAAGTTCCACGCCGAGACCGGCGACATCGTGCTGAAGCTGGGTATCCCCGAAGAGTCGGGATTGAAGCTGACCAAGTGGGCTCCGACCGCGATCACGGTCGCTCCGAACGGCGACATCATTCTGGCCGACGGTTACGCCAGCAATCACATCTTCAAGTTCGACAAGACCGGGAAATACATCAAGCACTTTGGGACCAAAGGGAACGGCCTCAAGGAATTCAACACCGCGCATGGCATGACGTTGGATACCCGCTACGACCCGCCGCGCTTGTTGATCTGCGACCGCAATCACACGCCGAAGGGTCGCTTGCTGCACTACGACCTCGACGGCAATTACATCGACGAGGTCGTGACCGGACTGGGGATGCCGACCTCGGTCTCGGTTCAAGGCGATTATGTCTCCGTGCCGGATTTGCACGGCCGAGTGGTCATTCTCGACAAGAGCAACACGATCATGGCCGTGCTCGGCCACAACGCGGACCCGGCGACGCGAGTGAACCACAATGTCCCGCAAGACAAGTGGATCGAAGGAGTCTTCAACGGCACTCACGGTTCCTACTGGGACAAGGACGGCAACCTGTATGTGCAGGATTGGAACGTCTCCGGCCGCATCATGAAGCTGGTGCGAGTGAAGTAACGCTCGCACGATCGCTGCCGCGCTCGTAGTGACCCGATTCATCGGGTCTGTCTCGACCCGATGAATCGGGTCACTACGAGCGCAGATGCAAACTTCGAACTCGGTCGAGACCTCCTATGCCATCCACGCGCCGTCAACTCATCTCCACAGCCGCGCTGGCTGCCGGAGCCGGTTTCTTCGCACAACCATCGGCCGCCGCCGAACCGCCGAGCAAACCGGGCGGAACTCCGGGGAAGGTCTATCGCATCGGGGTCATCTCGTCGCGCATCCAAGGCAAGCCGCAGCGGCTCAACGGACATACTTGGCACTTCGCTCAGTATTTCCATCCCGAGTGCAATCTCGACGCGATCAAGAAGTACAAAGACCCGGGCACGATCAAACTGTTTCACGACTACCTGCGCAATCCGCAAACAACGTTCGGCCGCTGGCCGTTCAACAACACGCGGATCACGCACTACTACGAACCCGATCTCGAAGTGGCCAAGATCTTCTGCGAGGCGTTTCCCGGCGTAGAGATCGCCACGTCGCTGGAGAAGATGGTCGGCGAAGTCGATGCGATTTGGCTCGGCGATGCGTCGGGTTTTGGCGAAGACCATTTCGACCTCGCCGCTCCCGGCCTGGCGAAAGGGCTGCCGACGTTTTGCGACAAACCGATCGGCGGCTCGGTGGCCGAGACGCGCCGCATCCTGGAGTTTGCCCGCAAGCACAAAGCTCCGCTGATGTCGTCGAGTTTGTTTCGACACCAATGGGGCACCGAAGAGGCACTCCGCATGAAGGCGTCTGGGGAATTCGGCCCGCTTCAATACGTCATCGCCTCGCAGGCCGGCGGCTACACACCCGACGGCTGGGTGATCTACGGTCAACATCCCGTCTGGATGGTGATGACGCTCTGCGGGCCGGGGGTTGAGGCGGTGAACTTGTACGCCTACGAAAACACCTGCCACGGGCTGGTGACGTACAAGGATCGTCCACCGGCCGAGGTGTGGTACGGTCGCCCCGATGTTGTCGGCCGCTACTGTTCGACCTCGGTCCACTTCGCCAAGAAGGTCTACACCTACACGCCGGCGATCGAGGATCACTATTGGCTGGGGCATCACTATCAGATGCTGAATATGGCCGACGCCTTTCGCAAAATGGTCGAGACCGGCGTCGAGCCGGTGTCTCATCAAGAGATTCTCGAAGTGACCGCGATCATTCACGCCGGCGTGAAGTCTCGCGACGACAAGAGCCG
This sequence comes from Planctomyces sp. SH-PL62, assembly GCA_945905295.1. Taxonomy (GTDB): domain Bacteria; phylum Planctomycetota; class Planctomycetia; order Planctomycetales; family Planctomycetaceae; genus SXKJ01. The sequence continues at coordinate 24,161 of CAMDPX010000047.1, read as the reverse complement.
CTTGGTGACCTTGGCCGAGGTCATGGGATGATCGGCCAAGAATCTGTAGCCACGTTCGCCAGAACGTGGGGTTTTCGCCGCATCACCCACGTTCTGGCGAACGTGGCTACGGCATTGCTTCTCGTGGCACTGTCGCATTCCGATGCACTGCTCGCGCAACCCACGGGACCGCAGCCGTGGTGGCCGACGCAGCCCACACCGTTGCCGTTTCTGCATCCGCTGTTCGCCAACGACATGGTGCTGCAACGAGACATCGTCGCGCCGATTTGGGGTTGGGCTAAGCCGGGTGACAAGATCACCGTGCAGGTCGACGGACAACCGGCGGGGCAGCCCGCCGTGGCCGGCAACGATGGACGCTGGACGACTAAGGTCGGACCGTTCGCCGCCGGTGGTCCGCACGAGATCGTCGTCGAGGGAGGCGGGCGATCGGCAAAGCTGACCAACGTGTTGTTCGGTGATGTGTGGCTCTGCACCGGGCAATCGAACATGAACTGGCCCGTTCGGTTGGCAAACAATGCCGAGGAAGAGGTCAAGCAGGCGAACGTCCCGGAGATTCGCTCCTTCACCGTCAGCTTCTACTCGTCGCTCGTGCCGATGAAGTTGCCGCCTCCGGCGAAGTGGGAGATCTGCACTCCGGAGTTCGCTCGTAACTTCACGGCGGTTGGGTATTTCTTTGCTCGCCAGATTCACGCGACGCAAAAGATTCCGATTGGGATCATCCACTCGTCGGCCGGCGCGACGGCCGCTGAGGCGTGGGTCAGCGGTGAGGCTCTGCGTCGCGAGATGCCCTACGACTTCTCCGAGCGGTTCGCGGAACTCGACAAGCTGATCGCCGTCGGTGGTCCGAACTTCGATTACTTCCGCGAGCTGGAGAAATGGACCGCGACTGTCGATCCCGTCAGCGCCGAGAAAAGGTACATCTCCGATCTGCAACTCAAGACCGACGATTGGCTCGACATCAGCGTTCCGAAGCCGTGGGAAGAAGCGGGACTGGAACCGCTCAAAGAGTTCGATGGACTCGTTTGGTTCCGACACGAGATTGACATTCCCGAAACGTGGGCGGGCGAGGATCTGTCGCTCGTGTTGTCGGTGATCAATGACGTCGACATTGTCTGGTGGAACGGCGAGCTGATCGGCTCGACGCAGCTTTCTGGTGTTCGCCGATACTTGGTCGATCGCCGGCATGTGCGGCCGGGAAAGAATGTGCTCGTCGCGGCGGTCCTGAATCACAAGCTCAATGGCCCCGGCGGTTTTTGTTCGGCCCCGACCAACATGGTGCTTCAGCCGGCGATCAATCCTGGGGATCGTCGAGTGAAGTTGGCGGGAACATGGAAGACGAAGCCGGCCGTCGCGCTCGCCGACTTGAAGACGCCGTTTCCGACGCCGCAGGTCTCGCACTACAAAATGATCTCGTCTCTTTCCAACGGCATGATCGAGCCGCTAGCGCCATTCGCGATCAAAGGCGCGTTGTGGTATCAGGGGGAAGCGAACGGTCCCTTCTGGCTGCAATACCGCCGCCTCTTGCCGACCTTGATCGCCGACTGGCGCAAGCGTTTCGAGGTCGGCGACTTTCCGTTTCTGATCGTCTCGCTGGCGAACCTCAACGCTCTGCAAACGAAGCCGGTCGAACCCGGCTGGGCGGAGATCCGCGAATCGCAATGGCGCACCGTCCGTCGCGTGCCGAACACCGGGCTCGCGATGACGATCGACATCGGCGACCCGAAAGACATTCACCCTCGCAACAAACAAGAGGTCGGCCGCCGCCTGTCGCTCGTCGCGCGGCATCTCGTGTATGGGGAGAAAGATCTCGTTTACTCCGGCCCGGAGTTCATCGAGATGCAGACCGAACAGCCGAAACACGACAAGATCCGGCTGTACTTCAAGCACATCCACGGCGGCCTGATGATCAAGCCGGGTGACGAAAAGCTAACCGGCTTCGTGATCGCCGGCACCGACAAGAATTTCGTCTTCGCCGATGCGGTGATCGAAAGGGACACGATCGTCGTGTCGTCCCCCGAAGTCCCGCTTCCGAAATATGTCCGCTACGGCTGGGCCTGGAATCCGCTGGTCAATCTCTTCAACAAAGAGGGACTCCCGGCGATCACGTTTCGCACCGACGAGTAGTCCGCGAGACGACAAGATTGTTGTTGTTGCGTTTGGTATGCTCCGCCCCCGCACCTGCCTCCCGCCTGCCCTCCCCTTGGAGTCGAACGACTCCCCCAGCCACGAGCCCGTTTCATGCCATCGCAATCATCTCCCGCACACCGTCTGCTTCCTGTTTGGTGGCTGATGCCACTGCTCTTGGTGAGCCTCAACGCGGAAGGGGCGGAGCCGTTTCGAGACACGGTGTTGCCGTTCGTGAAGACGTACTGCGTCGAGTGCCACAACGCGAAGAAGACCGAAGGGGAACTGGATCTGACTCGGTACTCGTCCGCCGAGAAAGTGGCGGCCGACTATCGGAAATGGGAACACGTCGTCACGTTCGTCACCAAGGAAGAGATGCCGCCGCCCGATGCCAAGCAACCGACTCCCGCCGAACGGGCCGAGGTGCTGGGCGTACTTGGAAAGTTGATGCTGCAAGAGGCTCGTAAGACGGCCGGTGATCCCGGTGTCGTCCTGCCCAGACGGTTGAGCAATGCCGAATACAACTATGCGATCCGCGATCTGACCGGCGTCGACATTCGGCCGGCCGATTCGTTCCCGATCGATCCCGCTTCAGGCGAGGGCTTTTCGAATACCGGCGAGGCGCTCGTCATGTCGCCGAACCTCTTCAAGAAGTACTACGCCGCCGCGCAGCATGTTGCCGATCATGTGCTGCTCACGCCGACGCAGATGTCGTTCGCTCCGCATCCGGTGGTGACGTTCGCTGACCAAACCAAGCTGACCGAACAAGCGGTGCTCAATTTCTATGAGCGGCACAAAGTCGATTACGCGAAATACCTCACTGCGGCTTGGCAGTACCGGCACCGACCCGCAGAACAGAAAAACGCGACCATCGAAGCTTGGGCGACCGAGCAGCAGCTCAGTCCGACGTATCTGCGTGCTTTTTGGGACATGCTCACCGACGAGACTTCAACTGACCAACTCTTGCTGGGCGCTGTGAGACGACGATTCAACCTCTTGCCCAAGCCGGCCGATCGCCGTGAGCCGGTGGCCGATGGCCGAGATCAGTTGCCTCAGCGATTACGAAAAACGGATCACGGCTCACGGCCATCGGCTCACGGCCAACGGCCGGCGGAGATCAACTCGCTCGCGAACGACATCCTCCGCTTGAGCCAACAGCTTTGCCTGCCGGAGACCGAAGCGATCGTCGGCAATGCGGGGAACGCGCCGGTGCAACACATCGATCGCCGCTCAAAGACGGCCGCGAATCGCGACACGTTTAATCCGGGCGCGATCACGGACAGTCGGCGGTTACATGCCGAAGTCACCATCGCAGTCGATAAACCGGTGACGATCGTCGTGCGAGTCAGCTCGGTCGGCGATGCGACCGACGACGGCTATGTCATTCTCAAAGCGATGAACTTCAGCACGTCGGCACCGAATCAATACAAGCCGAACGATCCGACGAAGAATCTGTCGTTAAAGACGCTGTTGAACGAACACGCGCCGGAGGAATTGAAGCGGCTCAACTGGGGGACTCATCCACTTGGGCAAGACGTTGATGCAGAAAGCTTGGTGCTCAAAGTGCCGTCGAGCGTGAGCATCGAGATCCCGGCGAAAGCGTTCGGGGACGTGAAGCACAAACACGTTTATGCCGAGGCGGCGCTGGATCGAGCGAACTCGAAAGCGGGCATCGCGAGCGTCTACGTCGCCGAGTCGCTCCGCGACTCGGAATCAGCGCCGCGGAGCGATGCTGCTACGTCTCTGCCGCTGATCAATCCGGAACATGCGATCGCGAAGGAATTCGCCGCGTCGGGCAAAGCGTTCTGCAAGCTGTTCCCGAATCGGTTCTATTTCGCCGACGAGACACGCGGGCTGTCGGCTGGCTTTCATCTCATCGAAGGATTCTTCCGAGACGATCAACCGCTCTGCCGATTGGTGCTCAGCGAGGCGGAGAATCGCGAACTGGATCAGCTCTGGGATGAGCTCTACTTCGTCACCGGCGTCACCGAGAAAATGCTGCGCGGCTTCGTCTTCTTCGAACGATCCGAACGAAATTTCATGAAGCACCCGGATTTCGACTCGATCAAAGAGGAAGACCCGGAACTGACGAGCAACGAGACGCTGAATCGTTTCGAGGGGATCTACCTCACGCGATCGGGCGTGAAAGTGGAGCACGTTTCCAACGTGCTCGAAGCTTTGAAGAATGGGCACGTTGAAAACGTGCCCCACGAAATCTCGACGCATCCCGTTCACACGTTCTTTGAAGAGTTCCGTCGCGGCCTGAAACGTCGAGCCGCTCAATGGCAGGCGGCCGTTCCGACCTACCAGCAACGGCTGATGCAGTTCGCTCAGGCGGCGTATCGACGACCGCTGACGCCGGCCGAACAGCAGAAGCTCACGCAGTTCTTCGCCGACGCCGCGAAGCCCGAATCGCTGGGCATCGAGCAAGCCGTTCGACAGACCGTGGTCCGCATCTTGGTCTCACCGAACTTTTGTTATCTCGCCGATGCAGTGCCACAGGGTGACGGCGACAAACCGCTGCCCGATTTGGCGCTGGCCTCGCGACTCAGTTTCTTTTTGTGGTCGTCGGTCCCGGACGCCGAATTGCTGACGCTCGCAGAAGCGGGTCAGTTGAACAATGAGGCAACGCTGAAGGTTCAGACGCGCCGCATGTTGAAAGACCCGAAGGTCAGCGGCTTCGCGTTGGAGTTCTTCGGTCAGTGGCTGAACTACCGCGACTTCCGCCAGGCCGAAGCGGTCAACCGCGCGGTCTTCCCCGCCTTCGACGATCCGCTCAAGCAGGCGATGTTTGAAGAGCCGACGCGGCTGGTGACGCACGTTCTCCAAAACGATCTGCCGATCACCGAACTGCTGCGGAGCGACACGACGTTCGTCAACAAGCGGCTGGCTCAGCATTACGGCCTGCCATTCGACGGCCCCGCTAACGAGTGGCGACTGGCAACCGGATTACATCAACAAGGACGAGGCGGGTTGCTCGGCATGGCGGTCTTCTTGACGAAGAACTCGCAACCGCAACGGACCAGCCCGGTGAAGCGCGGCTTCTGGGTCGTTCACAAACTGCTCGGCGAACACATCCCGCCACCGCCACCAGATGTTGCGGTGTTGCCGGCCAAAGAGACCGACACCGACGGCAAGACGATTCGACAATTACTGGCCGCTCACACCGAAGACATGAAGTGTGCTCGCTGCCATGTGCGTTTCGATCCAATCGGCCTGGCGATGGAAGGCTTCGACTCGATAGGCCGCAGCCGAGCAAAAGATCTCGCGGGCCGAGCGATCGACAACGTGGTCCAATTGCCGTCGGGCGAGCAGGCTCGCGGAGTCGCGGAGTTCTCAGAATACCTGGCAAACAATCGCCGTTCAGACTTTACGAAGACATTGAATCGCAAGTTGCTGGGATACGCCTTGGGGCGCTCGCTGCAACTCTCCGATCTCGTCTTGCTGGAGAAAATGGAAACGACGCTCCATGAGTCCGGCGATCGTCCAACGCCGTTGTTAGAGACGATTGTCACCAGCCCGGTTTTTCGAAATCAACGCAGTCGTGATCTTGTCTCCCCGTAGCTCAGGCGAGCCGCCCGCACTACGACTTCGTTTCCAGCGGGCGTTTCATGAGCTGCAGGACTTCTCCATAAAACTCCACCGGCAACGTCATCGGGTGAGTCATGTTCGATGTCTTCCCACTTGCCGAGCTTGCTGGTCCACCGGCCGTTGGAAAGCTGTCGAGCCGCGTGCGTGTAGAACAGGTTGTTGCCATAGAGAGCAACCTTCTCGAACCCCGGTTCCGAATCGGGAGAGTCGCAGTCCACAAATCCTTGATCATGAAACAGCGCCTCAAGCACCGCGATTCCGAGCTCACCAGGTTCGCTATTGCTCGGCCAAAAGATGCCCGGCTCCCACCAGCGAGCGTCGTCGTTCATCGCCCACGCAATGCAGTTGTATTCGACATTTCTGGGACTGGTGACACGCGCGTTGGCGTCGGTGAGTTGCGGAAATTCGCGGCTGAGCCAGTTCACGAGATCAGCCCTCGCTGCCGGCCCCACGCCAACCACGCATCAGCCATTTTGGCGACAAAGCCGCTGTCTTCGGGCGAGACGGGATTCTCATCCGTGATCGTTTCGAGCGCCCAAAACCAAAAGTCGGTCTCTCGTTTCAGTTCCTCAAGAATCAGCGGAACCGCGCTGGGGCCAATGCCGATGATGCGTTGGTACGGTCGCAGCATCGCCATCTGTGAGACGCTGGAGAGAAATCGCGACTGCTGCTTCCACTCGGAGACAAGTTGGCCGAACCGCGAACTGACGGAAGTGGGAACAGGATGAGTGAAGAACTCCAGATCCATGAGTCTGACCTTAACGATCTTTTTTGGGGGACTTGCCAAGCCGTCGAAGACCAAATGAGTATAGGATGATGCCAACTTGAACGTGAAGGCGATTCACTTTTGCTCGCCAAATCGTGCCGATTCGCTTTATCCTGTTGCCGTCATACGAGACCGATTCGCGTTGCTCAGACGATCTGCCTGTACTGCGAAAAACCAACAAGGAGACATCTTGATGCCCATCTCTCAGCCATCCATTTCGCGTCGAGTGTTGCTCAAGGGACTTGGTGCCGCGGTTGCATTGCCGTGGCTCGAGTCAATGTCGGCGTTTGGTCGCGAAACGATTGCGACTGAGAAGGCGAAGACTCCGCAGCGGTTCGCCTGCCTGTTCATCGGCGACGGCATCTCGCCACCGCAGTGGTGGGCCAAGGGGAACGGCAGCGAAATGGAATTGGGACCGTCGCTGGAATCGCTGACGCCGTTCAAGGAGAAGCTCAACGTCATCAACGGGCTGTTCAATCGCGAGGGAGACGGCGGACACGCTCGCTGCACGGGGAACATCCTGTCGGGCGCCAATCTGCATCGCGGCAGCATCATCAAGGGTGGCGTCAGCATGGATCAAAAGCTGGCCGCTCTGTACGCCGACGACACGCTCGTGCCGAGCTTGGTTCTCGGCTGCGAGCAACCGGTGAGCGGCTTTCATGAGAGCCAGTACTCGATGGTCTACGCCTCGCACATTTCCTGGCGGAACCCCGATTCGCCGATTCCGATCGAGCTGTATCCGTCGTTGGCTTTCGACAGTCTCTTCGGCAGCCAGACCGGCAAGCTGCAAGGAAGCATCCTCGATCAAGTGCTCGAAGAGGCCGCCAGCCTGCGACTGAAGGTGAGCGGTTCCGACCAAGTGAAGATCGACGAATACCTGACCTCGGTTCGCGAAACCGAGCAGCGATTGCAGAAGCTCAATCGGAGCGCTGCGAAGGAAGACGGAGCCGCCGCCGCGACGGCTGCGGCTCATCAGCGCCCGCCTGTCGGTCAGCCGAAGGACTTCCGCGAGTACGCGCGTTTGATGTGCGACATCATCGCGCTGGCGTTTCAGACGGATCGTTCGCGCGTGGCGACGTTGCTCATGTCGCGCGATCTGTCGGGGCAGGTCTACCCGTTCCTCAACGTGCGCGACGACCATCACAGCTACTCGCACTCGAACGAAGGCCCCGAGTACCAGTCGATCGTCAAGTTTCACGTCGAGCAGTACGCCTACCTCATCGACCGACTCAACAAGATGCAGGAGGGGGACGGCACGGTGCTCGACAATTCGTGCCTGATGTTCGTTTCCGAGCACTGGAACGCTCACAACGGCAACCAAGTGCCGCTGGTTCTGGCCGGCGGATTGGGCGGGCAATTGAAGACGGGGCGCTCGCTGGATTACCTGCAGGCGGGCAACGACAAGCGAAAACTGTGCAGCCTGTATCTCTCACTAATGGATCGCATGGGTCTGGAACTGCCGCAATTCGGCGACTCGAAAGAACGGCTGGCCGGTCTCTAGCGCTGATTTCGGCTGAGTGGTCATTCCATTCGGCCCGGAAACTTGTTTCGGTCCTGCCCTCAAGGAATCGCGAAGTCCTGATGACGAGAATCTTCCTTGCCGTTGTGGGGATCGTTTCTTGCGTGACGGCCGTATTCGCCAACGAGCCGAGCCGAGATTGGCCTCGGTGGCGAGGGCCGAATGCGGACGGTGTCGCAGACAACAGGAGGCTGCCGACTCAGTGGAGCCAATCCGAAAACATTCGTTGGTCGGCGAAGTTGCCAGGATGGGGCACGAGTTCACCCGTCGTTTACGGAGGCCGAGTGTTCGTCACTTCGGAACTCAACCAGGAGGGCAAGAAATCGCTGCTCACGCTGTGCTTTGATCGAACAACCGGACGTGAGCTGTGGCGACATGATTTTGGCTTCGGGGTGAATCAGCGCGTTCACGAGAAATCGAACTTGGCGACCAACACACCGGCCGTCACAGCGGACGCGGTGTATGTGGCGTTTGGAAACGCCGACATCGCTCGGTACTCGCACGAGGGCAAGCTGCTGTGGGTCAATCGCTACATCCCTCAATTCGGCGATCCGAAGATGGCTTGGGGATATTGCCTCAGCCCGCTCGTGCTGGAAGATTCGATTCTGTTTCCGTGGGATCATCACACCGGCCCCTGCTTTCTGATCGGCTTGAATCCACAAACCGGCGAGATCGCTTGGAAGAACGAGCGGCCGATCGGCACCGCGCATGCGACTCCGCTGTTGGTCGAGCATCACGGCCAGCAAGACATTCTCGTTCCGGGCAAGCATCGGCTTGCGGCTTTTGATGCCAAGACACACGCCGAGTTGTGGAAGTACGGCGAAGGCGAAGGGCCATACAACGGCGAGATCATCGTCAGTCCGGTCTGCGGCGACGGCATCGTGTTCACGCAACTGTGGAGGCAAAGTCGCATTCACGCCCTTCGCTTGAGTCCACAGGGAAGACCTCCCGAACCCATTTGGGTCAGTGACAAGCCCGGTGGTGTCGAACCATCGTTGCTGTATTACCGAGGGCTGCTCTATGTGCTGATGGATAACGGCGTGCTGGTGTGCTTTGACGGAAAGACCGGCCAGGAGCATTACCGTGAGCGTCTCGGCGGCGATTGCAATTCGTCACCCGTGGCGAGCGACGGCCGCATCTATTTCAGCAACAACGACGGCCAAACCTTCGTGGTCAAAGCCGGAACCAAGTTTGAGTTGCTGGCCACGAACAATCTTGGCGAACGCATCACGGCCTCACCGGCGATCTCAGGCAATGAGTTGATCTACCGAACCGACTCGAATCTGTATTGCATCGGGACGGCGGCTGGACGGTGAAACAAGAAGCCCGGCTTTTTGAAAAAGCCGGGCTTCTGGCGGCCCGCGACCGCGCCGCTTTCTTTGGAATGCGGATCACCTGCCGACGCGGTTTACAAAAGGATCTGCATCTCCGTGACTTTCTCAGCGGTGCGATGGCTGGGGACCACGCGAGTACCAGCCGTGTGCGGCACTTCAGCAGTCTGAGAAATCTGTTTCACCATCGTGATTTGGTTGCCACACACGTTGTGATGCACGGTGTCCATGAAACTGCGGATCATCAGCAGTCCGCGGCCACCAACTCGGAACACATTCTCTCCCTGGGTCGGGTCCGCGACGGCGGTGATATCGAAGCCCAGACCTTCGTCGCGAATCACGAACGTCGCGGCGTTGCTGGAGAGCACAAATCGCACGACCACCTGGCGGTCGCGATACGGCGATTGATGGCGGCGAATCTCCGCCAGATCGTGGAATCGGCGTTCGTCCTCCTGACGCAGTTCGGAATCGAGCTCCAGGTTGCCGTGATAGATGGCGTTCAGCAACGCTTCATGCAAAGCGATCCCGACTCGCGAAATCTCACGGTCGTCCATGACTTGCAGGGCGCGAAGTCGATTTCCGAGATTTCTAATGATCGGCATGACCAGGCTGACGTCATTCGCCATCGTGAATTGGATCACCAGTTGCTCACGGGAATTGAAATCTCGAATCGAACTGTGGTGTCCGTGAGCGGTCGTCGAGCGTGACTGCGAACTGTGCGAATTGATCCCGGTCATGATGACTTTCACTTTCTTCAAATACTTGTGGGGTTTGTTGTTTGCGGGTCATTCACTTCTGTTGTGTGTCTCTCCTTCAAAATGCTGAAAGGGACAGCGTTTCCGACAAGAATTCGCGTTCGTTCTGCGGAATTTCGAGAACTCGGCAAGACGGCTGGATTCTTTGCTACTCCAGTCCCAGACACAGGGCCAGCTATGCGAATGGAAGCCACCAACACGACCTCACACGATCGCAATTGGTGACCCGATTGATTGGGTTGGCTTCTCCCGATCAACGGGGTCACTAAGAGCAATGAGAGCATCGAATTTGAACGCGAGGTTGCATCCCAGCAACAGTTTCCGCGATGAACGTTGTTGCCATCTCCGCGCGTCGACCAGGAGTCACCCAAGTCGCGATACGCCTGGGACGACGAAGTTGGCAACGGCGGACTCGGAAAAGTCTGGCGCGGAGCTACAAATTGATTTTCCGGACGGACTCAAATCTATACTGCACTGGATCAGCGGTTGGACGGTGATGAGGTCATTCAGTCGTTGCAAGTTTGCCCGTAGCTGAACTCGCCAGAGTTCAGAGAGTCGAAACAAACGGCTGAATTCTGGCGAATTCAGCGACGAGGCTGAGGAAGCGGCATGATTCATCGAATGAATAGCAACGCGATCCCGAGAATCGCGGTGATGCTCGTGATGGTCGCGGCGTGGCTCGGTGACTTGGCGGCCGACGATACCAATCCCCATCACGCGAAGCCTGGGGTCGATTCGCTGGGAGACCCGCTACCGTCGGGTGCTTTGCTGCGGTTCGGTACGAATCGGTTCCGCCATCCGTCAACGGTCGTTGAAATGGCTGTCTCGCCTGACGAGAAGTCGATCGTGTCGATCTGCGACGATGAGTTGATCGTCTGGGTCGCCGCGACTGGACAAATCCGATGGCGCACCAACTCGCGTGAACTTGGGATCGTCTTGCCGGGTGCCGCGTATGGCGTTCGGGCGTTGGCGTTCGCGGCCAGCAGTTCGCGTTTCTACACACCGGGTGGACTCGGCCAGATCTTTGTTTGGGATGTCGCTTCCGGCAAACACGAAGTGCTGTCACTCAAGCGCGATGGTCCGATGAACGTGGAAGCCGAACGTCACAACGTTTTCAGTAACAATCCAAACGCCATTGATGTCACGAGCGACGGACGGAATCTGGCGCTGGGAAACTTCCAAGGCGTGGTCGCTTGCGATGACCAAGGGAAGGTGCTGTTTGAAATCACCAACACGCCGGAGATTCCGGTCGCCATCGAGAATAACGGTGACCGCTTGCTGTTTGGGGGCGATTACAGCTTCGGTCGTTTCTCGCCGGATCAAAAACTGTTGGCCGTGGTGACGAGCGATGCGCCAATGGCCATTCAGTTGTGGGATGCGGAGACCGGGAAGGAACTGCGGCGCATCAAACTCAAGTCTCGCCTTGTCCGCTTGGCGTTCTCACCGGACGGCCGCCAGATCGTCACGACTGAGCGAGACGTTGCCGCTCGCCTGTATGCGGTCAATTCAGGAGAGCGGATTTGGTCGACGGAGATTCCACCTTCAGTGAATGCCGAGAGCTACTTGTCTGCCGTCGCCTATTGTCCGGATCCCAACGTGATCGCAGTCGGTGCCCCGATTGGCTCTGACGATTCGATCCGGCTGCTTGATGCGCGGACGGGAAAAGAAGTTGGCAAACTCGTGGGTCATACTTGGAAGCCCTGGGCCTTGGCGGCGGGAAGCAAGGTGCTGTATTCGTCGGGGTGGGACGGAGCCATCCGCCGTTGGGACATCGGCAATCGAAAACAACTTCCATTGCCAGAAGGAGGCCGCGCGTCATCAACCGTCACTGCTTCGCCTGACGGTCGAATGGTGGCTTACGAGGACGACTCGGGAACAGTCCATCTGGTTCGCGCCAAAGATGGGCATGAGCTGCGCACCTTCGACTTTGCAGGCATGAGCTTTTCGCAACTGAGGTTCTCGCCGGACAGCCGGCGGCTGGCTGGCGGCGGAGCGGCCGGAGACCAAGTGCGCGTCGCGGTCTGGGATGTCGCTGACGGGAAGATTGTTCGCGATTGGAAATGGCCGAAGGGACGCGATCCGCATTCACATGTGGAATCACTTTGCTTTCGACCTGATGGCCAGCAGTTGGCGGCCTCCGTCTTCCGCCAATCAATGGCCTACTTGTGGGATCTGAACTCGGGCGATCAGTTGGCTCAGCTCAAGCACAGCGCAGTCTACGGCCTCTCGTTCAGTCCAGACGGCAAGACGCTGGCGACCGCCGGCTGGGACAAGATCGTCCGCTTTTGGGAAACGACTGGTGGTGAGCTGCAACGTCAAATCGATGTCTCCGCAGGCCGTTTCAAAGGAGACGACCAAAGCATGTATGCGGTGTGCTACTCCCCCGTCGGCGGGTTGATCGCGACGGCTCATCTCAACGGCCAAGTTCGGATCTGGAATGCGGCTGACATGGAGTTGCGGAAAGAGTTTGAAGTGGAGGGTCGCTTCGTCTTCGGCGCGATTGCCTTTTCGCCCGACGGTTCGCTGCTGGCGACCGGCAGCATGGGTGGCGAGATTGCTCTGTGGGATCCGCTAACCGCCGAGACCGTCTGGAATGTCGGCCGGCATGAAAGTTACGTGTACACAGTCGCGTTCGGAGCCGACCACCACACGCTCGTCAGCGGCGGCTCGGACGGAGTCTGCTACGTCTGGGATTTGCAGCCACACGGACTGCAACCGGAGCAAGAACTCAGCGCGTTGTGGAATGATCTCGCCGGCGATGGAACCTCCGCGTATCCGGCGATGTGGGCGATGACTCGGACACCCGACCGCACGGTGGCGTTCTTGAGCAACAAGCTTCGGCGGATCACGAAGGTCATCGATCTGGATCGCATCGCGAAAGGACAGTCCGAAGAAGAAGCTGCCGAGCGACAAAAACTCGCCCGCCTCATGGTCAAGAAGAATGACAACGTGGCGCTCTCGCACGTTGTCAGGCGAGCCGTTTCCGTACTGAGTCAGCTCGGCACTGCCGAAGCCCTGCAACTCCTCAAAGCGCTGGCCGAGCGTGATCCCAAGGGAGACCTGGAGCGATTGGCGGCCGACGCTCTGGAACGATCCGCATCGGTCAAGTGAAGCTTTCTTAAGTAGCCCGCCCCCTTGCGGGGCGGAGGACTCGATTTTCCGAGACTTCTCGCCGAAGCCGACAGCTTTGTTTTTAGAAAGGCTGAAACTGACAGAAAAATGGGGGCAGAAAGATTAGGACCACTTTCGATCGCCGGCTTCTGATGGTGCGCTACGATCCTTCCGACGACGACACTCATTCCCAACTTTTTCTGTCCCCATTTTTCTGTCAGCAATCCGAAGTGACGACGATGTGCTGTCGGCTGGAGCGAGGAGTGTCGATTTTCCAGTGGAATAGTCACTCATCCAAAATCCTCCCACCGACAACGGGTCGGGCAAAGGTCTACTCGGATAGCATCTCAGAAGTTTTGATTTGTCGATGACGATCCCTCTCGAAACAAATCGGCTGCTCTTCCGCGACTGGATGGCCACAGACGTGGAGCCGTTTCATTCCATTTGCGCGGATCCTGTCGTGATGAAGTTCGTCGGCGATGGCGAGCCCTGGTCGTTGGAAAGAACCGAGCAATTCATCGCGCGTGCTGGCGAGATGTCGCAGACGCTGGGTTTCTGCCAATGGCCACTGATCCTCAAGTCCGACTCGGCATTGATCGGATTCTGCGGCTTCATTCCGTCAAACGACGGCGCTGAGATCGGCTGGAGACTCGCGAAACCGTATTGGGGGCGCGGCTTGGCAACCGAAGCCGCTCGCGCAGTTCTGAAACATGGGTTCGAGACTCTCGGATTCCGACGCATCATCGCCACAGTGCAGTCGCCGAATCGCGCGTCCATTCGAGTCGTTGAGAAGCTCGGCATGAAACCTGAAACGCACTGTCGTATCAAAGGTCGAGAAGTCCATTTGTTTTCGATCACGCAAACGCCAGAGTTGAGTGGTACGTGTCACAAGGTTGATGCCGTGACATCTCTTTGAGCAGGGAAAAGGAATTAGATTCGAGGAGTTCGCTCATGCGTGTGTTTCGGTGCTCTTTGATCGTCCTGCTCCTTGCTGGCAGTCAGTTGCCGGCCGATCCTCCTGACGCCGAAGACGCATCGACAGAGGCTAAGCCGGTTGAGGTCAAACGGGGGCATGTCGCCTCTTATCCAAGAGTGATCACCGGAAAAATCACCGATGCCAACAGCAAGCCGATTTCAGGGGCTCTGATCGAATGGGGGCCGGACTACCCGCATGATGCTCCTCGCGAAGTGACACATTCTGGAGAGGATGGAAGTTACCGGCTCGAAGCGAAGAAGGCGGGAGGGCGATTCAAGCTGGGGATCTCGGCGCCTGGCTTCTCTCCCACATGGATCACGGGATTGGCACCTGGTCCGCGTTCGGCACCGACCAAACTCCATTTCAAACTCCCTCCGGAAACAACCATCCGAGTCATGGTTGTCGACGAAATGAATCTGCCGATTCCGAATCTTGAAGTCCTCCCGATGACGCCGCAGTCCGGGTTTCAATCCAGCTTCTCGTCGATCCAGCAACCAGAGCCGATCCCTGGGAACAACCAGCCGACACTGAGTGACGAACTGAGCGTTTACCAATTGCGACAACTGCTCCCCGCTCCTGATCCGCTGAAGGTGAAGGCCGACGGAGACACTCAGGCTGTGACGGAACACAAAGAGCGTTTCAACCAAGAGGGCTGGCTTTCACTTCGCATCACTCAGAAAGGGAAGTGGGTTCACGAGCATCAGATCTCTCGCAAGGAATTCTTCGAGTCCCAAGGGATGGTCCGAGTCGTCGTTCCCGACTACCGCAATCCGCTCGCACCAAAGATCACCAACGGAACAATCTTTGGGGAGGTCGTTGACGCTACCGGGCAATCCGTGAAGGAATACCACGTCACGCTCCGCCATCGAACGGAGCCGCTCGCGGTGAGCGATCCAGAGGGCCGGTTCCAGTGGGGCAAGACGTTCGACCCGGAAGACACCTATGAGATTCGGATCTTCGCGAAAGGATTCGCTCCGGCAACTCGACGCATCTCTCCGCGAAAGACCAGCCAAGCCAAGCCCGAACGAATTGAACTGACGCCGCACAAGCCCGTTGAGTTTCTGTTGCTCGATGCGCAGACACAGAAGCCGCTGCCGAATGTCTCCGTCGTTACGGGTCTCTCGAAGAAGTCCGGTTGGAACTACATCGAGTGGAGTAACCTCAACAGTTACGCCGACGGACACCACGCCTTGGAGAATGTGCTACGACTCACGTCGAATGCCGATGGACGAGTCACCGTTCCCGAGGGAGACGAACCGGTGACATTGATCATCCACACGAGCGGTTACGCCCGAGCGATCGTGACGCCGACCCTGCGTCCCGATCCCAATGACGCCGGGCTGGTTCCGATTCGGCTGCAACCGGGCGCCTCAATTCACGGAGTCGCGGTGCCTGGCTCGCGACTGAGTCAGCAGGCGGATGGGGTTTCACTCCATTTTGTTTCGACCGATCGCTTCGACCACATGTTCCACGGCCTGAAGCGAGATGAGAAAGGAGGATGCCTGATCGATTCTCTGGCGGCCGGTGACTACTTCGTCACATTGATGCACAGTGACGGCAATATGTCGACCTCCTGCTGGACGAAGAAGATCACGCTCAAGGCGGGAGAGAAGCGCACGGTACCGCTCGGCGAGATGACTGGCTCGTTGACACTCAGCGGACGTACTTCCCCCTTCACACAAGTCCGGATCACCCGGAAGCCGAGCGTCTCCACTGGCGATGCCAATCCGACAAGAGACGCCGATAGTGTTGCGAATGTGGCAACGATCTCCGATGTCGATGGCTACTTCGAACTCGATCATGTCGAGCCTGGAACCTACGAGACGGAAGTCGGCGGACTCAGGCGCTTTCGACGTCAACTTCTTGCCACGAGCAACAAAGGCCCTGCAGAGATCGCTTTGACGAAAGACACGCACATTGACTTTGTGACAGGCACAGTCACTCCACCCGATGCGGCCGTCGAGCCTCCCGCCAAAAAGAAGTGAGTGAATGCGTTGTGGCCGGTCTCCTGACCGAGCCACCCACTCCCGACCGTAGGTCTCATTGAGCGGCCAAGCAGCGAGTGCGTCAGGGGTCGGGTCTACGATTTTTCGGATTTGGCCGGCGCAACGCCTCTTTTGCAATCCACGTCTCACCCGGCCAAATCCGAAAAATCGTAGACCCGACCCCGCGTTCACAATTAGGGACACAGCGTTGGTTACGGCCGTTCCCAAACTGCGGGCAGCGTCTTCGACATCTCACCATAGGTCTGCGAGACCACGAAGCCGCTGGCTTGTGACATGTAGAAGATGCGGCCGTTGGAAACGACGGCTCCCAAACATTCGCGCGAATCAATCGCCGGGCCGGTCGAGACCAGCTTGCTGTCTTGCGACAGGTCGATCATGTCCATGTTCGCGCCGAGGATGTATGGCTCAGACAGCGTGAACCGGCAGCAAGCGTAGTTGTGGCCGACGCCGCCGATGACCTTACCGGTCTCGCGATCGAAGACGTTGCCTCGGCCGCGCAGAGCATTCGAGAAGATGAATTGCTCACCCACGCTGACGACGTTCAGCGCCGATGTCACCGCTTCGGACTTCCAGATCAGCGACCCATCTTTGGCGTCCAAGCACCAGACAAAGCGATCCTTCGTCGTCTCGATCGCCGGGTTGTAGCCGCCGATGTAGATGCGGCCGTCGCGCGCGCTCAGCGTGCATTTGGCGGTGACGTAATACTTCGTCGTGAGCCAATTCACTTTGCCGGTCGCTGGGTCCATGCAGGCGGTCAAGCCGTTGTTGTCCGGAGGGAGTCCACGACGAACTCGTTGACTCGCCGCAAAGCCGAAGAACGTTGAGTAGAAAAGTTTGCCATCCAACAAACAGATGCCGCAGTCGTTGCCGCCGCGACCGTACTCGGAGAAATCTTTGCCCCAGACCAGCTTGCCAGTATCCAAGTCCCACGCCCAAAGCAGCGGGTGATTGTCTTTCGGGTAGTAGGGATTGTCGTTCGAGTAAATCCAACTCATGACCTCTTCGTTATCGCGAGCCGCTTCGGGCGTCCCTTTGAACGTGAACGGCTTCTCGGTTCCTTGCGGAGCATAACTGCCAGAGCCGGACGCATAGATCGCGACGTTGCCATGCACCAGCGGCGGGAACTGACGGCTCCAACTGGGCGAGCCGGTGAACGGTGCTTCCCACAACAGCTTTCCGGTCGCCGCATCGAGACAGCGCATCAGCGAGCGTTTGATGCCCGCCTGTGGGATCAGCAATTTGCCGTTCACATACAGCGGCGAGGTGAACGACAAATAGACGTCAGGCCAATGCCGTCGCCACAGCAGCCGGCCAGTATCTTGCTCAACCGCGATGATCTGCCCTTCGGCCGTGTGCGAGTACACCCGCCCGCCGCCGCACACCGGCAGATGCTTAACCGTCCCTTCGAGTCGCCGAGCCCAACGCATTCGCAGCGGAGGTTTCAGGCCTTGTGCGTTGGAGTTCGTGCCACCGAAGTCGCCGTAGTTCGTGTACCAGTCGAACTTCGCATCGGCGAACTTGCCGGTGATCGGACTGCGAACTTTCCACACTTCCAAATCCTGCTTCGGCAGCGGCGCTTTTCCATCGGGACCAAGCACGTAGAGATAACCATCTTCACTTCCGACATAGATCCGTCCTCCGGCCACCGCCACCGGTGCCGTGATTGGCGCACCAAACGCCGTCGCGAACGAAAAAGTTTCGCCGCTCGTCAACGGCACGACATACAGCTTCCCATCCAGTCCACCGTAGATTGCGTGGTCACGAGTCAGCACCGGCGGACAAATCGAAGCCGCTGGGCAGAGCACCTCTGGCTTCTCTTCGCCCGCTTTGTGCCGGCACAGGCCAAGACCCTCTTCGGGCTTCACTCGATACACGTCACTGCCGCGAACGCTGACCGAGGCGAAGCTCAGCAGGCCGGGCAAGTGAATTGCGGTTTGAGTCCCCTTCACGAAATCGGTTTCGATCGCGTCCTTGTTGAGTTTCAGAATCTCAACGCGCCCCGCGTTGTCGCGGCGGTGCCATTGGACATAGACGTTGCCGGCCGCGTCGGCGCTTTGACCGAACGTCGCGGGGAACTCCGATCCATCGTAGGCCGGAATCTGACCGATCACGCGAAGCTGCGGATGATCGCCCGCATCATCGAGGAACACCGTTCGCCCACCCGCCGGAATCACGACCGTCTTACCGACCAGACAAAGATCGCGCGAGCAAACAAAGTGATCGCGCCACGTCACGCGATCTTTGCGTTGAGCCAACCATTCTTCTCCGCTCCAGCGGTTGCCATCGAACTTGACGACCTCCTTCACGAAGTCCCAAGTCCAGGCGACGGTGCCGTTGGGTTCCACCACATAGACCTGCGCACCGAGCGTTGCGAAATACACGCGATCTGCGCCGACCGCCGGTGACGTCAGGATCGGTTCGTGACAGTCGATCTCACGAACAACGGCTCCGCTCTCGCGATCGAGCACGTAATAAAAACCAGCGGCCGTGCCGACATGCAGATACTTCCCCACAACCGCCGGAGCCGCCACGTTGTTGCAGTTCCCCGCTCCGCCGCGCGAGGCGAACTTCCACTGCACCTTGAGCGTCTTCGCATCCAGCGCAAACACGACACCCGATCCGTCGATGACAAACACTTGGCCGTCGCTGACGACCGGTGACGCGAAGATCCCATCCGTCAGCGGAATCGCGGCGATCAAACTCACCGGAGTCTTCACCGACACCGCCGGCACATTCCCTGATCGCAAGGCATCTCCTTGCAACTGCCCCCAATCGTCGGCGGCTAAGACGCCGCTCGCGGCCAACACCAAGAACATCAACGCCGAGTATGCTCGCATGAGATGTGTCTCCGAATCACTCTGGGACGGAACCGTTGAGACCGCGACGGACTTCAATTCAGGGTGCTTGTAGTGCTCGATCCGAAAGCTGACAATCAACCGACAAGTGGAAGTTGATTGGTGCTGAATCACAAGTCCGTGGGGCGGAGAGATGCTATGGCCAAGTCTCGCAAGTGGGTCGGCGTTGGTGTGACATTGCTGAGCCTGGTGGTCGTCGCCGCGTCTTTCACCACCGGCAAGGCGGACGATCCGAAGACATTCGAGGATCAATTCCGGCCGCTGCTGACTCAGCATTGCGTGGAGTGTCATCGCGGAGACAAACCCAAGGGGAATCTCCGGCTGGACAACCTAAAGCTGGACTTTGCGGATGCGGCGGCTCGCAAGCATTGGACCACTGTGGTTGAGCGACTCCGAGCGGGAGAGATGCCCCCCAAGACGAAACCGCGTCCGCCGGAAAAGGAAGTCCAGACGCTGATCGATTGGTTGGCCCCGCGCGTGGCCGATGCCGATGCCGCCGCGCGGGCGACTCAGGGGCGAGTGATCCTCCGCCGGTTGAATCGGACCGAGTACGAGAACACGATCAACGATCTGCTGGGCATCAAAGTCAGCTTGAAAGAGCAGTTGCCTGCGGATGGCTCGGCCAACGGTTTTGATAACGCCGGCGCGGCGCATCACACGTCATCCTTCTTGATGGAGAAGTATCTCGAAGCGGCCGACACCGCCTTGAACATGGCCATCGCTAACCGACCCAAGCCGCCGCTGCGGATTGACAAGCGGTACAGTCTCAAAGACGGGCACCCGGTTCGAGGAACCACCGAGGACGTGTATCGCTTCCTCGATGATGGCGAAGTCGTCTGCTTCTGCTCATCCGAATGGCACAACGCCAGCATCTCAACGTTCTATCCACCGGATGCCGGCAACTATCGCTTCCGCATTTCCGCATCCACCATTCAAGGGGAAGGCAAACCGGTCACGTTTCGAGTGACCACCAGCGATACGCGCCTGACGGGGACGCACGGCTTGATCAGCTACTTCGACGCCCCGCCCGATAAGCCAACTGTGTTCGAGTTCGTCCGCTACATGGAACCGCGCACCACGATCCGAATGCTGCCGTATGGATTGGCCGGCGCGAACACCGTGAAGCAAACCGGTGGCGAATACTGGAACGGCCCCGGTCTCGCCGTGCAGTATGTCGAAGTCGAAGGCCCGCTCAACGAGACCTGGCCTCCCGAAAGTCATCGCCGCATCTTCGGCGACATGCCGCAGAAGAAGTTTCCGATTTACAACTTCTCCGACCGCGTGGAAGTCGTCTCGGACCAACCCATCGTCGATGCCGCACGCATCCTGACGAAGTTCACGCGCCGAGCGTTTCGCCGGAACGTGATCGCTGATGACGTCGCACCGTTCGTGGCCATTGTGCAGGCCAAGCTGGATGGCGGCTACACGTTCGAGTTGGCAATGCGAGCCGCTCTGAAAGGGGTGTTGATCTCGCCCGAGTTCCTGTTCCTCCGCGAGCAACCGGGCAAGCTCGATGATTTCGCGTTGGCCAATCGGCTTTCGTATTTCCTCTGGAGCACGATGCCGGACGACGAACTCTTTGAACTCGCCGAGAAGGGAAGACTGACCGGATCAGGCGAGCCGGAGGGCGTTAGCCCCCGGACAAATCCGCCGGCTCGAACTACCAACGAAACCGCAGTCCGGGGGCTAACGCCCTCCGGCTCGCCAATTCATCGGCAAGTCGAACGAATGCTCGCACACCCCAAAGCCCAACAATTCACCGAACACTTCGTCGGCCAATGGCTGGGCCTGCGCGAAATCGACGCGACCGAACCGAGCCACCTCGTGTACCCCGAATTCGATCACCTGCTGAAAGTGTCGATGATCCGCGAGACCGAACTCTTCTTCGACGAAGTCCTCAAGCAGGACTTACCCCTGACCAAATTCGTGGCCTCCGACTTCACGATGCTCAACGGCCGACTCGGAAAGCATTACGGCATCCCCGGCCTGACCGGCTGGGAGTTTCACAAGACGCCGCTGCCGCCAGACAGTCATCGTGGCGGAGTCATCACAATGGCCAGCGTCATGAAGGTCACGGCCAACGGCACGTCGACCTCGCCGGTCATGCGCGGAGCGTGGGTGCTCGATCGCATCTTGGGTACGCCTCCGCCCCCGCCACCCGAAGGGGTCGCGGCGATCGATCCGGACATTCGCGGCGCGACGACGATCCGCGAGCAACTGGCCAAGCACCGCACCGACCCCGCCTGCGCCAGTTGTCACACGAAGATCGACCCGCCAGGTTTCGCGCTCGAGAGTTTCGATTGCATCGGCGGCTGGCGTGAGAAGTATCGGATCTCCGGCTGGCGACGAGATGCGGAAGAGGTGGTCTTGGACGGTCGCAAGATGAATTACTACCGCGGCCCGCGAGTTGATCCCTCCAGCGTGACCGAAGATGGCCAGCCGTTCCAGAACATCGACGAGTTCCGCCATTTGCTGCTGCGAGATAAGGACCAGCTTGCCCGATCGCTCGCCACAAAGGTGCTGACCTACGCCACCGGCGGAGCACCGACCAAAGCCGATCTTCCGGAGATCGAAGCCATCGTCGCCCGCGTGCGGGACAAGAACTACGGCTTCCGATCGCTCCTGCATGAAGTGGTGCAGAGTGAGCTATTTCAGAACAAGTAAGTTGGCAGAACAATGAAGACTCTTTTTGAGTTCTCTCTCCATCCTTCTACCAAGCCGCAAGCGGGGCCTTCCAGCCGATTGACAAACCACCGCCGGAATGAGACGTTGATTCACCAAGCGAGCGGTGAACCCATTTCAGTCGGTCCGTGATCGCTCGCGCGCGGCTAACTTAACTGTTGGCCGCGGGACGTGACTCCTCATCAAATCCAGCGCCCTACTTCACGAGGTCCAAGATCATGGAACAGGAGATGACGGTCCAAGAAATGGAATCTCAATTCGATGACGAATGGGTACTCATCGCCGACCCAGAGACTGACGAGCACCTTCAAGTCCTCAGTGGCAAAGTGATTTGCCACAGCAAGGATCGAGATGAAGTCTATCGTCATCTCCTCGCCGTCAAACCGGCTCGGTATGCGACGCTCTTCACCGGCGAAATGCCCGAGAACACGGCGGTGGTGCTGTGACCGACTCGTTTCGAGCGAGCCACGGCCTGATTTTCGTCTCGGTGGAGATATTCGGTTCGCAGGGAAGCGCTGTCCTGCGACTGGCGCTCGATACCGGGGCGACTCGCACCATGATCAACTCTGAGCATTTGATCGTCGTTGGTTGTGCCCTCAATCACGATGCCGAGAAGGTCAAAGTCACGACCGGCAGCGGGGTCGAGTTTGCGCCGCTGGTGAAACTGCAGCGCGTCGTTGGCTTGGGCCAAGAACGAGTTGAATTGCCCGTCCTCGCCCATACGCTCCCGCCAACTGCGGGGATTGATGGCCTCTTGGGGCTGGACTTCCTGCGCGGTCACAAGCTTGAGATCGACTTCCGCCAAGGCCGCTTGTGGCTGAGTTGATGCAGATGACCAAGGTCAGCAATCTCCTTTTTATTCGCAGAGCGAAGAGGCAACTATGAAAACAATCGCCGTCTCGGCACGAGCAGCATCTCTCAACGAGCTACTGAAAAAGGCTCGACAAGGGGTCGTTGTTTTGGAATCGGCGGACGGACAACGATTCGCGCTGACTGCCGTCAACAACAGGGAAGGCTTCGACGTGGGAATGAGCAACGATTTTGCAGACGAAGTCGAACGAACGGGAAGCAACAAGAAGCTGATGAAGTCTCTGGCGGCCCGTCGAAAGGGTATCAGAGGCAAGGGCATCCCGCTGGCGGACGTCAAAAAACAACTCGGCATCGAATGATTCCCCCGTTCTGCCAGGCCGCAAGCGGGGCCTTCCAGCCGATTGACAAACCACAGCCGGAATGAGAGGTTGATTCATCGAACGATGTAGTCGTCGCATTCTCAACACGAACATGAATGGCCATGAATACGCGAGCCTATATCGAAACCACGTTCGTCAGTTACTTGACCGCTCGGCCCAGCCGTGACGTGATTGTTGCCGGCATCAACAATCCACACACGATTGGTGGGACGGGCAGCGCGCGAGTTATGAACTCTGTGTTTCCCAACTGGTGCTTCAGGAAGCGGGAGACGGAGATCCGCAGGCCGCACAAGAACGCCTCGCCGAACTCGCGTCGATGACCATGCTGGAGATCACCGAATCGGCGTTAATGCTGGCAGAAGAACTTGTCAAAGTCGGAGCCTTGCCGACGAAAGCGGAGAATGACGCGCTGCACATCGCGATTGCGGCGATTCACCGTGTCCCGTATCTGCTGACGTGGAATTGCCGGCACATGGCAAACGCCACCATGCGGGCTAAGATCGAGGAGGTCTGCGCCAGCAGAGGATTCAAGGCACCGATTATTTGCACCCCGGAAGAAATGATGGAGGTGAAGCCATGACTTGGTCAGACCCGATCGTCGATGAAGTCCGGCGCGCCCGCGATGCCTACGCGGCCCGCTTTAACTACGATTTGCAGGCCATCTTTCGCGATTTGAAAGAACAAGAGAAGCGCAGCGGTCGCCAGATCGTTTCCTATGCCGAAGATGATCAGCAATCCGAATCGAACAATGCGATTCCACCCGACACGGACAAAGCGGTGGCTTCACGGCCTGCCACGCCTGTGCTGAAGTCGTAAAACAGCAGGTGCGAGTAGCCGAATTCGTGAGAATTCGGGATCGGATCACCGACCGTCCGAACTCTCACGAGTTCGGCTACAGGGAAGTGGCAGAACAATGGGGGCAGGACGATGAAGACAAGAATTCTGATTCGGTCATCCTCCTCGGATCATTCTGCCTCATCGTTCTGCCAGGCCGCAAGCGGGGCCTTCCAGCCGATTGACAAACCACAGCCGGAATGAGACGTTGATTCACCAAGCGAGCGGTGAACCCATTTCAGTCAGGCCGTGATTGCTCGCAGCTAACTGCACTGTTCAAGGAAGCCGCTGGTCGCGGCAGGGGAGGCGATAGTCGAGGTTGGTGAATCGTCAACAACAATTTGCACAGTAGCGACCGCCAGTTGCTTGGAGTCGAGCCAGAGTTCTTCACGGAGCACGCTTCATGGGGAAGCGTGTCCGC
>CAMDPX010000046.1 GCA_945905295.1 Planctomyces sp. SH-PL62 | reverse complement strand
TCTGCGAGCACATGCCTCGGTTGGCGAAGATGATGGACAAGTTCGCCATCATTCGGTCGTTGTACGGTGGCCCGGATCAGCACGCGTCGGACATGTGTCTGAGCGGCTATCCGATCGGTCCGAAAGGGCGTCAGGACGATCATCCGTCGCTGGGTGCCGCTGTCGCGAAGATTCAAGGTGCGGTCGATCCGGCCGTGCCGCCGTTCGTCGGGCTGACGACGAAGACTGGGCACGCTCCGTATTCAAACCCTGGTTTTCCGGGAGTCCTGGGGCACGCCTACGCACCGTTCCAACCGGACAGCGACGGGATGGCCAACATGCGGCTCAATGGAGTCACGTTGGATCAGCTTCGGAATCGGCAGTCGCTGCTGTCGAGCTTCGACCGCTTCCGTCAGCACGTTGAAACCAGCTCGAAGCTACAAGGGGTCGATGTCTTCACGCAGAAAGCGTTCGATGTGCTGACGTCGAGCAAGCTGGTCGATGCAATGAATCTCGAAAAGGAAGATCCGGCGTTGCGAGACCGCTATGGCCGCGGTGCTTCGTCCCCTGCGTTCGGAGAAGACGCGGGTCCGCACTGGATGGATCAATTTCTGATGGCTCGGCGACTGGTCGAAGCGGGCGTTCGTTGCGTCACGTTGTCGTTCGGCAGTTGGGACCGACACGGCGCGAACTTTGAACGGTTGCCCGAGCAACTCGGCAAGCTCGATCAGGGAGTGACCGCACTGGTGGAAGACTTGCACGCGCGCGGACTGGATCAGGATGTCAGCGTCATTGCCTGGGGCGAATTCGGTCGCACGCCACGCATCAATCCGGGCGGAGGCCGCGACCATTGGCCGCAAGCGTCGTGTGCGTTGCTCGCCGGCGGTGGCATGCGAATGGGGCAGGTGATCGGCTCGACCAATCGCCTGGGCGAAGTCCCTCAAGATCGGCCGATCCATTATCAAGACGTCCTCGCGACGCTCTATCACCAACTTGGCATCGACGTGAACACCGCCACCATCACTGATCCCAACGGCCGCCCACAGTATCTGCTCGATCGCCGCGAGCCGGTTCGCGAACTCGTGTGATCAACCGGGAGGGCGAATCACACGCTGCGGATCACGAATCATCTTGAATTGAGATTCCGCTGCAACGATTGAAAGCCATCCATGAACAGTCCCGCCGCGACGCAACGACGACGCTTCTTGCAGGCCAGCTTGATTGCCGGTGGAGCTGGGCTTTCTTTGGCGGACATTCTGCGTCAGCAAGCGTTCGCCGAGTCGACCGGGGGATCAACCGCTGACACGTCCGTCATTCAGATTTGGCTGGGAGGTGGTCCTAGTCAATTCGAAACCCTGGATCCAAAACCGGAAGCTCCCGTCGAGATTCGAGGGCCGTACTCGGCGATCCAAACCAAGCTGCCGGGAATTTTGTGCTGCGAGAAGTTGCCGCGCACGGCGATGGTTCTCGACCGCGCGGCGGTCATTCGCACGGTCAGGCACGCCACGAACGGACATTTTGTTGGAGCCCATTGGTGCTCGACCGGTTATTCCGGAGACCTCAATCGCAGCACGCATCCGTCATCGGGGGCGATCGCCTCGCGGTTCCGAGGTGCGTTGAATCTCGGTGTGCCCGCTTATGTGTTGCTCTCGGAAGAGCAGACTCGGAACGCGGAGATCGCGACCGCTTCTCTCCGTTGAGGCGAGTTGTTGGGGGCGAGATTCAGCGGTGACTCCGTGGGCACCGCGAGTTCCCAACGGCGACGAGACGGGCTATCTGGTTTACACGACGCTTGGCCCACGTGGCCGGTTTAGTTCTACACCTTGAAAGGAGTTCGTTCATGAGGCGTCTGACTGTCTCAATCTCGACTTGCTGGTCGCTGTTGCTGATCGCGGTTTGTTTCCATGTGGATTTGGCACGCGTCGCGCGAGCCACGGAACCCAAACAGGGGACTGCCAAGCAGATCGACTTAGGGGGCGGCGTCTCGCTGGAAGTTGTCTATATTCCACCGGGCGAATTCCTGATGGGCAGCACTCCCGAAGAAAAAGCCTGGGCCACCGGCATTGAAGGAGGCGCACAACCGGGAACGGATCGCGAGTCGTATGAAGGCGAGCGACCGCGACCCATGCGTGTGAAAGACGGTTTCTGGATGGGGCGTACAGAAGTCAGCGTGGGGCAGTTTCGCCGCTTCGTTGAGGAATCCAAATACGTCTCCGATGCCGAACAACCAGGCGGGAAGACTCAGTGCTTTGACCCCGAATGGAACGGCTATCAGTTCTCTAAGAGTGTGGCGTATCCTTGGAAAACGATGCCGGGCAAGAGTTGGCGCGATCCGAATTTTGCCTTTCCGCTGAAGGACCATTTTCCCGTCGTCTGCGTGAGCTGGAATGACGGTCGAGCCTTCTGCAAGTGGCTCACCCAACGAGAACGTGCTGCGGGGCGACTGCCGGCCGGACTGGAATATCGACTGCCAGCCGAAACCGAGTGGGAATATGCCTGCCGTGGCGGCAGCAAGGACAGCCAGTATTTCTGGTGGGGCAATGAGTTGAGCGATGGTGAAGGTCGGTTGAACATTTCGGCCATCGACTTTCTGCCCGGTCGCCAGCGGACCTGGCCATTGGGGAAAGCTCCCTGGAGCGACGGATACTCGTTTGTCTCCCCGGTCGATCATTACGGTGAGAAAGGCCGCAACGGCTTCGGCATCGCGGACATGTGCGGTGGCGTTTGGGAAGTGATCCTCGACGACTTCGATCCCAAACGCGGGCACGAAGAGTTGCATGTGGTCACAGAGAACCCGCGACCGGTCTGTCGAGGTGGAAACTATTTCGACGTACCGGGCAATGCGCGCTGTGCCGTGCGACTGGGGCTGCAAAGCACCAGCTATTCCGACTCGCGCGATGGTTTTCGCATTTGCCTGGGCGTCCCGCGACGATGAAGGGCCAACCCCATTCATCGGTCATTGAATTCAGACAGACGACTGACAGACGAATGGGGGACAGGCGAATGAAGACGGAGTTGGTCATGGCTTTTGGCAAATCAAAGAGGACTGTCCGAGGTTTGGATGTCATTCAACTCATCGCATTCTTACGGTGTCCATTCGCCTGTCCTCATTCGTCTGGCTCACTCAACTCCGATCAAAGTCGCATCACGGTCTGGCTTCGACTCATCGTTCTGTTCGCTGTCTGCTTCATGCCGGTTGGCGAAGCGAGCGATTCATTCGCGGCCGAGGCCGCTGCGATCGACGTGACCAAGTTCGGCGCGAAGGCTGACGGTGAGACCGACGACACGGCGGCGGTTCAGAAGGCGATTGACTCGGTCGGGGCGACGGGCGGGACGGTGGTGTTTCCGCCGGGGACGTACCGGATCACCTCGGTGGGGATGAAGGCGGGAGTTCGGTATCTCGGTTACGGAGCGACGATTCGCCGACCGGCCAAGCAGGGCAAGTGGGTCCGCACGTTTGATTCGTGGAAGCCGGGGTATCAGCACTCCAACGACAAGGACTCGGCGGCCATTCACATCGAGGGCTTCGACTTCGACGGCAACCGCGCCGAGCAGGACAAGTACGATCAGCACGAGCTGGAGCAGGCTCATCTGATCTTTCTCGCGGCCGATCCGGCAAAGGCGGGACGGCTGCGAGTTCGGATCACGAACTGCACGTTCCGCGACTGCGTGGCCGATGCGATTTCGATCTACACGAACGTCGAAGCTCAGATCTCGAACTGCACGGCGATCGACTGCTTTCGCGGCGGCATGGTGCTGGGGGGCGGCTACTCGCGAGTGCAGATGACGAACTTCATCGCGCGCGGCAAGACGCATCCGACGGGGATCGACGTTGAGGTCGATGGCGGCGGCTTCGGCGGGACGTATGCCGTCGAGTTGCTGATGGACAACGTCTCGCTCCCCGACGGGGACTTCGATGTCGGCGTGCTGGGGGATTCGGTGGTGCTCGGCAGCAAGATCGTGGCGAAGGCTCCGTTTAATGTTTACGGCGGCGGAACGGCGCGGTTGTCGTTCAGCGATTGCGAATTCGGGCTTGGCGTTTTTTCGGGCGGCAATCGCATCGCGCTGCCGGGCGATATGACATTTCGCAATTGCCGGTTCACCGTGGAGCCGGATCGGCCCGTAGCTGAAGTCGCCAGACTTCAGGGCGCTGCGGCCACGACGCCCCAAAGTCTGGCGACTTCGGCTACGAAGCCCGACGCACGCGAACCGCGTGCGCCACAGCAATTCGCGGCGGCTCACATCTTCTGGAACATCAGCGGCTCGGAACCGCGTCGTTCGTCCCGTTCTTCCTCGACGCCAACTCGGTGACGCCGGGCAAACACATGGAAGCGATCCGCGAAAGCGTCGAAGACTTCGAGTACCTCGTGATGCTCCGCGATCGAGTCGCATCGCTGAAGCAGCGCGGAATCAAAACCGCCGTCGTCGCCCGCGCCGCAAAACTGCTGACCGAAGCCGCCGATCGAGTTTCTCAACCGCACGCCTACGCCGCCTTTGAATGGCAAGAACCCAAAGACCGCACCGTCGCCGATCAGGTGCGAGTTGAAATTCTCGATCTGCTTGTCGAATTGGATCACCAACAGTGATCCCGAGTAAATTAAAAGAGTCCAACGAATGTTGATTCAATTTCCTCAAGAGGCAAACTCATGAATTACCGATCCTTGGTCGTCTCTCTCGTACTCGTAGGAGCGGCGCTGATCTCCGTAAGCCGCGGTGCCGATGCGCCAGTCAGCGAATGGAAGGTGGGCGCTCCGATCGTGAACTACTGGGCCGGTCCCGGTTATCCGGGCGGCTCCGCCTTAGACGACGCGGCGGCCAAACAATTGAAAGAAGGCGGCTGGAATGTTGTCTGGTGCAATGAGAAAGAACTGGACGTGGCGCAACGGCACGGCCTGCGAGGACTGCTCACCGATCCGCTGCTGTCGAGCGCGGCCTACAACAATGATTTGGATGATCCCCAAAAGCGCGAGGTGCTCGACGCGTTCATCAATCGCGTGAAAAGACATCCCGCTCTTTACGCCTACCATCTCCGGGACGAGCCGAGTGCCGCTTTCTTCGAGCATATTGGAAAGGTCGTCGCCTACCTCCGCGAGCGTGATCCGGCACATGTGCCGTACATCAATCTCTGTCCCATCTATGCCAACAACGAGCAGTTGGGAAACAAGGGAGAGCCGGTCGCTGCCTATCGGGAGCACTTGAAGCAGTATGTCGAGACGGTGCGGCCCAACTTACTCAGCTACGACCATTATCAATTCACGAATGTGGGCGACGAACCGAATTACTTCCGCAATCTGGCGATGATCCGCGAGTCGTCACTGACGGCCGGCGTCCCCTTCATGAATATCGTGCAGGCGAGTTGCTGGGTGCCGGATTCCGCCGCGACCCCGTGGGCACCGCGAGTCCCCAACGGCGACGAGATGCGTTATCTGGTCTACACGACGCTGGCCTACGGGGCTCAAGGCATCTCGTATTACGTCTATTCCTATCCCAAGCATGAAGGCGGCATTGCTCTCGCGGATGGTACGCCGACGCCGCTGTATCACGCGCTAGAACCGCTCAACCGCGAGTTCGTCGCCATCGCCAAAGAGCTTCAGCCACTGAAATCGCTGGGCGTGTATCACTCGGGGATGCTGCCGCCCGGCGCGGTCGCGCTGCCGCAAGATGCCCCGGTCACCTTCGATCCACCCGTGCCAACGATCGACTACCCATCGGGTGCCCGCGTTCAAGGCGTGCTGCTCGGACACTTTGGCTCGTCCGACAAGAGCCTGAGCAAGACACATCTGATGGTCGTGAATCTCGACTACAAGACCGAGCGAACTGTGGGCCTCAAGAGTGCCTCGCCGTTGGAAGTGTTCGATGCGACGACCGGCAAATGGTCGCCTCTCGGTGGACCTCGTGCCGAACTGCGTTTGATCGGCGGTGGCGGCAGACTGGTGCGATTAAATCCCTGAGTTCATTCGTCGGTCGCCCATTCGACTGTCATTCAAGAGACAGGCGAATAAAAACCAGAAGAGTCCGTTGTGCCAGTCCAGCTCCCGTTTGTGATTTGGCGAATCGGCGAGTCTGAAAGGAAACAGATCAATGAGACGGAAGCGATTGATGATGGCGTGGCTGGGACTGCTCGTGTCCCTGTTCGCAAAAAGCGTGAAGGCCGACACCGTCTTCATCGAAGCCGAGACGATGCAGCCATCGTCGAGCGGCTGGGTCGCGACAAACAACGATCAGACCGGACGAGCTTCGCGGACGAAGACGCTGTGGGGCGCGGACGGAGCGGCGGATGCGGTCGCCTCGAAGACGGTGCGACTGAGCGAGGCCGGGCTGTATCGCGTGTGGGTGCGTTACATGCAGGTCGGAGCGTGGCGCGGGCCGTTTCAGTTGGCGGTGTCAGCGGGCGAGAAGCTACTTGGGGTGAAGACCTTTGATCTCGAAGTTCAGCCCGGCGTCGCCGACTGGGAATACACTTGGCAGTCGTTTGACGCGGACCTGCCTGCCGGAGAAGTGACGCTGTCGCTGACCAAACACGAGCAGAAGAACTGTGTCGGCTATGTGCGGCATGTGGACTGTGTGCTGCTCACCAGCGATCAAAAGCTGGTGCCGGATCATCTGCCGTTCGGGCCGCAGACGCTGGTGCGAGTCACGATGGGCGAAGGCTATGACCGGCCGGTCTACCTGCACTTGTTCGCCGACCATTATCGGTCGCCGTGGTACGCGCACTATGCGATGGGGCGAGACGGCATTCGAGCAGAACTCGCTCCGCCGGCTGAGCAGATGCTGAAGTCGGGCGACGTCACACCGTGGTGCAATCTGACGCCGACGGTCTATCAAGATTCGGGAGCCGCGCTGAATCTCTCGGTGCGGCATTCGTATCACGAGAAGGCGGCGCGGTTCCGCGCGAAGCTGGAGTTCGGGCGGGCAATCGGCGATCGGCTGGCCGAAACGGGAGGGCGAGGCTCCCGCCGAGCCGATGCGGTAGCAGACATCAAATCGGAGAAGCGGCTCGGCAGGAGCCTTGCCCTCCCGAACGACGACGTCGAAGTCATCAAGACCTTCGATGTCGAAGCATCGCCGAACGGTCTCGTCATCATCGCACCGCCTGATTTGGAGTCGCCGCAGAACATCGCGCGGCTCAAACGAGATCGGGACTTCGCCGAGGAGATCGGCAAGCTGGCCGATGCGTTCGAGTGGCCGAAGCATGGCCGCAAGCCGGTCAAGATCCCGTTTCTCGTCAGCGCGAATATCGGCGGCTACGAGCTTCCGGTCGATGCGGCGGTCACGGCTCGCGAGCAAAAGACGCTCGACTACTTCGGCTTCAACGGTGCTCACGAGCGAATCCTGCACGGTGCGTGGCACATGAAGAACGACTCATATTGCAGCCCCGATCTGGCCGTGATGCGCGAGCGTGTGAAGCACGATGTCGAACTCTTCCAGAAGTCGGGCCGCCGCATGGAGGACATCGCGGCCTGCATGTTGATGGACGAGCCGACGGGACAGGCAGCGTCGTTCATGGCGAAGGACGAGGCGTATCGCGAGCGCTTCCGTGAGTGGCTCAAGGCGAAGTCGCTCAAGCCGGAAGACTTGCTCGTCTCAAGCTGGGATGCCGTGCGACCGGTCGCGGAATCTGAACGCGATCAATTCCCTGCGCTGCATTACTTCACACAGCTCTTCCGCACGCGAGCGATCGGCGACTTCATGGCCACGCAGCGGCGGATCATCGAAGAGGCGTATGGCGTAGCGTCTTCGAGTTCAGGCGAGCCGGAGGGCGTTAGCCCCCGGACCAAATCGCTCGGCTCACCAGTCCGGGGGCTAACGCCCTCCGGCTCACCAAACGATAAGGGGCGGCGGTCGCTGCCGTTCCTCGTCAACTTCAGCGACGGAGCCGTCTATCACGCCAACTTCTGCGGACAGGGAATTGATTACTTCGAGCTGCTCGATGCCGACGATCAGAACGCGATCTGGGGCGAGGACTGGGCGAACAACTCATCGACGTTCGAGTGCGGCGCGTTCAACGTCGCACTGATGCAATCCGCCGCGAGGAAGCGCGGGCAGACGATCGGGCATTACTTGATCGCTCACGCCGGCCGGACGCCGTGGGACATCAAAACGAAAGCGGTCAGCGAGACCGCTCGCGGCGTGCGGTTGTGGATGAATTTTGCCTACGGCCCCAACTGGAGCAGCCACGAAGGAGGCCCGACCTGGCGCTCGCACCTGTGGCATCATCGACCGGAACTCTGGACGGCCAATGCCGAGATCAGCCGCGAGATCGGTGCCGTCGAAGACTGGCTCGTCACGGCGAAGCCCGCGCCGGCCCAGGCCGCGATCCTTTACAGCTCGTCGTCCGACATCTGGACGATGCCCGGCAACGTCGCGTTCGGTCACGACCGCATGCATACCTGGCTCGCGCTGACGCATTCTCAAACGCCGGTCGACATCGTCTCCGAACGCGAGATCGAACGGCTCGATCAATACAAAGTCTGCTACCTCTCCGGCCCAAATCTTACTCGCGCCGCTGCTGCGAGGCTGCGAACGTGGGTCGAGTCCGGCGGGACGCTGTTTCTCTCCGCGGGAGCCGCGTCGCGCGACGAGTTCAATCGCCCGCTCGACACGCTTCAGTCGCTGCTGCCCGTCGAACGGGGCGAGCTGACGACGCCCGAGCCGTACAACAACTCCGGCAAGTTCCTGAGCTATTTGACCTCACGCGACACTGTGACTTGGGGTGATCAGCAGCTCGAAGTGCTGTCGGTCAAGCAGTCGCTCAAAGTCGTGGAGTACGTTTCCAACGTGCTCGAATCGAAGGCCGCACTCACACCGAAGGGGAACGGGCACGTTGAAAACGTGCCCCACGTCCTCGCCACTTTCAAAGACGGTCAACCGGCTGTCGTCATCGGCCGCGCCGGCAAAGGCCAGATCCTCGTCTGCGGCTTCCTGCCGGCGTTGAGCTACATCAAGCCCGCTCTCATGGCACGACGCCCGCTCGAACAAAAGCTCGATTCGCATCACGCCGCCGCGAAGCTGAAAGCGACCGACAACAACGATCAGCCCGAAGCGACCAATGCGACGGCCAGCACCGCTTCCAAAGCCGCCTCCATCGCAGGCATCTCGCCCGCCGATCGCGAGCTGCTAGATCGTTCGCACAACCCGTGGGTTTATTCGACAGGCATTCGCGACCGACTACTCACCCCGATCCGCTCGGCGAAGCTGACGCCCTCGCTGTCGTGCGACATGCCGCTCATCGACGCCGTCGAACTGCGCTGCGAGCAAGGTGTGTTGCTTGCCTTGTCCAATCACACGTTGAAGCCACTCGATCGCATCGAACTGCGATTGAAGACGGACAAGCCGGTCACGCGAGCCGAGTCCGTGCGGCTCGGACCAATCCCCTTCGAGCGGCTCGACGACGGATCGATTCGGATCGCCTTAGCGCTCGCTGCGACTGACTTCGTGACCGTATCGACACAAGCCGACGTGCCGAGCAAGGGACTGAAGCTCGGCAAGTTGCGCGTCGGCAAAATCTTGTTCTTGGGGAATAGCATCACATTGCACGGCCCCGCTCCGCAGATCGGCTGGACCGGGAACTGGGGCATGGCGGCGAGTGCCGAGGACAAGGACTACGTCCATCTGCTGACGAGCCAGATCGCGAAAGCCGCCGGCGGGA
The DNA here is from genome assembly GCA_945905295.1 of Planctomyces sp. SH-PL62. GTDB lineage: Bacteria > Planctomycetota > Planctomycetia > Planctomycetales > Planctomycetaceae > SXKJ01. The sequence goes on along the minus strand of CAMDPX010000046.1, from coordinate 30,378 downwards.
AACCGGAAGTGAAGGTCAAGAACATCGCCGATTTCGAGCGACACCTGACCGACTACAAACTGGCGGACGAACTCAAGGAAGAACTCGCGTTCGAGGCCGATGTCGTCATCATCGCGCTGGGTGAGAACGCCTCGTCACCGAAAACTGACGAGGCCAAGGCTCAGTTTGAAACGGCCTTTGCCAATCTCTTCGCGGAATTGAAGAAGCACGGTCAGCCCCGACTCTTCGTCCGCAGCCAATTCTGGCAGGACGCCGACAAAGACCGGCTCATGCAAAAAACGTGCAAAACGGCGGGCGGCACGTTCCTCGACATCAGCAAGCTCGGCTTTGAAGAGACCAATTACGCCCGCGCCGAACGTAAGATCGAGCATGCCGGAGTCGCCGGCCACCCCGGCGACAAAGGGATGAAAGCCCTCGCCGATGTAGTGTGGAACGCGATCAAAAGACATGCGGTTGCAGAATGACCTACGCCCTTGCCTTTCATTCGCCTGTCATCAACAGACAGGCAACTCTTCAGAATGAGACTGATCGATGAATTATTGGATGGCTCTGATTGTTGGACTGTCGGTGTTGCAATGCAGATGTGCGACGGCGGAAGAGAAGCCGCTGACGCTGGCGAAGGATGGCAGGACGGCGTTCATCGTCGTCACGGCAACTGAGCCGACGATCGAAGAACAGACAGCGGCGACATGGCTTTCGGAGACGTTGGAGCAAGTCACTGGTGCGAAGTTCCCGATCCGTGCGGCGGGCAAAGACGATGCGAGCGATGCAAAGCCGAACGAGATTCGCGTGCGGTTCGATGCGTCGATGAAGCCGGAAGAGTGGCGGATTCAAACGATCGGAGAGTCGCTGTTGCTGACGGGAGGCAAGCCGCGCGGGGCGATCTATGCTGTGTGCGAGTTTCTCGAATCGCAAATCGGAGTCGTGCGACTCGACCCATTCACGGAATACGTGCCGAAGCAGACGACGCTGACGATCCCGGTGCTCAAGAGGCACGGGCAACCGCCGCCGCGATCTGGGAAGTCTCGCTGATGACCCCCGATCGCAAAGGCGTGCAAGTCGCACTGCACGCTCAGGCCACCGGCATCCGCGTCCTCCGCACCATGAGCCACACTCTGAGAGGTCACCGCGTCGGCTTGCTGAACTGGTACGACCACCCAATCTCCACCAGCCCGCTGGAAGGCACCAACAACAAGATCGGTCTCCTCCAACGCCGAGCCTACGGCTACCGCCGCTACGACCACTTCAAACTCCGACTCCTCACCCTCCACCACGCCAAGTTCACTCTCGCTGGATGAGCTAATATGTCACCAGCCCCCAAGAATCCCGATGAACCGCAATTGTGGAACACTTCGGCCCGGCGACCCCTTTGCCTCCAAGCCACACACAAGGGAAGCCAACGCAAAAGCTCAGCATTCACGAGGACATGATGGCATATCGAATGGCCCAGATGATTATGACGTGGCTGATGACCGCAGCGGCGGCTTTCGCAGCGGAGCCTGGGCTGCAGTTGGCGACGTTTCGAGCAGACGTGACTCCGCCGATCGGTGACGGGCCGTGCGTCGGGTTCATGCCGAAGGTGGAGAGCGTCGAGCATCCACTCGAAGTGCGTGGCATCGTGATGCGAGCGAACGGGCAGACGTTTGTGATCGCGGCGCTCGATTATCAGGGGCTGTGCAATTCGAGCGATGATGAGTTCCGCCGTCGCATGGCCGACGCAGCGGGGACGACGCCCGGTCGAGTCGCGTTGCAGTCGCTGCATCAGCACTCGGCACCGGTGTTGGATTCCGGTGCCGTGCGATTGCTGCACGGCGACGACAGCGAGCCGTTGCGACAACATCTGGCATTCACGACGAAGATGGCCGAGCGTGCGGCGATAGCCATTCGCGAGGCATTGCCGAAACTGAAGCCGGTCACGCGCATCGTCGGCTCGCGAGCGAAGGCAGAACGACTCGCCTCCAATCGCCGAGTCCCTCAGCCGGACGGCAGCTTGCTCGTGCGCGGCAGCGGGACGCGCGATCCCAAGTTGCAGGAGGCCCCTGAAGGTTTGATCGACCCGTGGCTGCGGACGGTCACGTTCTTCGATGCCGAGCGGCCGATCGCTCAACTGCATTACTACGCTACGCACCCGATGAGTTTTTATGGCGACGCCCGGATCTCGTGCGACGTCCCCGGCCTCGCTCGGCAGCGGTTGGAACAGGAGACCGGCGTCTTCCAGATCTACTTCACTGGCTGCGGAGGCAACATCGGGATGGGGAAGTACAACGACGCGACTCGTGCCGCGCGCGAGCAACTGACCGATCGGATGTTCGACGCGATGCGGCGTTCCGCGCGAGTCGCTGCCGGTGGCGAAGCGAGCGAGACCGAGAAGCTTGATGCGACCGTCGAAGTGCAGTCGCTCAAGCCGGCTGAGATTGCTTGGGATCAAGCTGACCTACGATTTACCGTGCGAGACGACGGACCCTTCAGCGCTGTCGCACTGCGAGAGAAGCTGCAAGCCGGACGTCCCTTTGCGGAGCGCATGACAGCGGCGATGTGGTCCGCCTGGGCCGCGCGCTTGAACGCGGGGCATCGCGTGTCGGTCTCGCGATTGAAGCTCGGTGCGCTGCAACTCGTGCATCTGCCGGGCGAGCCGTTCGTCGAGTTCCAATTGTTCGCGCAACAGGTCGCGGCAGCCAACTCGTTCGTCTGCGTCGCCGGCTACGGTGAGTGCGGTGTCTGGTACTATGGCCCCGACTCGATCTTCCGCGACCGAGGCGGTTACGAACAATCGTGGTCCCTCACCGGCCCGTGCCAGGCGTCCGTCGAGGCGGTGTTGAAGCAATTACTGGCATCGGCAGCAGCCGGAACGCGCTAGCGTCCGGTTTGTTTTCGACGCAGGAAACCGGACTCTAGCCCGGCTCTCGGAATCACTGGCTCACCGCGCCGTCAGATTCAGCAGCGTCTTCAATTCCTCCTGGCACCAATCGGGGACGGCCCGGCCGTCGTGCTTGAGCAGCGTCTCGAACCACAAGCAGCCGATGTAATCTCGGCCCGCGTCGGAGAAGTGGCGGTCGTCGCGGAAGAAATGCGGATGCTGCTCCAACTGAGTTTGCAGCAGCGGCCCCCGTTCGAGGCCCGCGATCTTGCGGCGAGTCAGTTCGTCGAAGACTTGCAGGCCCGCTCGGCGAAACTTGTTCCCGGCTTGGCCCGCTTGAATGTGATTCGGCTGGACCATCTCGGCGAAGAACATCCGAGACGCCCCGCGCTGCAAGGCGTCTTGCCCGTATTGCTGTAACTCATCGGCGGCCGTCTTGACCCAATCGGCCGCCGGCTTCGAGCGCGGTGCTTCGACGATGACATAGCTCAACACGACGAGCCGTTCGCGCGGCTCCGGTAGTTTCGTGCGAGCCTCGAACACCGGTTCGAGAAACCGGATCAGCTCCGGAATCTTGGCGGGGCGAATCGGCTTCTGAGTCACCGGGTCTTTGCGAGCATCCGCCAGGCCATCGACCACGATCGGACTTTTGCCGTCGAAGTAGCGATCCAGCAACTTGGCCAACTTCTCGCGGCCGAACGTCGGGTGATGCGGATTGCCGGTGAAGTACAACCGCGTCGGCTGGCCGTCGAAGAGGCGCAACTCGTCGCGCGGCGATTGGTCCATGTCCTCCGCGCTGGAGTTGCTTGCCGAGAACATCAATACGACGAGCAGCGGCAGAAATCGGTTCATGGGGCTGATCTCTTTCGGCGTTAGGACTGTCGGCGATTCGTCCCGAAGCTCGGCGGCTGATCGTTCGGTCGCGAGGCGATGTCGCGGCTCGCCGTTTCTGGACGAGCGGCGTTAGCGGACATGGAGTTTTCCGAATTTCTTTTGGTCATGAAAGGATTTTGCGCCGGTGGGTGAGAAGGCGGATGCCTCGTGCTCGTTCGGGCGGATGCGTTGCCGGCAGACGTTGAAGTACCAGGGATAACTCAACGTCGGTTGCCGACCGGCCACGCCGTATTGTGGGTTGAGAATCGCCTGCTGGGCTCCGACGACGGGGATCCGAATCTCGGCGCTCCAATGATCGTCCGCCGTGTGCGTGGCGACTTTGGCTCCCGACGACCAGAGTGTGTCGAGGCCCTTCTTGCGATCGAGGTCGATCAAGGCTCCGGCGGAGTTGAAGGCGATCTGGTAGTACGAATGCGATTGAGTTTCGAGCAAGACTTCGAGGCAGTCGCCGTTCCACAGGTTGCCGTCTTCGTTCTTGGTTGTGCCGACGTTGAGATTCTTTGTGTCGCGATCTTCGCAGCGGATGCCGAAGTAAAGGGCCTCGTTGGTCCAGCCCATGCGGAACGACGTGGCCGAACGTGGCGGCTTGCCGGTCTCCAAGTCGCGCAGTTCGTAGACCCAGTTCCCGACCCAGAACGGTTCGTCGAGCTTGCCGTCGAGTTTGATCTCGCCCTCTTTGCGTTCAAAGGCGGCCGCATCGGGCACGTCTTTGCGGCCACGGGCGAGCTGCTCGCGCAGGTCTCGCATGGGGCGAATGTAATCAGCGAGCAGCGCGATCCGTTTCGCATGAACCGAGTCGGCGGCGACCTTGCTTTGGGCCTTTGCGAGCAGCTCGAAGACCTGGCCGATCGTCTCGGCGTTCTTGCTCAGATCGGCCAGATGCGCCTCGCAATACACGATCAGAGCTTTCATCTCCTGGCTGGCCGGTCCGTAGAAGTCGGTGCAGTACTCGTTGAGCAGCGCGTCGAAATCCTGGTTCGCATCCCACCAGAATCGCGACGTGACGTACAGATTCAGGTGATCCACGGCCAGCGTGCTCGTCCCTTTGGGATCGCGATAGACCTCGATGAAGTCGCCGAGGGAGATGCCCTTGAGCGAACGCAGATCCTCGGCGATCGCGCGCGGCAGGAAGTACGGCATGTTCGGCAGCGTGAACGGTCGAGCGTGCAAGTAGTAATCGTTGATGACAAGCTGCTTGTGTCCTTCGGGCATCTTGGCCAGCCACGCCTGACGCAGTTCCAGAAACTTGCGGCGCTCGGCGGGATCGTGGAAGAAGTTTCGGTTCTGACAGATGCCCACGACGATGTTCGGGCTGAGCGATTCGATCTTCTTCGGTGGCAGAAGGTAAGCCCCGTAAGCGTAGCAACTGACCTTGCGATGAGGATGCGTCTTGTAGACCTCGCGGGCGACGCGGTTGACATAGTCCCAAACATAATCCGAAATCTGCCCGTCCCATCCGCGCTCCAACGTCCCCTTGCCTTGGCACAGCTCGCACTGACACAGGTTGACGTATCCGTCTTGCGGCATGAGCGACACCATCGGCGCGTCGAGCAAGTCGTACATGGCCCGCACATACTTGACGTTCTGCTGGAACAACCCCTCCGAGGAAAGGCACGGGCGAGACTCGTTCACTTTCAGCTCGTCCCGCTTGCCGTTGAAGAGCGTGTAATACTCCGGATGCGCCTTGCGAACTTCCTCGCGTTCGTAGATCGGATTCATGCCGTGGCTCAAGCCCATGCCGAAATCGCCGATGACATCCGCTGCGAGATTCCAACCCAGCCGCAACTGCCACAAGACCTCGTCGCGCGTGGCTTCGGGGTGGCCGAACATCCGCATGTACTGGTACGGATACCGCAGCGCGAAGTCGGGACGCACGACCTTGTCGATCTGGGGCAGCTCCAGATTCGACTTCTTCGGCACGACCTCGCCCAACTCGCCCGGCAGATACCAGCGAACTCCCTGGAGGCGCAGGAATTCGTACACGGCATTGAGCGACCCGCGCTCGTCGCGTGCCCACACTTTGAGGACGTCGCTGTATTCCTTGTAGAGGTTGCCGTTCGCAAAACTCCAATGCTCACCCGTGGCCTTGTCCCACTCCTTCATGAACTCCGGCAAATCCGCCGGGCTTTTCAAATGAAATCTCGGCAGCACGAAATCACGATCGCGGCCAACGAGCGCGAGCCAATTGTCTCCCGACTGCATCCGAAACGCGCCGTGCTCCAAGTCCTCGTTGCGAATTTGCAAACGATCGGTGCCAGCGCTTCGGCCGACATAAATCCGCACGACCCCGCCATCGCTCGGCTCATTTCGGATGGGCAGCTTCGCACCGCTGATCTTTTCGACGTACTCCTGCAACTCCGTCGCCGCCAACAGGACCATCCGTGTGGGCTTCTCCGCAACGACGATTTCCGCCTGCGGCTTGCCATCCTTGACCAACAACTCGCCACCGAAGGCCGGAGAGACGGTGGCCGTCGCCACCCAGATCATCAATGTCCCAAAAACTCTTGCGGCCATTTGTCGTCTCCTTCAATTCGTTGAACTCACACGCTCGATTACGGACTGATGGCCGAAGCGTGTTTCTTGCCGAGGTAATACAGGTGAGCGGCGAACTCGTCGAGGACGACGTTGAATGATCCGTCGGGCTGCGTGGTGCCGACTTGCCTGTTGGTGTGCAGATCCCAAACCGGAGTGCCTGATGCGGCGGATGATTGAATCGTGACGCTCGTGCCTCGCGGGACTCCCTGATAGTTCGAGACCAGCACCGCTTGTTCGCCGTTCAAGCCCATGCCGCAGACTTTGAGCTTTTCGTGGCTGCACTTGAAATTCGTCAGCGGGGTGCCGTCCGTGATTGTGCCGGGGAGCGTGCTGTCCTTGCTGATGACCTGCAACCGCATGACGACTTGGCCCACTCGCTCCGACTTTCCGAGATCAAACTTCAGCCGCACATACGGCTGATAAGCCCTACCCATCGCCCGCTTGTCGCTCCACATCCGCCCCTCGGCCCCGGCCAACACGCCGTCCGTCAGGTGCAGCAACTCGCTCCCCGTGTTGTGATCATTCGGAGCCGCCTCCGTGCGCACCAACTTCTTCGCAATCAGATTCCCTCCGGCAACGAGCTTCGTCCAATCCTCCGGTTCGCGCTGAGCATGAATGGCCCAGCCCTTGCCGGATCGAATCGGCTCCGCGATCGCCTCATCACTCAACAGCATTCCGGCGGCAATCACGGACAGGATCAGGATCATTCGGAATCGGCACATGACGGGTTGTCTTTCGAGAACAAGATGATCGAAATGTTTTCATCTTTCTGTCCCCATCTTTCTGTCAGCCTCTTCGAATAGCTGACAGAAAAATGGGGACAGAAAGAAACAGAGTTGACCGGTCTACTTGGCACCAGTCAGTGCCTCACAGCAGTGCCGTGATCGGATCGCCGTCGCAGATCTTGAAGGGCCGGCCTTCGAGGTCATGAATCTCGCGAGCGGGGTCGAGGCCGCAGGCTTCGCAGATCGTGGCGAGATAGTCGCCGGGAGTCACAGCGTTGTCTTTGACGTAGGCCGCTTGGTTGTCGCTCGCTCCGAAGACTGTCCCGCCGCGAGTGCCGCCGCCAGCCAGAACCGCCGAGTAACAGAACGGCCAGTGATCGCGGCCGTTGTTGCCGTTGATCTTCGGGGTGCGACCGAACTCACCGGCGCAGGCAACGAGCGTCTCGTCCAGCAGGCCGCGCTGAGCGAGGTCTTCCAGCAACGCGGAGAACGCTTGATCGAACGCCGGCAGGCAATAGTTGGCTTTCAGCATGCCGTAGCCGGTCTTGCCATGTTCCAGATCGTTGAGTCCGCCGTGAGCATCCCAGACGTTGTAGACCTTCGCGGCGGGCGTGATGAACATCCAATTGACCGACACCAGCCGCACGCCCGCTTCGACGAGTCGCCTCGCCGTGAGGAAACTCTCACCGTATTCGTTGCGGCCGTAGCGGTCGCGCATGGCGGGCGATTCGAGTTCGAGATTCAGCGCGTCCTTCACGGTCGGCGCATGCAACATGCGGTAGGCGGTCTCGTAGCTGCTATCGAAGGCCGTCGTTCCGGAAGACTGCTGCACGGCACGGTCTTCCGCATCGAGCAGATCGCGCAGCCCGCGCCGCGCCTGCAATCGAGCGATCGAAATGTCGTCTGGCAGCGTCAACGGCAGCGTCGGCGGATCAGAACGCGGGCCGACTTGCACATGATTGAAGACCTGTCCCAGCTCGACCGGATCGTGCATCGAACCCAGAAATCCGGCATGAGTCCCCGCGTAGAACAAGCCGTCATGCGCCACCGCGCGAGGAATCGAGAAGCTGGCGGGAGTCAGCGACTTCTCGCCGAGATACGAGAACATCGACCCGATCGACGGGAAGTCTGTCCGCGTTCGAGCGTTGGCGGGGAAGACGCGCGGCGGCGTCATCACTCGGCCGGTCAGAGCGTGATACACGGACGTCTGATGATCGGTCATGCTGTGAGTCAGCGACCGCACGATCGCCAGCTTGTCGGCCTGTCGTGCGAGCAGCGGCAACTGATCGCCGAGCGTGATTCCCGGAGCGTTCGTGGCGATCGGCAGGAACGGACTGCGGATGCCCTCGGGAGCTTCTGGTTTTACGTCCCACAAGTCCTGTTGAGGTTGACCTCCCCAGGCAAAAAGAAAAATGCAGGACCGAGCCGACTTTGTTTTCTGACTCGGCGCGGCGGCCGCTTGCTCGGACGCGATCAAGTGCGGTAGCGATAGAGCACCACAGGCGGCAGACCCCAATCGGAGCATGGCGTCGCGACGATGTAGCATCGAATGTCCCTCGGAGATTCCGGAATCACGCGTGGAAAGTCATCGGCAGCTTATCGCGACGGTTCGGCATTCTGAATCACTGCAACGCTGAAGAGCTCAGGCCGGAGTCCAAACGAATGAAAGGAGACGACGAATGCGCTGACCCCTTTCCTTATGGCCGGGCGTCGTTCGGTTTCAACCAGCGGTCGATCCAAGCGTAGGCTTTCTCACGCGAGGCGGGAGGAAAGGTGTGTTCGGCGTCGGGGAAGTCGAAGACGAGGCGGTCTTCGGCGACGTGGAGTTTGTAGAGCGGGGTGAGGGCTTGTTGGGCGTCGGTTAGGCCCTTCACGGGGAAGTTGCTGTCTCGCAGCGGGGCAACTGTGAGGAAGGGGCGCGGTGCCAGTATGGCGGCGATCTCGACGAGGTCGAAGGGCATTCGTTGCACGTCGCCATCGGTCAGTTCCTTGATGCGTGGGAAGTAGCGGACTCCTTCGCCGCCGAGGAACTTGTGCTTCTTGAAGTATTCCTCGTTCGTCCCGTAACCGCAGCACGAGACGACACAACGAACTCGCTCGTCGTAGGCGGCCACGAAGAGACTGTTGTGGCCCCCCAGCGAATGACCGATGACGCCGATTCGCTGGCCGTCCACTTCCGTCAGCGACTGGAGCAGGTCGATCGCTCGCATGTGGTTCCAGATCCCTTTCATCGTGCCACTGACGTAGCCGTTCTTGTACGGGTCGTACTTGTTCTCGCCGAGGTACGGGTAATCGGGAGCCAACGTGACGTAACCTCGCTCGGCCAGTTCAGCGGCGTAGTGCAGGTCGGCACTGCCGCCGAGTCCCACCGGCTCGCGGCTGCCGATGTCTGTCGTCTGATGCAGGCAGAGCATCGCGGGAGCGCGTCCCTTGATCGACTTCGGGATCAGCAGGTAGGCGTTGACGCGATCGTTGTGCTCGGTGGCGAAGGTCAGCTTTCGCCGTTCGTACTTTTCGAGTGGCACGACCTCGGTGACTCGCACATCGAGCGGTACTTTGCGATCCGCACTCGGCAGCGAGCCGGTCGCCAATTCAAAGTTCCGCAGGATGTGACCGCGCCGCTTCTGCCAATCGTCGATTGAACGGACCGGCTGCCGTTGTCCGCGATCGTCCAGCCAGTGCATCAGGTCGAGCTTGTCGCGATAGAACGGCGGCGGCGTTGGCCGAGCGACCTGATCCTCCGCGCGAGTTGCGACGGCCGAGATAAGAACCAGCGCGAGGATGATTCCCAACCGACAATGCCCGGCGGCACATCGAATGTTGCGAACGTGAGTCATCGTCATGGTGAGATCTTTCGGGTTGTGTTGTCGTGGCTCATGCGGCAACCGGGGATGTCAGCCGATTGAAGAACAGGTGGAGCACGATTCCATCGTGCTCATTACTCGGATCGTCCGGGCACGTTGAAAACGTGCCCCACACTGGGGGCTCAGGGCTTGAGCAGGGCCGGGTTCACTTGGAACAGCGACTCGGGATCGACGCTGAAGACGAAGGGGCGTGTGGTGTCGCCGCTGCGTAGGTTCATCAGTCCGGTGAGGTACACAGACAGCGGACCTTGGCGGCCGGGCGGCAGGACGATCTCCTGGCTGCCGCCGAGGTAGCGTGATGACGAACCGCGGGTCAGCAGTTGATCGCTCTTGTCCAGCACGTGGAGTGCGGAGGCGGATTTCTCAGTGGACGTGAGAGTCAGGCGGGTTTCGGCGTCAGGTGCCGTGAAGTAGAGGCGCAGGCCCTGCACGGGGGCGACAAGTTCCGCCGTCATCCCCGCTGGCACCACCGCCATTTCGTGCTTCAACCGTGACACAGGCCAGAGCACTTGGTCGTGGATCGAGTGGCGATGCAGTTCCACGATATATTGAGCGGCGATGTCGTCCTTGGGCACTTGCAGGACGAGGGGCTTGATCTGTTCGCGCGACGGGGCCTTGAGGAGCGTACCGGTGACGATCACTGTTCCGTCTTCGCGCATCACGCGCACGCTGATGTCGGCCTGCGTCGGTTGGCCGGAGGTGATGGTCACTGGGAAGGCTTGGTCTTGGGACTCGCGCAGGGCGATCCACGACTTGCCGCTGCCGAGCACGACCGGAGCCGGCGCGGTTTGCGGCGGCCGGCTCAGCGACAACCCAAACTGCTTAAGCGCCTTGAGCGTGTAGGGCTGCTTATGCACCGCGTAGATGTACTCGAGCCATGTGACCTCGGTCAGGCCGTGGCCATACTGCCCGGGGCGATCGAGCACGGCTGAGGCATCGCGGAACAGTCGCGAGGTCCAGCGCTCCATTCGCTTGGGGTCGTTGTCCATCAGAGCAAAGAAGGCGTCATGGTGTTGCAGGCCACCGGGGGAGTTCCCTTCCGGTTCCTTCTGCACCGCCTGTCGCACAGCCTCCAACAGAGCGCGGTCGCCGCTGAAGGCCCAGTCGCGAGTCAACAACAGTGGGTGGTAATCCCACGACGGCTCTTGCTGGAATCCCTTGATGATCGGTTGACGGAAGCGCTCGATCAGTTCCACCAGGCCGCTGTCCCACGTGAGACGGTAGGCCTCAATCATTTCGGCCATGGTGGTCATCCCTTCGCGTGTGGAGAAGCCGCCGGGCGATGCGCGCTTGAGCCCCTCGATCCAGTTCTCCAGAGCATCCAGCGAGCGGCGGTTGCCGAAGAGGAAATAGTCATAGATCAGATGATCGATGCAGATGGGGTGTGCCGCCACATGCGCGTCGCCGGCCCAGGGAGCGAAGCCCTTGCAATGGTAGGTCGCGCCCAGAATGTGGTACGGGAACGTGCGCTGCGAGCTGACATAATGGATCATGGCCACGTCGCGCAGGGCGTTGGAGTGATCGCGGCCCCAGACCATCCAGGCCGGGTCGGCGGTGCGCAGGTATTGCACATAGGGAGCTCGGGCCACGGCGTAGTGGCCGTTGCTCCAGACGCGATGCAATCGAGCCGCCATCGGTCGGTGAACGTAGTCGAAATGATTGTTCCAGTTGCCGTACACGAACATGCCGTAGTCATCGGCAGCCTCAGGGCGGCTGGTCAGGTGCTGCCACCCGAGCAGGTTGGTGCGGTCCAGCTCGGCGAACTCCGGAGCAGCGTGCAGGAGCGGTCCCATGACGCCCGTGGCGCAGGCGTACTCAGGTTCCGGAGCGGCGTGCGGGTCCACGTTGACAAGCTGAGCCAGCTTCCGCCCCTGAGTGTCGTTGGTCGTGCCGTCGGTTGTGTCGCTCGCGTCAAAGCTCAGCAGCAGATCGTTGTGAATGTTCATGCCCTGCGCGTTGGCGTGGGCCATCTCGGTGTAGTAGGCGGTGCCGAGATTGCGGTCGGCCCCGTAAGCGGCATCCAGGCGGCGACGGTATGCCTCGGAGAAGCGGAAATCCAACTCCTGCCCCTGATGGGCATAGAGCAGCTTGTAGATGTTGTGCAGCTCCAGTTGCTCGGCCAGGGGATACACCTCTCCGCCGTGAGCGGGCCAGGGGTGAATGGTGAGCAACCCGTTGGCCAAACCGATCTCCTTGGGAAAGAGCTGCCAGAAGCGGCGCATGGCCACGGTGAGTCCGCTTCGCGATCCCTGAGTCCGCACCCAACCCTCTCCACGAGCATGCTTGCCGCCGTCCTGATCCACGCTGGCGTTGGAGCGATGCTGCAACAGGTAGCCTTGATCGGCCAGGTTCACCGCGCCCCCCTCGACACCCACGCGGCCCTGATCGGCGATGGTGGGAATCGCCACGGTCAACTCGCGCAGCCGCACCTTGTCGGTGTCGTGAGTGAGCGTGGTGGACACGGCGGCCTTGATGAGGCGTGAGCCAGCAAAGGCCGAGAGCCGAACTGTGAACAGGCCCAGCCGGTCGGTCGGCAGTTCGACGCTGGTGGTCGAGCCGTCACTCCCCTCGCGGACATACCAGCCGGTGGCACGAATGGTGACGCGCACGGGCCCTCGCTCTTCCACCACGACCTGGGCCTGACGATCCAGAGCGGCGCGGTAACGATTGCCCTCGTGGTCCACCAGCGACAAGCCTGAGCCAGCCGTGGGCTTCACGACCACTTGGCCATCCACGACCGCCTCGGTGATGAAATCGAAACTGCGGCGATCAACGCTGAACCGCAGCGGCCCGGTGTCCACAACGATCCGCTGCTCATCCTCCTGCACGCGCAGAGGTGCCGCGGACTCCTGCCGCTGGACGTCGGGGCCGTACTCCAAAATGTAGGACTGGCGTTCGGCGGTGAGCGTGGGGACGAAGTCAACTCCCAACCACTGGACCGGGCCGCGCGGGCTCCAGGTGGAGCGCACGATGGTCTGGCACGGCACTTCGCGGCCGGAAGGGTCGAGCAATCGCACGTGACCAGGCGAATCCAGCGAGCCGGGGCTGAATGGCACTCCGGTGCTGATGGGCCACGCCACGCCAGCGAGTTCCGGCTGCGCATGCACCCACACCGGCACGCGACCTCGGACCTTGGGCGGCGGCAGAACCTGACGATCCTGCTTGCTGAATGACCGCTCCGCCGTCGCCAGTTCCTGCTCGCCCCGACGCAGCGTCGTCTTCAAGCGATAGTCACCGATCGGCAACGAATGGACGTCGAACATCAACTCCGTATCAGCGCCAGGCAGTTGCTCCAACGTCTGGCCGGCCACCGCCTGTGCATCCTTCATGACCTCGACGTGCAGTCGCAGCCCGTCGCCGGGCAGAGGCGGCGAGAGCCGGACTAGGGCCACCCCGGCGCGGTCGCGGACGTCGTAAGTGATGCGGTCCAGAAACAGGTTTAACTTTGGCCGCAACGACGCCTCGTACTGCTCGCGAGTGCCGAAGTAGAGCACGCCGTAGTCCCACGTCGGATCGCCCCAGCCGCCCGTCCAGGAATGGCTGCGCTCGTAGTCCTGTTGGGTGAGCACACAAAAGTTCGCCTTCCAGAATGGCCTGACCTTGGGGTTCTGCCCGCGCATGTCTTCAAAGGGAATCGCGACCTCAATGGTCCAGACGTCATCGGTGACCTGCCCGGCCGATTTCCAGAGCCCGCTCCACTTCACATCACCGTCGAACGCGTCGTAGCGCAGGCCGAGGGCGTTGGTCACCATCTGCACCTTCGTGCGATGCTTGCCTCCATAGGGATCAAAGAACATTTCCAGGACGCTGCCACCATACTCATCGCCACCAACAGGCTTCTGAAGGACAGCACCGCGGACTCGGCGCTGGATGAAGCCGACGTACAAGAACTCGGAGGTAGCGACCACGCGAACCTCAGCAGGCAGGCTGGCCACATCAGACGTGGTGCGATCAATCCACTGCTTGACGACAGCCGCTCGCTGCCAGAGCGGCTCATCCAGCTTGCCATCAAGCGTGATCGGCTTGGCGTCGGCAACCGGCGGGAGAAACAGCACACGATCCGGAGCAGCCTTGAGACGGGCCGCTCGCTGTTCCAGTATCAGGTCGTCGGCGCGGGTCCAGGACGACAATGCCATGCTCAACACAAACCCTGCAACCAGTCGGTGCCGCATATCACGTCCAGACAGAGCAGCAGTTCTTTGAACGTGTCCTCCTTGCCGACCCGTCAGTAACAGTGCCAGGGCGGCAAGTCGCTGCAACCACTTTCTCCATCGTTCACGAGTCATTGAGACTTTTCCTTTTCAAACCCATCGTTGGCGGAGACATTCGCCGCCGCCTTGAGTGTCAGTGGGGCCTTGCCGTTGCCGACGTGTTTGTTGCCCTGGATGACATTCTTCTCGGACGGATCGCCGGAGAGCAGGATGCCGCCGCCCGCGACGGTGTTCTTGAGGATCTCGACGCGACGCACCGGGAAGCGCGCGTTGTTGCGGTCGGCGTTGACGTAGATCGCCGCCGCGTTCGCGATTGTCTGCTTGCCGTCGCCGAGCCGGATGTCGTTCCCTTCGACCAGCAGTCCGTCGATGCCGGCGGTCTTGTAGAGCGACAAATAGGTGTTGCCCCGATTGTTCGTCAGCACGCTGTCGTGGATCGTGCTGTTGACGTGATCCTCGTGCATCAGTCCTTCGCCGTCGTTGATCTTGTACTTGCGGTCGAAGGCCCAGTTGCGATGCACCTGATAGTCGTTGCCATCCACGACCCACCGCCAGCCGCGCATCTCGATCGCGCGATTGTCGTTCGTGGATGAGCCCGATGTCAGAGCCTGACCGGTTGCGGTCGGTCGCCAGACATCGTCCGGAAAGCGGATGACGTTGTTGACGCATCGCACGCCGTCGCCGCAGAAGCCGATCCCCATGCGGCCGGTGTTGAAAATGAAGTTGCCGCGAATCTCGATCCCTTTCCGAAACCCGTGCGGGTGCGATTCGGGAGTGCCGTCCGGTCCGCCCCCTCCCGCGCCGCCGATGCCGTAATGATTGACGTACATCGCCGACCGATTGTCGTAGTCGAAGACGATGCCGTCGGCGGTCGTCTCTTTCTTCTTCGTGTCGAGCAACACGAAGCCATTCATCGTGAAGTTGTCGTCCCCCGACTTCGGCAGGCGATTGTTGGCAATCAGGATGTTGGCCTCGGCCTGCACGTCGATTGCCGCGTGATGCCGAGCGGTGAATCGCTGCCAGTTCTTCTGATTGATCTTCGCGTTCGGCACGGCTGGGTCGGCGACGGCCGCGTTCCGCAACACGCAGCCGAAGACGACTCGATTGCGACCCGCTTTGTGAGCCTCGGTGCCATCGTCGTGAAAGTGAATGTGCCCGCGATTGATGTCGATGTTGACGACGCCGACATTCGACGCCGTCCCCGGTTTGGCGAGGTAGATCCCCTTGAACGCGGAGACAATGGGCGTGCCGTCTCCATCGGGACTGAACTCGTATTTCGGGAACTCGAACATCGTCGTGAGCGCGTACTTCTCATGCTGAGCCGACCGAATCGATCCCGGCTCCGCCCCGCGCAGCACGACGCCATCGAGCAGTTTGACTGAGTCTTTGAAGCGATACGTCCCCGCGGGAAAGAAGACGACTCCGCCGCCGTTCATCGCGACCATCGCTTGCGCGTTCGCCAGTTTCTCATCGACCGAATCGCCCGGCGCTCGCGTCACCTCGACGATGTTGGACCATTGGAATTGCGCGGTCCAAGCCAACTTCATCGCCGCCAACGGATCGTCATGCGGAGCGTCGGCCGCCCACAGCCAATCGGTCGGAGCCGCCGCCAGCAATGCGGCCAAGCCGCTGGAAGCCAACAAGAAGTCGCGCCGTTTCATGCTTCACTCCGATCGAGTCGTTTGATCTCGCGTGTTGGAATGCGAGTCGCGGGAGCGACTCGCCTACGTAGCTCAGTCGCTCCCGCGACTGAGATTGTTTTCGGACGCTCTCAACGAGCCTTCACAAACTGGATCGCAAACAGGTCCGCGTCCTTCAGAACGCAGCGCAGCCGGACTGACTTGCCGACATGCGGCGTCACTGTCGGCGATTTGTTCCATTCCACGACACGATCGAGTTCGTTGCCGATCAGCTCGCGGCAGTCGCTCAGCGAGTAACCGGGCAGCGGTTTGCCATCCGCGTCTTGCAGTTCGAACCGCAGGCCACCACCGGCGGACGTGGCGAAGTTCACCATCAGCGCGTCGCCGGAGAACGTGAACGGTTTCGTCAGCAGCTCACCGCCGGCGGCTCCCGCGCGGATTGAGGCGAAGCCATCGAGCCGCAGGCTGTACCGGCGCAGATGCGCGGTGGGGGAGGCATAGTCGTGATTGATGTAGAACGACATCTCCGTTGGCCCCGTCTGCACGAAGTTCAGCGCGGGGTAGTTGGTGCGTGAGACCCAGTTCCTCAGCCCGATGCCCGGCTTGATGTGACCTTCCAGGAACGTGCGGTCGTAGACGTTGCCGCCGCGTGAGGTCATGAAGACCGAGTCCGACGTGTCCTGGTAGAACTGCGGATTGATGTTGAGCGACTTGGCCTGCTCGGCCGAGACGACTTGCCGGCCCTCGAAGAAACGCGCGGCGGTCGCGACGTAAATGTGCGGGGCGCGGAAATACGGCGAGGTCTGATTCGTGTAGAGATGCTCGGCCGGAGCAGGCTGCGGGCCGGACTCGCCGTCATCGTGTAATTGCTGCATCAGCACGGCGGGAGTCCATTGCCGAAAGTCGCTGCTGGTCGAACGTGCGATGCGACGCAGTCCGTCCCAGACTCGGAAATAGCAGACGTAGGTTTGCTCCGACTCGGACCAGAACGCGAGGTTCTGCGAATCGAACAAGTGGATGTGTTGGAACGGCACGTCGGCCTTCGAGAGGATTGGCTCGTCGCGCAGACGTTTCCAGCCGATGCCGTCCGCAGACACGAACGCAAAGAGTTTGTCCCCCGTCCCGCCGACTGCTTTGAAGCGTTCGTCTTTCGGCACGCCCGGCTTGCTGTCGAGCATCGGGCAGAAGTTGTGCGTCACCGGAGCCGCGTTCGCCAGCACGATGTTGTTGGCCTTGCTGCCAGCGAACTCGAAGAGTCCCAACTCCGGCTTCGTCCAGGTAATGCCGTCGCGCGACTCGGCCAGGCAGGCCCGCTCATGCTCGCTGCCGTCGAGTCCGAGCTTCGAGATGCCTCGGTAGTACATCAACCAACGCTCGCCATCGCGGATGACGGTCGAGTAACCCGCGTGCGGTCCTTCCCACGGCTTGTCCATGCGCAGCACGCCCCCTTCGTCGCGCGGCTCATGCAGTTGCAGCCGAGCGTTCGTCAGCCGCTCGATGAGAAAGCGATCCACAAACAACTCGCGCCGCGAGCCGATCGGTTTCGGTTCGTCGGCAGGTGCTTGCGTGCCGAGAAGGCAGAGGCAGAGTCCAACGAATGAAAGGAGACAACGAATTCGGACAAACCTCATCACACTGCCAGCCATTCGTCGTCTCCCTTCATTCGTTGGAATCAAGCTCCCGCAGATACCACGACACGAATTCGTCCACGGAAAATTCGGTCGTCGCATACGGGCCGGGTTGATAGCGGCTCGACAGAATGCCGCGTTGGTTGTTTTCGCAGATCGTTTTGTCTTGTTCGGCGGTGACTTGCCACAGCCAGCAGACGGCGTCGGGATCGTAGTCGCGTCCCTCGACGGCGTCTTCGCGCACGAGCCACGTCAGTTCCAGCTCCGTCTCCAGCGGCGAGACTGGCGTGAAGCGAGTCAGCAGCGCGTGATCGTTGCTGACGACGTACCAGATCAGCGGGAAGTGCATGAAGCTGGTGATGCCGCCGTCGTACTCGGTGTCACTGCCGAGCAGCGGAGCGAGCGGTTGACTGTCGTGGCTCTGAGTGACGAAGCCGGGACGAATGGCGACTCGGCCCCCTTGATGCAGCCCGCGATCGGACATCTCGATGCGATCGAGGTCGATCTCAAAGGTCGCGGGGTCAACGTAAAACGGCTGCTCCAGCGAGTAGCCGGAACGTCGCCGCTGAATCCGATCCGCGCGAGTGACCGAATCAAAACTCTTCAACTCGCGCTGGCCCAAATGGCGATCGACTTTTAGGATCACGACGATCTGATTCCTTGATTCGTGTCTCGCGATTTCTGGAGCTTGCGGAATGCTTGAACTGACTCGATCGACGAGCGGTGTTGGTGTCCGGCGGCGGTCGTTTTTGAAGATTGGTTCGCTCTGTTTGGGTGGGCTGACGTTGGCCGATTGGCTGCGGCTGCGAGCGAACGGTGCGGTCGATCCGCAGGCTCGGCAGAAGTCGATCATCATGGTCTATTTGCCCGGAGGAAGTAGCCATATCGACATGTACGATTTGAAGCCGGAGGCCCCCGTTGAATATCGGGGTGAGTTCCAGCCGATTCGTACCAACGTCCCGGGCATCGACGTCTGCGAGCTGATGCCGCAGCACGCAAAGATCGCTGACAAGTTTTCGGTCCTGCGCGGGATCAGGACACGCGGCAATCATGATCCGACAGAACTGCTGACCGGAATTCACGCCGCCGAGTCGGGTCGCATCGGCTCGCTGCGCCGACCGGCGATCGGCTGCGTCGTCAGCAAGCTGCGCGGCACGGACGGGCCGATCCCGCCGTACGTCAGTGTTTCGAGTCACAAGCTGCTGCAATCGTACGACGATCCCGAAGAGCCGGCTTATCTGGGGCCGACGCATCGCCCGATCAGCTTGGGAGGCCAAGTCCAAAAGGATCTTGAGTTGAGCGAGGACATGCGGACTCGCTTCGATGGCCGGCGCGAGTTGCTCGGTTCTCTGGACCGGTTGAATCACTCGCCGCGTTTGATGACCTACACGGAACGCGCCTTGGAAATGTTGACCGCCACTCGGATTCGCGAAGCCATCGACCTGAGTCGTGAGCCGGAATCAATTCGTCGTCGCTATGGCGAAGGGCTCGATCCTCGCAATCAGGGTTTGGATTTTCTGCGTGCTCGGCGACTGGTCGAAGCGGGCGTGACGATGGTCTCGGTAGCCGCTCGATTTCCGGTCAACATCGGCGGCGGCATCAATGACCCCGGCGGCTGGGACACTCACGTCGCCAACTTCAAACTGCTCCGCGCGAAGTTGCCGATCTATGATCAGGCAGTTGCCGCTCTCATCACGGACCTGCACGAACGCGGCCTGTCCGAAGACGTGGCCGTCGTCATCTGGAGCGAATTCGGGAGACAACCACGCATCGGCGATGTGACTCCCGACGGCCGCGGCCATTGGCCGAGTGCCGCTTGTGCGTTGGTCGCCGGCGGAGGCTTACAGATGGGCCGAGTCATTGGCGAAACCGACTCGCGCGGCGAGAAGGCCCGCTTCAATCCGATCGGCACTCAAGACGTGCTTGCCACGCTGTACCACGTCCTGGGCATCGACCTGTCGCAAACTCTGACCGACCACAACGGCCGCCCGCAGTACCTCTTGGACAAAGGCCAACGAATCGCAGGGCTTGTCTGAAATGGGCGAGGCCAGACGACTCGCATTGTCGATTTATCATGCTCTCCGATCGGATCGGTATCCGTGCCTCGGCTTTGCCATCCGTGCTACTGCTCTGCTTGAATAGCACGGATGGCAAAGCCGGGGCACGGATGAAGGACTACTGAGGCAAATTGATTCGTAGTCTCGCGCGATTCAGAAATCGGAGACCACCATGAAAACCTGGCGTTGTGCTTTGGAACTGGACGCGAACCGCAACTCGGGTGGCGGGGGTCATGAGCTTGCGGCAGCCGATTGAGCTGCCAGTGGGGTTCGGGCCTCATTCGTCGCTGATGCGGCGGACTCGACGCCGCTCGATCATGAAGTCTTCGTGCAGGGCGGTTCGGCGTACTACTACACCGAGCAGAGGTTGTTCATGATCGGCTCGCACCCGGTCGTGCGAGTTCAGCCCGCGGTGCCGATGCGGTATCGCAGCCGCAACTGGGATTTCGGCTGGCTGATGCTGCGAACCGACGGCCGAGTTGTGTATCGCCGTTGCGATCCGTATTCGTTGAAATTCACCGACCACGTTTCGCATCATGCGATCCGCTGGTTTGTGCGATAGCCGACAACTCGTTGAAGCGTCGCTCCACGATTTCAATCCGAGTTGCGGAGCAACTCGGCGACAGAAAAGGAAACTTTCGATGCGCGAACTGACTCGACGTGATTGTCTTCGATGGGCGTCTGGAGCGCTGCTGGCCGGATCGGTCGCGCCTGCGGGCTTTGGACAGGACTCGGAAAAGACCTCGCGGCAGATTCGTCCCAAGTTGGTTGCCGGTGTCGTGTCGGTGTACCACCACAACTCGCACGCCGACGTGATCCTCGGCAAGATTCTGGAAGGCTGGAAGCAAGATGGCGGGCCGGGACCGGCGTTGAAGCTCGCGTCGGTTTACATCGACCAATTCCACGCGAACGACATTGGCCGCGACGTCTGCAAGAAGCATGGCGTGCCGATCTTCGACACGATTGAGAAGACGGTCACGGTCGGCGGCGACCGCATTCCGGTCGATGGCGTACTGAGCATCGGCGAGCACGGGAGCTATCCGTCGAATGACATCGGCCAAATTCTTTACCCGCGTCGCCGCTTCTTTGAAGAGATCGCCGCCACGTTTCAGAAGTACGGCCGCGCCGTGCCCGTCTTCAACGACAAGCATCTCGGCCCTGTCTGGTCCGACGCGAAGTGGATGTACGACCGGGCTCGCGAGTTGAAAGTGCCGTTCATGGCGGGCTCGTCGATGCCTGTCGGGTTTCGTGTGAACGAGATCAAACTGCCGCTGAACAGCGACATCGAAGCGGCTGTCGGGATCGGCTACAGCCAGCGTGAGATCTACGGCATTCACGCACTGGAGTTCTATCAGTCACACGTCGAGCGGCGTCGCGGTGCCGAACGAGGCGTCACCTCAGTCCGCTTTCTTCACGGTCCAGACATGTGGCGGGCAGTCGATGACGGCGTGGTCTCGAAAGCGGCACTCGATGCCGCGCTCGCCGTTGTGCCCAAGCAAGGCAATCCCGACATTCGACAAGACGACAAGGCCGAGCTGTTCTTGTTCGATTACGCCGACGGTTTCCGTGGAGCCGTCTTCATGCTGAGCTGCGTTGCCGGCACGTCCATCGGCCTGAAACTGAAAGGCCGCGCCGAGCCGCTCGCCACCGCCTTCGACGAACGCTCAGAACCGCGTCACCCGCATTTCGCCTACTTGCTGAAGGGGATCGAGCGAATGATCCACACCGGAAAGCCGACGTATCCCGTCGAACGCACGCTTCTCACCAGCGGCATCCTCGAC
Organism: Planctomyces sp. SH-PL62; assembly: GCA_945905295.1. Classification (GTDB taxonomy): domain Bacteria; phylum Planctomycetota; class Planctomycetia; order Planctomycetales; family Planctomycetaceae; genus SXKJ01. The sequence continues at coordinate 9,186 of CAMDPX010000046.1, read as the reverse complement.
CGCGTCCTCAACTCGCGAGCTCAAGGCAACAAGCCGCTGAAGACCCCAGAACTGGCCATCGCCTATCAGCCGGTTGAATATCCCCACGGCCCGCACGTTGATCTGCTCGCGCCACCACGGTGACGCGACAATTGGGATGTCATGAAACTCACACTCACGTTTCTCATCGCTCTGCTACTGACATCGCTGCCGAGTCTTGGCGCGGTCGCTGCCGACGAGCCGATTCGGATTGGGCGGCAGCGGCAGGTGTTTCTCGACGACTTCATCATCGAGCACACGGAACATCTCACGCGGCGGGTGCAGCAGGCGCGGAAGTTTGAAGGGAATCCGCTGTTCGTGAAGCAGCACGACTGGGAGCCGGCGGGCTATGTCGTGCCGAGCGTGATGTGCGACGAAGAGGAAAAGATTTTCAAAGCGTGGCTCGATGGCTATGGCATCGGCGTCTTCTACTTCACCAGCAAGGACGGCATCACGTGGGAGAGACCGTTGATGCGGCTGTTCCCCAAGTTCGATAGCGAGCCGACGAACCGCGTCATTCTCAGTGGCAGCGAGATCGACATCAAAGACGCGCCGCCGGACAAGCTCGACGACATGCGTTCGCGCGAGGTGGGTTGGAAATACTTCGGGCACTGCAGCGGCGTCATCAAAGACATGCGCGACCCCGACCCGCAGCGGCGCTACAAGATGGGCTATCTCTGGATCAACCGGCAGTTTCAGCGGCCGAGCGCGACGGTGGCTGGCAAGCTGATCGCGATGGGGGCGGCCTTCAGTCCGGATGGCATCCATTGGACGCCGATGAATGAACCGGTGAGCTACGCCACGGTGGACTTGCCGTTTCACATCAACTTCGACGAGCAGCGGCAGCGATGGGTGCTCTATGGTCGAGCCGTTGGCGTGGTCACTCCGGAGAAGAAGGCCGCGCATGCCGACGATCCGAATCTAGCCTACAACAACGGCCGCTCCGTCATTCGATGTGAGAGCCCCGACTTCATCCACTGGACGCCGGAGAAAGGGGATCTCGTGCTGGCCGCCGATGGGCAGGACAGCACCATCACCGAGATCTACGACATGCGCCGAGTGGCCTACGAGGGGATCAACATCGGCTTCGTCCACATGTTTCACAACGAGCCCACTGGCGTGACCTTGCCCGTTCAGCTCGGCATCAGCCGCGACAACAAGACGTGGCAGCGACTGAGTGATCGCTCGCCGTTCCTCGCGATGGGCGGGCTGGGCGAATGGGATCGCGGAGTGATCTCGCCCGCCGTCTCCGATCCGATCGTGATCGGCGATGAACTCCGCTTTTACTACTCGGGCCGCAACCAACTGCACAGCACCCGCTGGAAGTTCGCCGACGAGCCCAAGCTCCTGCCCGCGCTGCCGTCCCACCGAGGTGCCCTCGGCTTCGCCACGATCAAACGAGACCGCTTCGTCGCGATGGAAGCCGACTACCGCCCTGGCATCCTGCGCACCAAACCGTTCATCCACGACGGCGACACCTTGCATGTGAACGCGGCCATCAAGTTCGGCGCACTCACCGTGAGCCTGCTGGACGATCAAGGCAACTCGTTGCAGAAAGTGACGATCACCGGCAAAGACGAAGTCGCTCTCCCGATCCCCGAACTCACAAAGATCGCCGCCCGAAAAGGCCAACCCATACGCCTGGAGTTCGCCGTGCAGAACGGGCGGTTGTTTTCGTTTTGGGTGCAATCAACCGCGAAATAGATCAAAGAAATGAATACCAGCATTCGACTTAGAAATGGTTCATCAGTCCTCTGCTGAGGTACGAACCACTGCACTCCATGAAGTGCTGATTCGCAGTTCGTCGACGTGAGTTGCGGAGCCTGTGCCGAGGGTGATTCGCAGGGACTTGAATCCTATCGGAGCGGGTGCGGCTGTGCCGTGAGCCGTCCAGGCGGTGGGGGGAAAGGACTCGACCGTGACTCCGCTGAAGCCGGACGACAAGAGCAATCGGACATCGTTGGTTGAAGTCGGCGACCGCTGGTGGATCGGGACCGCACCGCGCGACAAGGACAAGGTCCGTGTTCTCTGCTGGGCCTGGAGCCTGCGAATCCTGCTCGACCCCAAGTCGAAGGTCACCAATCTCGAAGACATCAAAATCGGCGACCGCACCGCGTTCGGCTTGCGAGTCACCGAAGCGGTCAAAGAACCCATCGACCTCTACTTCGACAACAGCGACAAACGGCTGCTGGCGATCGACTACACCGACACCCGGCACCTCTTCAGCGAGTGGAAGAAAACCCAGGCCGGTCACTCATACCCATCCCACGTCGCCGGCTTCCGCTTCGCCGACCGAGCCGCACGAACGCTGAATGAGAAACAGTGGTATCAAACCGACATCCTCGAACTGACCCCGCTGAAAGAACTGCCGGCCGAGCTGCCGAAGTGAAGCCTCGTGAACAGGAGCAAACAGCGAAAACTCGTCGTGCATGGCTTCGAGTCAATCGCACGTCACAGTGACGACGACATCTCCACGATCGCCCACAGTGAGCCAGTCCGCCGCCACAAAAGCTGCTCTTTGAAGATGCGTGAGTTGATCGAGAGGCAGGATATGGCGGTGGGTGCTCCCTGGACTGTTCCGGTGTAGAATCTTGCTCGTGCTGACAAGACACGTTCCTCTCCGCCGCTGGAGCATCCACAACAGTGACCGCGACGACTCTTCTTCCACTGCCGGGATTTTCCGAGAGCAAGCAAGAGCTCGGCCAGTTTTTCACGCCGACGCCGGTTGCGGAATTCATGGCGTCGCTGTTTGAACTCGCGACGGACGAGGTTCAATTGCTGGATGCAGGGGCCGGTGAAGGAGCATTGACTGAGGCGTTCGTTCGGTCGGCGTGCATGCGAAACCAAGGACCGAGTCGGCTGACCGTCGTCGCTTATGAAGTGGATCAGCGAGTGTTGGGCGCTTTGCGACGGACGATGGAGCGCTGCCAGTCGTTGTGCGCGGCGCGAGGCATCGAATTCGACGGTGAGATTCGTCATGCGGATTTCATCGAGTCGGCGCTGGAGTTCGTGCGGGACGAACTGTTTGGCTCGGCGCAATCGCCGTTCAACGCGGCGTTGCTGAATCCTCCCTACCGGAAGATCAACAGCGATTCTCAGACTCGACGACTGCTGCGAGAAGCGGGTATCGAAACCAGCAATCTCTACACGGGATTCCTCGCACTGGCCGCAAGGTTGCTGTGCGACGGCGGAGAAATGGTTTCGATCACCCCGCGCAGCTTTTGCAACGGCCCATATTTTCGGCCGTTTCGACGCGAGTTCCTCGGCTCGATGTCGCTGGAGCGGTTGCATGTGTTTGACTCCCGATCAGCCGCCTTTCAGCGTGACAGCGTGCTGCAAGAAAATCTCATTGTTCGAGCGGTGAAGTCACAGCGACACGCTGCCGAAGTCGTGATTTCGAGTAGCTCGGGCGCAACGGGAGCCAGCATTCAAGAGATGCGGCGTCCGTATGCCGATGTCGTTCGTCCCGATGACGCCGAGCAGTTCATTCACATCATGCTGAACGAGTCGCAGTCCACGGCGCGAGATCGCGTTCGTCGCTTCACGTCGTCGCTAAGCGATCTTGGCTTGCAGGTCTCAACGGGGCGAGTCGTCGATTTCCGCGCAAAGGAACATCTGCGATTGGACTCGGTGGCCGGGACCGTGCCGCTGATCTATCCCTGCCATTTCGAGGCCGGCTATGTCCGCTGGCCAAAATTGCCAAGCAAAAAGCCGAACGCGATCGCCGACGTCCGCGACACGGCGGAATTGTTGGTCGCGAATCAAACCTACGTCTTGGTGAAACGCTTCAGCGCCAAGGAAGAACGGCGGCGCGTCGTCGCCAGCGTGTTTGATCCGACTCGAATCGCGTGCGAGCGAGTCGGCTTCGAGAATCATCTGAATTACTTTCACGCCGACGGAGCGGGCTTGGAACCGAGCCTTGCCAGAGGCTTGGCCGCGTATCTGAATTCGACGGCCGTCGATCAATACTTTCGGCAGTTCAACGGTCATACGCAGGTCAACGCGACCGACCTTCGCAGTCTGCCGTATCCCTCTGAGGCAGAACTGCGACGACTGGGCAGCAAGATCGCTGACCGCTTTCCCGATCAAACGGAATTGGACCAATTGCTGGAAAGCGAGTCGGTGTGATGGCCAAAAGCGACGGTCGAGTACCACGGAAGTCGGCGCGGACAAAACCGGAAGAGGCCGCCGAGATTCTCAAAGCAGTCGGGTTCCGCTCCAAGCAGTCGAACGACGTGGCCGCGTTCAGGGGCAATTGTTCCTGAACGGATCGCAGGATGCTTCGCAGGAATTGGATCTGTCCGAACTGTCCGCCTTGATTCATCCAAGTGCGGCAAAAGTCTGTGATGTCTTTCAGGGAACTGTTAAGAGTTTCCAACTTCGGATACTTTGACTGGCAGCTTTCGAGATTCGGTGAGACTAAGCGAGGTATTCGCTTTGTCGGGAAGAACGATGAGATTTGTTGACTTATTCGCTGGCCTCGGAGGGTTCCATGTCGCGTTGCGGCGACTTGGACATGAATGCGTGTTTGCGTCAGAAATTGACCCGTGCCTTCAAGAAGTCTATCGGCAGAATTTTGGGCTGAGTGCGAACGGGGACATTCGCGAGGTGCCGATTCGAAAAATCCCCTCGCACGACATTCTTTGCGCGGGGTTCCCGTGTCAGCCATTTTCAAAGGCGGGGGCTCAGGCGGGATTGGGGTGTCCCCGTTACGGCGATTTATTCGATTACGTCATGCAAATACTTCGCGCACGAGAGCCGAAGTATTTGATTCTTGAGAACGTGCCGAACCTAGCACGTCACAAGGACGGCGAAACTTGGAGACTGATGAGCAACCGGTTGCGGCGGGCGGGGTACACGATTCGCGAGCATCGGTTCTCACCTCACCAATTTGGAATCCCACAAGTTCGCGAGCGAATTTACATCGTCGGTTGTCGTGATGGCCTTGATGGATTCGAGTGGCCCCAACTGCGTCCCAACGAAAACATGTCGATCATTGACGCGCTAGAAACTAAGCCGAAAGACGCTCGGCCGCTTTCGGAACAGGTCATAGACTGCCTCAACGTGTGGCAAATGTTTGTCGAACGATTTCCAAAGTTGGTACATCTTCCGACGTTCCCGATTTGGTCGATGGAGTTTGGCGCGACGTATCCCTATGAAGACAAAACACCGTTCGCGGTCGGTGCCACGCGGCTGGCGCGGTATTGTGGGAGTCATGGCCGAAAGCTGAGTGAATAACCGGCAACGCGCCGATTTGAAGCCTTGCCATCGCATGCCCGCAGCGAGGAATCGGAGTTTCCCGATTGGAAGATCGACTTCATTCGTCAGAATCGAGCGCTGTACGCTCGAAATCAGAAGTGGATTGATCGTTGGATGCCAGGGATTCTGCGGTTCCCTTCCAGCCTTCAGAAACTTGAATGGAACTGCAAAGGCGGTGATCGCGACATTTGGAAGTACGTCATTCAATTTCGGGCATCCGGCGTTCGAGTCAAAAGGCCAAGTAGTTCCCCATCGCTGGTCGCCATGACAACGACGCAGGTTCCGATCATCGCTTGGGAGAAGCGATACATGACCCCGCGAGAGTGCGCGAGTCTTCAATGCCTTGGTGAACTCAAACATTTGCCTGAGGGTAGTACAAAATCATTCAAAGCGTTGGGCAACGCTGTGAATGCCAATGTCGTACAGTTGATTGCCCAATCGTTGTTCTCCACACCCGAATGTGCCACAAAAGTGGCAGAGCCGACTGTCCGACTTGGCCCATCACAACGACTGCGGCTAAGGTCAATCCGATCGGTAATTGTGGCTGGCGAATGAAAACGAGTTGTCATCGCCTTTGAGATGTAAAAAACGAAAGAGGCTCCAATGGAACCACTCCCGATAATTGAGAGTGCCAAACTCGACGAACTTTTCCTCGACGCAAAGAATCCCCGATTGGGACGCCATAATGTTGAAAAGGGGCTGGACCAAGACGACGTTCTCGAATTGATGAAGGACTGGTCATTGGAAGAACTCGCGGTTTCATTCCTCGAAAGCGGCTTTTGGCCACAAGAGGCATTGATCGCGGTGAATGAGCCAATCAAGTCCAAGGGGAAATCCGTCTTGGTTATCGTCGAAGGAAATCGCCGACTGGCGGCACTTAAGATGATCCACCGGACTCGTGATGGGCTTGAAACATCATCCAAGTGGAAAGCGATTCTCAAAGGCTACTCAAAAACCGCGGTCGATCGATTGGTCCGTATTCCGTACATCCTAAAGCCCAATCGAAAGTCAGTGACGGCATACTTGGGCTTTCGCCATGTGTCGGGAATCAAAGAGTGGAATCCTGCTGAAAAGGCGCAGTTCATCGCCTACCTGATCGAAGATGAGAAGCTGACCTACGACGAGGTGAGAAAACGCATTGGCAGCAAGACTTCGTATGTTCGGCAAAACTACATTTCGTTTCGACTGCTGCTTCAAATGGAGAACGCGGAACGATCCGATGAAATTGATGTCGAGAATGTCGAGGAGCGATTCAGTGTACTGTACTTGTCTTTGAGAACGATTGGAGTAAGGCAGTACTTGGACATTGATATTGAAGCAGATGAGCAAACGGCAAAGAGGCCCATCAAGAAAGACAAAATTGATCATCTCATACATTTCGCACGGTGGTTGTTTGGTTTTGAAGACCACCCCCCAATCATTACCGATTCGCGAGATGTCGATGAACTTGGGCGAGTTTTGGAGAGTCCCGCTGCTGTTCAATACCTTGAACGCAATGAATCCCCCTCATTCTCAGTCGCGCGCGCCGAATGGCAGGGGTGGCGGAATCCGAAGTCGCCAAACATGTCGAACTCGCAGCCGACGAGACAGAAGAAGCGCTCAAAGCGGCGCACCAACACAAATCTTCCAAACGTGTTCAACAGGCCGTGCTTCGCTTAGGAAAAGACGCGCTCCAATTGCTTGAGTTGTTCCCAGTAATCCGGAACGAACTTCTGAAGGAGGAGCAGTAATGCTGCAGCCTCCTTCCAAAGGATTTGCGTATTCAGTCAACAAACACAATGGGAACTTGGAGGCCCTCGCAGAATGGATTGAGGGCTGCATCACGTTTGTTGACGACCGAATATCAAAGATCGAAATCGTTGACGTACTGATTGAGTCGCAACTCTATGAAGACCAAGATTTCGCGAAACAATGGCTCGCCTTCGGTTGGCAAGAGTTAATTCATCGAAAACGATGTTTGGGTAATTCATGCCCCTTCCACTTGAACAATAGCCGCATCGAGGCCGCCCAATCGTGGACGAAAACTCCTGCCTTCTCATTCTGTCTGATGGTGTCCCTTCAGGCGTCGTATCGCGAACCATTCGTTGAAAGGTTTGGCTCAGATTACAACGAACAAGGATGCTTGCTCGAACGACTCACCGCAGAATCCATGGAAGCCATTGGATGGAAGACGCACGGAACTGGATGGTCGAAAGGAACGGCCAATTCCATCCGCGACAAAGTCGAATCCCTCGCGGCGCATCTTGGGGAAGAATGCCTGCCGGGATCGCTTGAAAAGTGGGCAGAAGCCAACGCCAAGGATGGGGGATTGGATGTTGTTTGTCACCAACCATTCCCGGATCAATGGAGCGGTAGGCCGCTCTTGTTTTTGCAATGTGCCACTAGCAGCGAGGAGTGGCGAGCAAAGCGAGCGACTCCGGAAATTAGGTTGTGGGAAAAGCTATTGGACATGTCGACGCGACCGACACGCGGCATTTCAATTCCCTTCGCTCTCATGAGGGACGATTTTCGGCGCGCGGCGAACTACACCGACCTCTCGTTGGTTCTAGACCGACACCGACTCTGCACGCCAAAGCACGATTTACCCTCGAACTGGTTATCGAAGCCGCTCGCGAAAGATTTGAATGAATGGACGAGGAGCCGATTGCCAGCACTTCTTGAGTCGAAGACAAGTTGAACCCGTTGGGTCGGCGGCAAATAGAAATGCGTCCCTCGTTGCCTCGCATCAACCTGATGGTGGCGCAATCTCCAATGCAGGCACCGAAACTGTCAAATGACAAACGTCAGGCGAATAACTTCATTTGCTTTGCGAATCGGCTGAGGTCGTCGCCGTCGCCTGATTCGATGCGGTCGTAAATCACCTGTAGCTCGGCGGTGGAGAGGTCTTTGGGTAAGAAGCGAAACGCGGATGCCGCGAGGTAGTCGGCTCGTTCCTCGAAGGCGAGCCAGTGGCGGCCTTCGGTGTCGGCCACCATGCCCGTCGTGTTGGAACCGGCGAAGATGTCGAGCACCGTATCGCCGGGATCGGTCAGAAAACGGATGAAGAACTGTGCTCGGCGCGGGTCTCCCGACCCCGCCGCTTGGCTGGACTGAAGGTCTCTCCGAATTGTTGGAGATCTGCGGTTGTCGGAGTGCGGGGTCGGGAGACCCGCGCACAGCGTGTCAGCGTCAGCCTGCGGGCGAACGGTCACAAGCAACGAGCATCCCGACTCGCTCGGTGACGCCCTCGTGAAATCTGGCGTGGTCTCACCAACGAGCGGTTCCTAGAATCCCGCCGTTGTCAAATCCGAGTTGATCGAGGGAGTGAGTGGGATGTCCGACACCACAGACGTTGCTCCGCAGCTTCGCAAAGCGTTAGAGGGTTCGCTCTCCGCGCTGCGACGGTTGGCGGATTCGGAATTGCCCGCTCCTGTCGTGCAGCGGATGCAGCAACTGGGCGAACGCAAAGACACGCTCGCCGACACGGAACGCGATGAGTATTTGGCGCTCGTCAGCTTCTGGAAGAGCCGGACTTTGGAAAAAGCCGAAGCGGCCGTCGCGTTGCAACGGCTCAAAGAAGCCGTTCCCGATTTGGTGATTGCGCCGTGAGTCTCGCGTCGGAATCACTTCGCAGGGCCGTCATTCAACGAGCCGGCGAACGGTGCGAATACTGCCTGCTGACCAGTCGGTTTCAGGTCGGCGGCTTTGAATTGGATCACATTCATCCGGTCAGCCGAGGCGGGCCAACGACGTTGGACAACTTGGCCTTCGCCTGTCCGGTCTGGAAGTAGCAGTCATGTTGCCTCCAATTGTGAGTGGTATCGATCCTCGGAAATAGGGAAGCCCGCGTTTGTAGCGGGCGGACAGCGGTCAGTTTGGGGGCCGCTCTTTGGGGGTCTTCAGCTCGTTGGTGTAGGCGTTCACGCCACG
>CAMDPX010000045.1 GCA_945905295.1 Planctomyces sp. SH-PL62 | reverse complement strand
CAACACGATCTGCTCCCGAACCACCTTCGGCTCCGCCCAATAATCCGCCGTCGCCATGCTCAACCTCCGTGAATGACAGTCGGGACGGAGTGTAGCGACCCTGGCAATAGTGTTCGTAATTGAGTTTCTTAAAACGACAGTCCCCTTGTCGGGGTGGTTCCCGCGCTTCTGCACGACTCGAATGTCGTCGTGCAGCAGCGCGGGAACCACTGGGACAAGCCCAAGTGGCGGGTCGCTGATTCTCAATGTAGCCACGCTCGCCAAGAGCGTGGGTTTTACGCCCGCGAATTTCCCCACGCTCTTGGCGAGCGTGGCGACTCGCTCGGCCGCCGCGACTTTGTAAGACAAACATCCCAGGAATCAATCATGGCCCTCACGTCCGCCACGGCCGGCTGATTCTTGAACCCGTAGGATGGGTCGAGTCATCGAGACCCATCACCGAAATCCAGAGACCCAGACACTTTGTTGTGGCCGGTCTCCAGACCAAGCTATAACTTGCCCGTTGAGTCTGCACGGACGAGCCAATTGTTGGCTGACAGGCGTTCGCCCATTTCGGAGCTTTTGACATGAAGGCGATGAAAGCCACTTACGAGAACGGTCGGTTGACTCTGGCCGAACCGCCACCAGAAACGGGACCAGTCGATGTCTTGGTCGTGTTTCCTGAGCACCAAGACGATCCTTGGCTGAGCATTCTGGCTGAGGAAAGCCCACGCCCGGCGTTCACGTCGTTTGCCGAAGAGTGCCTGGAACAGATCAAGTCCGGTCAGGCCAGCCCGCTGAAGCTCGATCAACTATGAATTCCCAAACGTTGCCGTCGTTTTGGAAGTTGTACCGCGAACTCTCCCTGCCGGTTCGCCGCGCGGCTCGTGACGCCTATCAGCAGTTCATGGCCAACCCACAGCATCCCGGTTTGCATTTCCATCGGTTGTTTAACGATCCTCGATTCTGGTCGGTGCGGGTGACTCGCAACTACCGAGCCGTCGGAATTCTGCAAGACGACACCATCACTTGGGTCTGGATTGGCGATCACAAGGCATTCGACCGGGCATTCCCGAAATGACCGGCAAGAGTACACATCCTGCAACTTCCACGGTTTGACCTTTTAGGAGCCACCATGAAAGACAACTTTGTGCGAACACTCTTTCCTCTCTTGGTAGGTGCGATGTTGAGCAACTCCCTTCCCACAGCCAACGCGGACGAGCCACTGGTCTTCATTTCGGCCTTCGCGGCCGGGGACAAAGGGAGCATTCAGGCTTTCCAGTTGGAGACGAAGACCGGCCAACTCAAGCCGGTGCATCAGACAACCGGCGCTGAGAACCCGTTCTTCCTGGCGTTGTCGCGGGACAAGAAGTATCTGTATTCGATTCACGCGAAGAACTTCGGCGGCAAAGAAAACGAACAGATCGCCGCCTATCAGATCGAGGGACGCACCGGTCAGTTGAAACTGTTGAACCGGCAATCGGCTCTGGGCACTGCGGCCTGCTCCCTGGATGTCGATGCGACGGGGAAGACGGTGCTTGTCGCCAACTATTCCAGCGGGAGCGTCGCGTCGTTGCCGGTTAAGGCGGATGGTTCGCTCGGCGAGGCGGCGTCCTTCGTGCAGCACGCGGGTGCGAGCGTCGATCCTGCGCGACAGAAAGAACCGCACGCGCACTGCATCGTTGTCAGCCCGGACAATCGGTTTGTGTTCGCGGCGGATTTGGGGCTCGATCAAGTGCTCAGCTATCGGTTGGATGCGAAGACGTCGAAGCTGACGCCGAACGATCCGCCGTTCGCGAAGTCGCCGGCCGGAGCGGGGCCTCGGCATCTGACGTTTTCACCGAATGGCAAGCGGGTCTATGTCATCAACGAACTCAGCAATTCGGTGACGGTGTTTGATTACGACGCCAAGGCAGGAAGTCTTACTGAGACGCAAATGATTTCGACGGTGCCGGCGGACTTCAAAGGGACGAGCCATTGCGCCGACTTGAAGATCACCCCGAACGGACGCTTCCTGTACGGCACGAATCGAGGACACGACAGCATCGCCGCGTATCGAATTGGTGATGACGGCCGGCTGACGCTAATTGGCATCGAACCGAGCCTCGGCAAAGGGCCGCAGAATCTGGCGATCATGCCCGGCGGCGAACTGCTGCTGTGCGCGAACATGCCCGGCAACAACGTGGTCGTGTTTCGGATCGACCAGCAAACCGGTGGGTTGAAATCGGTCGGGGATCCGGTTGCGATCACGTCGCCCTCGTGCATCATGGTGCTGCCGTAATCACGCGAAGGGGTCGGGAGTCTTTTTCAGGCCGCGGTCTTTGGACTTCGTTATCTTGTGAAGCGACGGCGGCCTGAAAAAGACTCCCGACCCCGTCACTCTCAGAGGACTGACGATGATTGGAATTCTCCTGTGCCTGGCGTTGGCGGCCGATGAGCCGGCTCTTGTCGAGAAGCCAACCGCGGAACAATTGCGGTTCTTTGAGACCAATGTGCGGCCCGTGTTCGTCGAGCAATGCCAGAAGTGTCACGGCGACAAAAAGCAGTGGGGCGGATTGCGGCTCGATTCGCGCGAGGCGCTGATGCGCGGCGGGGACTCCGGCGCGGCGATCGTGCCGGGCAAGGCGAAAGAGAGTCTGTTGATTCGCGCGGTGCGGCATGAGGATGAAGACCTCAAGATGCCGAAGGAAGGAAAACTCACCGAGCGGCAGATTGCCGACCTCGTGCGTTGGGTCGAAATGGGCGCTCCGTTTCCGCGAGCGACGACCGCGACCAAGAGGACTCGCGATCCAAATCATTGGGCGTTTCAGCCACCAGCGGACGTCGCCGTCCCGGCCGTGAAGGACGATGCTTGGCCGCAGTCGGTGATGGATCGTTTCATCCTGTCGAAGATCGAAGCCGCAGGACTCTCTCCAGCAAAGCCGGCTGACAAACGGACGCTGCTCCGCCGAGTCACTTTCGATTTGACCGGTCTGCCACCGACACCAACCGAGATCGACGTTTTCCTTGCGGATGACTCGACCGATGCGTTCGCGCGTGTCGTGGATCGGCTGCTCGATTCCCCCAAGTATGGTGAGCGATGGGGGCGGCATTGGTTGGATGTCGCGCGCTATGCGGACTCAAACGGGCTGGATGAGAATGTCTGCCATGGCAATGCGTGGCGGTATCGCGATTACGTCGTGGCGGCGTTCAATCGCGACAAGCCGTTCGACAAGTTCGTCGTCGAGCAGCTTGCCGGTGATTTGCTTCCGGCGGCCGACGAGGCTCAGCGGCATGAGCAATTGATTGCGACTGGTTTCCTCGGCATCGGCCCGAAAGTTCTCGCCGAGACCGACGAAGCCAAAATGCGAATGGACATCATCGACGAGCAAATCGACACGACGGGCCGAGCGTTTCTCGGCCTGACGCTGGGATGTGCTCGCTGCCACGACCACAAGTTCGATCCGATCGAGACGGCGGACTACTACGGGCTGGCGGGCATCTTCAAGAGCACGAAGTCGATGGACAAATACACGAAGCTCGCCGTCTGGTACGAGAACCTGTTGCCGTCCGACGCTGCGACCGCGATGAAGCAGGGCCATGAAACGAACGTCGCCGCGAAGAAGAAAGCGGTCGAAGACTTCGTGGCCGCTGCTGACAAACAGGCTCGCGAGAAGCTCGGTGCCGGCGAGAAAGTGCCGGAGAAGTTGGAGACGCTTTATCCCGATGCAACCAAGACTGAACTGAAGAAGCTGCGCGACGAGCTGGCCGCGTTGGAGAAGGCTGTGCCGGAATTGCCGTCGGCGATGGGAGTGACCGAAGACAAAGTCACCGACGTCGCGATTCATGTGCGGGGCAACCCGCTCAAGCTGGGTGACATCGCACCGCGTCACACTCCGGCCGTGCTGCGAGGTCCGCAAGTCCCGCAGTTCTCCGACAAGGAAAGTGGTCGCCGCCAACTCGCCGAATGGCTGGTCGATCCGCAGCATCCGCTGACCGCGCGAGTCTTCGTCAATCGGGTCTGGCGTTGGCATTTCGGCAAAGGACTCGCACGCACGACGGACAATTTTGGATTGCTCGGTGAAGCGCCGTCGCATCCGGAGTTGCTCGACTGGTTGGCTCGGCGATTCGTTGCGGACGGCTGGTCGATCAAGTCGCTGCATCGAGTGATCTTGAATTCGAGTACTTATCAACAGGCGGCAGGGGTTGAGGGTCAAGGGTTGAGGGTTGCGGGAAAGACAAACTTGCCCAACCCTCAACCCTTAACCCTCAACCCTCAACCTTCAACCGATCCCGAAAACCGACTCTTCGCCCGAGCCGATGTGCGACGCCTCGAAGCAGAAGCTGTGCGCGATTCGCTGCTGGCAGTCAGCGGCCGGTTGGATGCGACGATCGGAGGCTCGTTATTGAAGCTCAAGAACCGCGAATACTTCTTCGATCACACTTCAAAAGACCTGACGTCCTACGACAGCCGCCGCCGCTCGCTGTACCTGCCGATCGTGCGGAACAATGTCTTCGACCTGTTGCAGTTGCTGGACTTCCCCGAACCCACCGTGCCGAGCAGCAATCGAGCGGCAACCGTTGTGGCCCCGCAAGCGCTGATGATGCTCAACAGCGAATTCGTCATGCAGGCCGCCGCCGATTTCGCCGACCGATTGTTGTCCGAATCGGACGACGACGATCAACGCCTCGCACGCCTGTACGTCATGGCCTACAGCCGCGAACCTTCTGCCGAGGAACGCCAAGCCGACCGAGCATTCCTGATCGAAGTCGCACAAGCCCAGGCTGGCGAGAACGACGCCGACAAACGACGCCGGCAAGCGTGGGCAACACTCTGCCACGTTGCACTCGCCGCCAACGAATTTATGTATGTGAAATAGAACGACCCCAACGGCCTCGTGCCGTTGGTGAAGCAGATGGTGGGCTAGATCATGTCGTCGCAACGCTTCAACTCTCCGGTTCTTCCGCCTTCGGCGGAGGAACCGGAGAGTTGGGGGAGATTGGTGGGTTCTCGCCTGTTATAGCTCTCCATCTTTTTCACCATCCGGGCGAGCCGGATGGGGTCTTCAATGACAATGTCATACAGTCGAATTGCGGACTTCATTCGGAGTTTGGATCAGACATGAATCACTCGCAGTCAATCCGCACCGTCTCACGCCGGGCGCTCTTGCAGCGCTCCGCCGTCGGATTCGGTTCGCTCGCCCTGGCTTCGCTGCTGGCGAACGAGTCGTCGATTCGCGCGGCGGATGAGAATCCCCTGGCGGCGAGGTTGCCGCACTTTGCGGCTCGGGCGAAGCGAATCATTTTTCTCCTGATGTCCGGCGGGCCTTCGCATGTGGACACGTTCGATCCAAAGCCGCTGCTGACTCGCGATGATGGCAAGCCGCTGCCGTTTGCCAAGCCGCGCGTGCAATTCAACTCGACCAGCAATTTGCTCAAGTCGCCGTGGTCCTTCCGGCAATACGGCGAGAGCGGCCTGCCGGTCAGCGAACTGTTCCCGCACTTGGCTCAGCGGGTCGATGACCTGTGCATGATCCATTCGGTGCATGGGACGAATCCGGCTCATGGCGGAGCGATGATGAAGCTGCACACGGGCAGCGACAACTTCATTCGGCCCAGCATCGGCTCGTGGGTGAGTTACGGTCTGGGAACCGACAACGCCAATCTTCCGGCGTTCGTGACGATCTGCCCGTCACTGGCCTTTGGCGGGATCAACAACTGGAGCACCGCGTTTCTGCCGGCCGAGTACCAAGGGACTCCGCTGGGCGACGCGAGCGTGCCGTCGGACAAAGCCCGCGTGAAGTTCATCAGCAACTCGCGACTGACTCGTGACGTTCAGCGACTGCAACTGGATCGCCTGAAGGCGATGAACCGCGAGCACCTGGCTCAGTCCGGCCCCGAAGCGTCGCTCGAAGCGCGGATCAATTCCTTCGAGCTGGCCTTTCACATGCAGACCGCCATTCCACAGGTCGAAGACTTGTCCGGCGAATCGGCCGCGACGCGAAAGCTCTATGGAATGGACGAACCGGTGACGGAGAACTTCGGCCGGATGTGTCTGATGGCGCGCCGCTTCGCCGAGGCGGGAGTGCGGTTCATTCAAGTCACGCACAGCGACAGCAAAGTGCAATGGGACCAACACTCGGACCTCAAGAACGGCCACGAGAAGAACGCTCGCGAAGTGGACCTGCCGATCGCCGGCCTGCTGGCGGACCTCAAGGCTCGCGGGATGCTCGATGACACGCTGGTCTGGTGGGGCAGCGAGTTCGGCCGCACTCCCACCGCCGAAGGAACCACCAATGGTCGCGATCACAATTCCGAAGGCTTCACGATGTGGCTGGCCGGCGGCGGCGTGAAGGGAGGCTTTCGATATGGAGCAACCGACGACTACGGCTACTACGCCGCCGAGAACAAAGTCCACATTCACGACTTCCACGCAACGCTGCTGCATCTGCTCGGATTGGATCACGAGCGGCTGACGTATCGGTACGCGGGGCGCGATTTCCGTTTGACAGATGTCGAAGGGAATGTTGTGCGCGAGATCTTCGCGTGACGGGGTCGGGAGTCTTTTTCAGGTCGGCCGAATGGTCATTGGATGTCGTATCGCGAATCGTTGCGAAGGGGCGCGACGCCGACCTGAAAAGACTCCCGACCCCTTGGCTCTACGCTCGCAGCAACTCGCTGATCGGATCGCCGAAGGGCAGGATCGGCATGGGGCGACCGCCGTAATCGGGGAACGACGCGGAGTCGTCGATGCCCAGGTGGCGATAGACCGTGGCCCACAGATCGTTCGGGGTGAGCGGCCGATCGGCGGGGTGCTCGCCCTTGGAATTGGTTGAGCCGACGATTTGACCGGTGCGCATTCCGCCGCCGGCCATGATCAGAGACATCGCTTGCGGCCAGTGATCTCGGCCGGGGTGCATGACTCCGGTTTGTGAGCCGATCGACTTTTCGATGCGCGGTGTGCGACCGAATTCGCCGGTCACGACGATCAGCGTCTTCTTGTCGAGACCACGTTGATAGACATCTTCAATCAGCGCGGTCACAGCTTGATCGTAGATCGGCAAGCGCACGTTGAGGTCATCCCAGATGTGGCAATTCACCGCGTGCGAGTCCCAGTTGTAGACCCCTTGCTTGAGGTGCGGGATGCCGGACTGATACGGGTTCTCCATGATGACGGTGACGAAGCTGACTCCCGCTTCGACCAGTCGCCGAGCCATCAAGGCTCGCTGGCCCCAGCAGTGGCGGCCGTAGCGATCGCGCAGAGCATCCGGTTCGCGAGACAAGTCAAACGCCTTCTTGGCAGCGTCGCTCAGCAACATGCTGACGGCGCGCTGTTGGTAGCGGTCCATCGAATCCATCATGCGCGACGTGTCGATGTGTCGGTCGATGCGGTCGAGACTGCTGAGCAGCTTCATGCGGTCATCGACTCGCGGAGCAATCGTGGTGTTCATCGCGATGTTCGGAACCACGAAGTTCGGCTGCGTCGGATCGCCTTCCACATTGAACGGCAGGTACGCCTGACCGAGATAGGCCGGGCCTTGAGCGAACACGTCGTTGGTGCGTCCGCCAGGATTCATCGAGACATAGTTGGGCAGGCCGTTGTCGACTCGCTCGCGGCACTTGGCGACGATCGAGCCGGTCGCCGGAGCATCGTTGACGGTATCGACCGGAGTTGCGGGGACGCGGCCGGTCATCATCCGTTTGTGGCCGCCACCGTGATCGGCGAAGTTGTGCGAGATCGAGCGGACCACCGAATACTTGTCGGCGATCTTGGCGTGCCGAGGCATCAGCTCGCAGACGTCGAGGCCGGGGACGTTGGTGGGGATCGGATGGAACTCACCGCGATAGTCTGACGAAGCCTTGGGCTTCATGTCATACATGTCCATGTGAGGAGGACCACCGGGCATCCAGACGAAAATGACGTTGGTCTGCTGATCGACCGCCTGGCCCACTTGCTCCGCCTGAGCCTGCAACTGAAATAGCTCCGGCAAGGAGAGTCCGCCGACTCCGAGCATTCCCGCCGCCAAAAACTCCCGCCGCTTCACCGGACCGGAGCAAACACGCTGTTGAAGATTCATGAAGCCGTCCCAATTTCGATCGTTGAAAATGCACCCACGACGTTCGTCTGAGTCTAGCACGGATCTTATCGGCTCGCTGCCGCTAGTCGGAACCCACAAAATGAAGATGCGACGGCTCTGCCCATGAAAGTGGCGGCGCAGCGTGGATGTCGTCGGATCGTGTGCTTATACCTCGAATGCAACAGGCGAGCGGGGCGGCGTCAGCCCCCCGGTCCGGAGCCGACTCAACCGGGGGGCTGACGCCGCCCCGCTCGCCGAATTTCCAACTACTCGGAGCCACTCATGAAATCCTCGCTCGCAATCCTGTTTTACTTTGTGGCGACCAGCGCCCTGTTCGCCGCCGATGAACCGAAACAATTGGCACCAACGCACGCCGAGGTGTCCTATGGGCCAGACGTCCGCAACGTGCTCGACTTTTGGCAGGCAAAAGGGGACAAGCCGCGCCCGCTGCTGGTCTACATTCATGGTGGCGGCTGGACGGGAGGCGACAAGAAGCAAGACACGACGAAGACGATCCAGCCGTTTCTCGACCAAGGAATTTCCTGTGCGGCGATCAACTATCGATTGAGTGGCGCGCATCCGCTGCCGGCCCCGGTGCATGATGCCGCGCGGGCGATTCAATTTATCCGCACGAAGGCCGCCGATTGGAACGTCGACAAGAAAAATATCGCGCTGACCGGCGGCAGCGCCGGAGCCTGCACGTCGATGTGGCTGCTGTTGCACGACGATTTAGCGGACCCGAAAGCGAGCGACCCGGTGTTGCGCGAATCCACGCGCGTCTGTGCCGCCGCGGTCGCCAGCGGGCAGACCTCGATTGATCCGAAAGTCTGTGAAGAGTGGCTGGGGCCAAACGTGCTCAAGCATCGCATGATCAACCTGGCCGTCGGCGAGAAGACCATCGACGCGGCGCTGAAGAACTACGACAAGCACCATGCGCTCTATGTCGAGTTCTCGCCGTACAACCACGTCGATGGCAAAGATCCGCCGCTGCTGATGACGTATGGGGCCGACATGACTCTGCCGTCCAAGGACGCCGGACATGGTATTCACCATCCGGTCTACGGCGTAAAGCTGAAAGAGAAATCCGACAAGCTCGGCCACGAATGCCACCTGCTGATCCCTGGCGTCTCCAAGTCGGACAAGTACGCCAGCGCGAACGATTTTCTGGTGGCGAAGTTGCTGGGGAAATAGCCGGCGAATGGAATTCTTTTGGTGGCCGAGTTTCGCGAGAACGAGGGTCGGTGGTAATTCACCCGCGTTCTGGCGAAACGCGGCTACTAATGAAAACAAACTCTATTCCAAGAACACCGTTTCGCGATCTCCGGAGGAAAACGAAATCAGGCAGATGATCGTCTCCGAACCGGTGTTGCTCAGGTTGTGCCGCACTCCCGCGGGGATGCGAATCACCGAGTCGCGATGCAGTTCCACCACCTCATCATCGAAGCTGTGTTGTCCCGATCCGGCGAGCATGAACAACACTTCTTCGCAGTTGGGATGGAAATGCCGTGGGTTGCGCTGACCAGGCCAGATGTGGCAAAGACCCAGAGTTTGTGCCGCTCCGGGCGAGAGCTTCGCGTTGCAGAGCCACTTGAGCGTGCCCCACTCGAAGGTCTCGTCAGGAAACAGATCGCTGTCGATCACGACTGCCTTCAAGTCGGTCATGGCACGTCCTTCGAGATTCATGGGGGATGACGGAGCCGAGGTCCAACGTCTCTGTTTTGAAGTTGCGCATTTCATAGCCGGTTCGCGGCCGAAAAACTGCGCAACGTCCAAACGCGCGCATCGGGTTTGTGCGCGTCAATCAAGCGTGAGGGGGCCGGGTGTCTTTTCATGCCGCAAGGTCTCGATGTGGGCCGTCGCGAGTGACATCGTGCGGCATGACAAAGACTCCCGGCCCCGTGATGACCACGGCTCACGGCGTCAGGCTAATTAACGTCAAGACCTCGGCGGTGGTGTCTGCCAGCATGCGTTCGATGGGAGACGCTTGCCACCAGCGCCAGAAGTTTCGTTGCAGACGGACCGCCGTGCCCTGCGCTTTCTGTATGAGCGGCCGGACGGCGTGCGTCGAGCCATCCAGCGATCGTTTTCGCAGACGACGTGTCCCCACGATGTGATCGTGAATGGCACCCAGTCGGTCTTGCAGCAAATGCAGATGCTCGTTGAGTTCCACGAAGGCGACGTCCGGCCAAATCTCAGTCACGAGCTCACTGGCGTAGCGCAAACGCTTGCCGACAATCCGCAGCCGATGCAGGGCGGAAGCATCCTCACGCTGGGCGGGCAGGGCCTTCACGAAGCGATGCAGCTCATCAAACAGCCGCTGGCCAAACGCCTGAGCAATCTGGCCCTGGCGTTCACAGACTCGCAATTGTTTGACCACTTTGCTCGATCGCCGCTCGAAGCGTTGCTTGTCACTCAGTCGTTGAGCCAGCTTCACAATCCGTGGCTGCACTTCGTCCCGATGAGTGCGAATGGCCTGGCGCAGGGGCTTGCTGGCCGATGTGCCGTGGCGCTGGACCCACCGGCAGAGGACATCGTCATCACGCGGGGCATTGCAGGCACGGCGCAGTGTCTTCAGTCGTCGCTTCAGCCAGCGCCAAGCTCGTCCCTCGGCCGCATCCTGGCAGAGCCGCAGGGCCGCCTCGGCGCGTCGGCAGGCAATCCGCAGTTCGTGTAAAGAGTCCTCGGAAAGGTCGCCATTGGCCGCATCGAGCAGTCGGCCGGCCGCGTTTTTCAGAACGCGACCGACCGCAGCGCTGGCCTTCGCGCGGGGGTCCGTTCGTGGTCGGCGATCCTGTCGTGAAGCGGTCGCCATGACTCACCTGTCTTCGACCGGCAGCGTGTAAACCAGCGCGCCGATCGCTTGGCTCTTGGGGACTTTGGCGTAGTGCGGATGACAGGAGACGCACTTGGTCATCACGACGGGCACGATGGTCGCCGTGCGGAGAAACCGCTTGCCGTCCTTCTCGATCACGCGATCGACCGACGCTTTGCCCGCGAGGATTTCTCTAAGGGCCCCCTTCTCGAAATCATCGACCGCCACATTCGACGCTTCGATCGGACTGCCCGTCGCGTCGATCAAGCGCACCTCGTGATGTCCCTTGGCTTTCATCTCCTTCCACAGCAGCTTGCCGGCCACGGCTGCGGACGGTTCGTCCCCTTTCACGTAATGTTCGGTGATGAGCACGATCGCCGTTTTGTAGAGATCGTCCAGCATGCGTGTCTGCTTGCGAGTCCGCTCGACGGCCTCGTCACCTCCACCGCCGGTGAAACCCTGAGTCGGCAGCAGCGCTAGGCCAGCCAGCAATCCCAACATTCCCAACACGAAACAGCGAGCGCGAGTCAGTTTCATTTCGAGATCCTCAACATTCGAGATTCACCCAAAGACTTGCTCGGCCAACTCAGCCGAGCATGACAACAAGCTCTCTGCCATCCGAGTTGAAAACGCATTCGTGAGCCGCAGGGCGCTAGCCGCGGATCGATGCAGACAAGCCGCCGGCTAGCGCCTTGCGGCTCACAGGATGCAAACATCACCACAAATGGCGGAGAGCTGTCGCAGTCATCTGTTGGGCAAAGCGCGCGCCATCGCCGCCGCATCCAGGCGCGGCCTGCGAGACCTCCGAGTCGTCCTCGCTGTACGTCCCTGAGAGGCACGAAGCTGCCGCCGCATTCATTCGCGAGAATCTTGCCGCAACTTTTTTCCAACAGGAGGGCATTCGTGCGAGATCGCGCGCCAGAAGTCCCGCACAGTGTGCGACGAAGACACGGCTCGATGGCTGTCACAGCACTAGGCATCACGCCACGTCGGCCGATACGGTAGCTCGGCATGGAACCCGATTCGTTGTGCATGTCAGGCATCGCATGAGTCTTTCTCCTTCTCTCTCGGACGGTAAAACTTCCAGCAGTTGGCTGAGCCGTATGCGGCAGCGCGACCCGCAGGCGTGGCGGCGGTTGACCGAGTTGTACGGCCCGCTGGTCTACCACTGGGGACGCCATCACGGCTTGTCGGCCGAAGACGCGAGCGATCTGACGCAAGAAGTATTCTCGGCCGTCGCCGGTGCGATCGAACGCTTTCTGCATTCGCCGGAGCAGGGCACGTTTCGCGGCTGGCTGTGGACGATCGCTCGCAACAAACTGCGCGATCACTTTCGCCGCGAGACCGATCGCGAAGAAGCCGCCGGAGGAACCGAAGCCTGGCTGCGACTGTCGTCGATCCCGGAAATCT
Organism: Planctomyces sp. SH-PL62; assembly: GCA_945905295.1. Lineage (GTDB taxonomy): Bacteria > Planctomycetota > Planctomycetia > Planctomycetales > Planctomycetaceae > SXKJ01. The sequence goes on along the minus strand of CAMDPX010000045.1, from coordinate 28,114 downwards.
GGTCCGACGAATCGCAGGACGTGACCGACCTTGGCGAACTGCAACGCCTCTTCCGCCGCGCGCTGGATCGCGTCCGCTGCGAATTCGAGGACCGCACTTGGCAAGCGTTCTGGCTGAGCACCGTCGAGCAGCAAGAGACCGACGACATCGCGAAAAGCCTGGGCCTCTCCGCGAACTCGGTGCGACAGGCGAAGTCGCGAGTGCTCCGACGTCTGCGCCGCGAGCTGGGTGATTTCTCGTAGGTCAGGCTTTCCAGCCTGACCCGAACGGCCAAACGACGTCCAACGCCTATCGGGTCAGGCTGGAAAGCCTGACCTACAAAGTCGTGTCGCGCCGCCGCGTTGATATCTTGTGTGCCAATCATCTCTGCCACCACAGGGTCACATCATGCCGTCTGCCAACTGCTTCGACGCCCCGACGCTCAAGGACTATCTGCTCGGACGACTGTCCGACGAGCAAAGCGACGTCGTCGCCGCACACCTCGAAGCCTGCCTCAGTTGCGAGGCCACCGTCTCACAACTCGACCGAGCCTCCGACACGCTGACCAACGGACTGCGGCTCCCGGCCATCGCCGCCGAACCGCAGACCGACGACGAATTGCAAAAAGCGTTGAACAAGGTGCAGTCCTTGGAAGCATTGGCAGACCATCCGACCTCCGAAGTCTCCGCAGCTCGCTCGCCAGTGCTGCGCGACTACCGCTTGCTCGAGCCGCTCGGTTCCGGAGGCATGGGCCAAGTCTTCAAGGCCGTCCACACGCGGCTGGACCGGCTCGTTGCCGTGAAGCTGCTCCCCGCTCGGCGGCTGGGGGACGATCAAGCGGTCGCGCGGTTTCAGCGCGAGATGCGCGTCATCGGACAACTCAGTCACCCGGCGATCGTGCAAGCGACCGACGCCGGCGAAGTCGATGGCACGCACTTCCTCGTCATGGAATACGTCGAAGGCTGCGACTTGAACACACTCGCCAAAGTTTGCGGCCCGCTGTCCATCGCCGATGCCTGCGAGATCACTCGGCAAGCGGCCGTCGGTTTGGAGTACGCCCACCAGCAAGGGATCGTGCATCGTGACATCAAGCCGAGCAATCTGATGCTGTCGTCTGGACCGAGGACTGCGTCAGCCGCGACCTTCACTGGGGAGGAGAGGAGGGGAGGAGGGGAGGAGGCGAAACAGCAGCACTCCTCCCCTCCTCCCCTCTTCCCCTCCTCCACTCTAAAAATCCTCGACCTCGGCCTCGCGTTGCTCAGCGGAGTACAGGCTCCGGTCGATGAACTCACGACGGTCGGCCAATTGATGGGGACGCTCGATTACATGGCTCCCGAACAATTGGAAGACAGTCATCTCGTTGGCCCGCGAGCCGACATCTATGCTCTCGCCGCGACGCTGTTCCGATTGCTGACGGGCTTCTCGCCCTTCGCCAACGAGAACCGCAAGACGCCGCTGCAAAAACTGCGAGCACTCGCCACTCAAGCCGCCCCGCCGATTCGTGAACGCCGCGCCGATTTGCCGCTCGATCTGGCGGCGATCATCGACCGTGCGCTGTCTCGTGATCCGGCCGAGCGATTTGCGTCGATGAACGAATTCGCCACCGCGCTCACCCCGTGGTGTGCGGGACACGATCTGACCCAACTCGTGGGGCACGTTTCCAACGTGCCCGGCCCAGTGCTCGAACTTCCAATCCTTCGGGACCAGCCTCGTAGCCACGTTCGCCAGAACGTGGGGGAATCGCCAATCGGCCCACGTTCTGGCGAACGTGGCTACGCGATGGCGGCCGCGCCGCACACTCGGAACGGGCACGTTGAAAACGTGCCCCACAAGCCGCGTCGCGCGTTGTTGATCGCGCTAGCGTTGTTGTTCTTCGCCGCGCTGGGCATCGTCATCACGATCGAGACCAACAAAGGGACGCTGATCGTCGAGAGCCTGCGCGACGGCGTCGAAGTCCGCGTCAAGAAATCCGGCAAGTCGGTCGAGCAACTCGAACTCACCACCGGCCCGAAGTCCACGCGGCTCGCGGCCGGCGAGTACGAAATCGAAATCCTCGGCGACGCCGATGGACTGCAAATTCAGAACGGCAAGTTTGTGCTCAAGCGCGGAGACACGGTGGTCGCCAAAGTCACCGAGCGACCGAAGGGGCAAACCGTGGTTGAAAAACCGAAACCGGAACAAGTCGAGCCGTCGGTGGAACCGAAGCCGCGCAAGCCGATCGAGATTATCGATCTCGCCGCCAAGGGGATGGACACGTTTGAAGAATCCAATCCCGATCTGATTGGTGCTCGGAAAGTCCGTGAGGCTCTGCAAAAGAAGATCAGCGTCGAGTTCTTCGATGAGCCGCTGACCGAGTGCGTGGCGTTTCTCAAGCAGCAATCCGGTCTCGAAATGTTCGTCGATGATGCCGCTCTCACAGAGGAGGCCATTGCGCTCGACACGCCCTGCACTCTGAAGTTGAAGGACGTGCGAATCGCCACCGCGATGAAGTTCCTTTTGGAACCGATCCAGTGCGCGTGGACCATCGACCAAGGCCAGGTGCGCATCACCACGCTCTCCAAAGAGAGGGAGGAGATGGTCACGCGCTGGTATCCGGTCGGCCGATTGCTCCCTGGCGTCCGGCAAACGGTGGAACGGCAGAATGCCGAGGGACCGGATCTCTCAAACGTTTTACAAGGTGGGTTCGGCGGAGGTGGAGGCGGGTTCGGTGGAGGCGGAAGTGGAGGCGGCTTCTTCCGAGTGGACGATCACGCCGAACGGTTAGGACTCCAAGATCGCGCTTGGCGTGGGTCTCCTGACCCTGCCGCTTCGAACGACCGAAGGTCTCCCTTCGGTTCCATCGACGATGATGCGCAACGGGGACTCGGATGGGGAGACCTTCGGTGCAATCCAGCGGCGGGGTCAGGAGACCCGCGCCGAGCGCAGGATTCTCCGAAGGACACTGAGCTCTGCATGTTTGGTGGAGTCTTCAATGCGTCCGTGGCGGGACACTTCGAGGAATTGTTTACGTCAACGCTGCCGCATCCATGGATGGCAAGCTCTGGCGAGGGGGGCACCTTTGAGTTTTTGCAAAACGTGCTCGTCGTGCGGCACACTTGGCGAGCACAAGCCGACATCGAAGCGCTGTTGCGGTTGATCGAAGCCGCCTTCTTGAAGCCGCTCACCGAGCCGATCGAAATTCACCCGGCGGGCTATGCCGCCGAAGCGGATGCGGCGACTCGCAAGAAGCTCACTCAGATCGTGGATGCCGACTTCCAAGATATTCCGCTGAACGATGTCGCCGAATGGATCTCGCTCAAACTGGACCTTCAAGTTCTGTTCGACAAAGTGGCGCTGGAAGAAGAAGGCATCGGCATCGACTCTGGGGTCACGCTGCACACCAAAGGCATCTCCGGCGAACTGTTGCTGTCGCGAGTGCTCAAGCCGCTGCAACTCGATTATCAAATCGAAGAGGGCCTGTTGATCGTCACCACGGCAGCGAAGATAAAAGAGCGACTGATCACGAAAGTCTATGACATCCGCGACTTGCTCGATCGCGGCCTGCATCCCAGTCAGCCCCTGCGAGCCATCGAGTCCGCGACACCAGGCCCGTGGCTCAATTCCGATGGCGAAGGAGGCTCGATGCAGTTGTTCGCCGACACGCTGCTGATCATCTGGCAGACTCCCGCCAACCATGCCGAGATCACCAAATTCCTCGCCGGACTCCGCTCACAACTAGAGGATCAACCCAAAGTCCCGCGAGTCATTAAGCCTCGGCCAAAGACACCGCTCGCCACTCAGCCAAATCAGCCAACTCCCAACGAGCCGAAACCCACGACGCCCGCTCCCGCCAAACCGACCGCCGACAACCAACCGCGCTACGACGGTAAGTCCTTCGACGAATGGCTCGCGATCCTCGACACCGAACGGAGTCCCGCACGGCTGGCCGACGCCATCGAGGCGCTGCGGTTGCTCGGCCGGGACACCCACGCGCAACAGATTGCCGAGCGAGTCCTCAAGACATCGCGCGTCGTCGATTTCGACCCCATCACAATTGATTTCACTGTCGGTGGCGGAAACAACAACCGCCCGTCGATCTACAACGAAGTCCATAAGCTGTTCCGCAATCTGCCGGCCGCCGTCGTGCAACGAGCTTGTGCCAACGAATTGAAAAACGGAACTCCGCGCAGCCGCAAGTTTCTGGTCAACAATGCGCACCTCATGCGCATTGAATTGCCCGTGGCCGAGGAGTTGCTCACCGCAATGTTGGAAGTTTGTCGCGACAAAGATCCGGCCATTCGGACGTTGGCCGTCGCAAACCTGCAATGGTTCGCGAGGGACGCTAGCAACTCACGTTTCGCCGCCCAACGAATCGCGAGCCTTCACGCCGTACTGACCGATCCGGTCACCGAAGTCGCGATGTCCGCGGCCGAGCAACTTCGTGACGTCGAGCCCGAATCCAAGTTTGTGGCCGAGACGTTCGCTCGAATCGTGGCGAAGCCGGGTTCGAACGATCAACGCTTGAATGCGTTGAACCAACTCGCCGTGATGGGACCGCGAGCCGCCTCGACGGCCCCACAAGTCGCAGCCGTGCTGCTCGAGCCGCTGAGCGATGAGGACACCCAGATCCACCCGCAGTTCGGCGCCTGGTTGGGACCGTTCCGCTCGCAACAACGAAACACGTTCCACTTCGTCGCTGCCGTGGCGCTCGCTCGCATGGGCAAAGAGGCGGCGGCCGTACTTCCCAAGATCGACGACCTCATGAAAGGTCCGATCAAAGGCAACGAGGACCACGAGAGTGCCACTTTAGAGCAGCATGTTCCGTGGCAGGCGCTGGTGCGTGCCGCGGGGACTCGAATCGAACCACCACCTGCATTCGACCTGCGCGACGGCGACCTGAAGGCCATCGGAGCAACTCTGCAGTTGGTGGCTTGGAACCACACGCTCCTGAAAATGGAACAAGCACTACTACAGCAATATTGCGGCAAGAATCATCGCTCGGCCGAAGAACTCACCGGCCGTGAACAGGACATGCGAACGGCATTTCATTTTCTTTGGCAGGTGCAAGACACCATTCATCAATTCCATAAAGCGGCTCGGCAATCGACCACTGCGACCCCCCTCGTTAAGCACTGGGTCACCAATAATCTGAAAGAACCCAATCGAGGAACGGAGACGCTGCCAGACCTATTGGGCCGACCAATCGGTCTGACGATCCTCGCGAATTCGCAACGTGTGACGGGCATCATGGAACTCGGCAAGCTCGGAGCCGCCGCTCGCGAGGCGATTCCGGCGCTCAACAAGGAACTGGAATCCAAAGACCAGAACGTCGCCGCCGCCGCCGAAAAGGCCATCAAGCAAATTGACGCTGCGAAGGACGACACGACAACCAATTGAGCGACTCCAATCGTGCGTTTTCGATCGCGTGCTTTTCAGAGAGGTCTCACCGGAGTTTCGATTGGCTCCCCGCCGAGCTTGTCTCGGTGGTATCTACACAATTTTGCGAACCCCATGAAAATGAGTCCTTCGTACCTCTGCGCTTTTCGCTTCTCTGCGGTGAAAAGAAGTGATTCCATCGCTTTTACCGCAGAGAAGCGAAGAGCTTGGCCCGGACTGCGCCCGCAACCCAATCGAACACAGTGCGACTGAGTGTCATTGGTGTTGATCGCCGGCGTTTACTCCGAAGGAGTTGCATCACCTAGCCCAGGGTTGCCGCGCTTCGCGGCTACCCTGGGTTCGAATCGCGAGGCCTGACTCTACCCTGAAAGGGTTGCATCTCAGACGCACGAAGAATGATAGAGAACAATCTGATCTCCCTAACCCTGGGTAGCCGCGAAGCGCGGCAACCCTGGGCTTTGTGATTTAACTCCTTCGGAGTAAAGGCGCCGGATCGCGGTCTCCTTGGCGATCGCTCGGCCACACGGCGATCAATTAATCGACCGCCTCTGCGTTCGTGGAGGCTTGTGGTTTGGCGTCGAGCACGACGTCGGCAGACAGCAACTCTCCGTCGCGGACCAAGTGCGCTCGGATGGACAAGAGCTTGTTCGATTTCTCTTGGACCTCCGGGCTGCGCAGGACGAACGCCACGTTGTCGAGCGTCAGCGTTTCCGCGTTGTTCAGTCCGATGAGGAGATCCCCTTTGCGAAACCCGCTATTGGCGGCGGCACTCTTCGAGACCACTTCGACGATCGGAACGCCTCCGCGATACGGCGAGCGAACTCCCTTGGCATCAACCGGCGTGCCGAACCTCACGCCGAGCTTTTCCAAGATCAGCGCGGCGGCCTCTGCGGCATTTCATGGAGCATCATCTTTGGGCGGCTGAGAGGAAGCCTGTGCTTCCAGCTTCAGTTTCGCCGTGCTGCGTCGGTACTCGTCGATGAGCTTTTGAATGTGGACCGCCGGGATGCCAAAGTTCCGCTGCAAGGGTTCGGGGTTCGCAACGTCGGGTTGATCGGGTTGATTCGGAGGAGGCTTCGACTCAACGACGATCCCTTGAAGCTCATTCTCGACGGACATGAGGGGCGAGCCGATCGGCGCTGTGTCGCCTCGAAAGGCTGTTGCGATGAAGCCGTCCGTTCCGACGTGTGGTGCGGGGTAAGGTTGCTCTACCACGGAAACCGACGTTTGGAAGAAACGGTTGACGTCTTGGAAGAGTTCTAAACGCTGTCCCTTGGTCGGCAGCCCCGTTCGGCACTTCAGCCAGCCGAAGAGTTGGTGGTTCGGCGATTCGAGTTTCAGCAGCGTGAGTCCTCGTTCGTTGTCTGACGCGACGATCCTTGCGGTCCCTTTGATCTCCCCAAACGCGATGGCCGGTTCCGTCTCGACGAGTGACTTCGCCGAGAAGGGGATCACCACCAATCCATCCGGCGACACGCAGGTGCCAGTGACGTACCCCGTTTCAATCTCTTCCGGCTTGGCACCTCGCACACGCACTTCCAGGCCCACCGTTGCCCGAACCGGGGTTGTCGGCTGGAGGTAGTCGATCGGCCAATCTTTTGAGACTTCCCATTTGACTCGCCGACCGGCCAGGCCACCGCGTCGCACGATGCTGTTTTCGCCGGCTCGAGTATTTTTCAAGCGAAGGTTCGGCCGGAGTGCGGCGACGGCTTGATCCAGCGACTCGAACCGCTGGCCATCCAGAGACGTGATTAAGTCACCGATCTGATGGGGCGGGCTGAACCCGCGGATTCGCAGAGCGGCCTTGAACGGCAGCTTGAGTTCATCGAAGCGGACGAATTCGAGCTTCAAATTCGTCGTTGCTTCCAGCCACGCCATCGCGATGGCCGGATCGTAGCTCGAACGCGTTGTGCTGAGAGGCAACTCGTTTTCTTCAGGCACTGCGTCACCATCTTGGGGCAAAAGATCTGAGACGAAGTTGTAACTGTCACTTTTGCCTTTGATGGCCGACATCGTTTCCGTCGCACGCTTCAAGGAATCGGCCACGGCTTTGATTTCCGCCTCCGTGGTTTTTCCCTCGGCCAACAGTTTGAACTTCGCTTCGTACTGCGTTCTCAGACCGATGGCGAGGTTCCCGGCCGCGTTGTAGTCCTCTTCAATCTGCTTGAATCCCGGCTTGGTCGCGCTCACTCGCTGACGGTAATCAATCCGAGCAGCGTTCATTTCCTCGAAGGCCCGTTGCAACTCGGCCGCGTTGGAGCGATCGCGAAAATAGACCGGCTCCAATTCGCGAACTCGCGCCGCGGCGGTCCTGACTCGATCCGCGATCGGCTGAAGTTGTTTTCGGAGTTGTTCCGGCGAGGGAAGCGGATCGAGTTTTGGATCGCCTGACCCTGTTTTGCGGCGCAGTTCCCAGATGTCGGCCTTCTTTCCAACAGCGATGACTTCAGGACGCACTGAGTCGGATGTGGGATCGAAGCAAATTCGGACGACATCGTCGACAACTTCGATGAGCCCCGGCATCACGGTTCGATCTTCGCCATCGTTGGGGTTCGTGATGAGGTCGATCTGCTGAGGCGGCCCCGGTTCTCCGAGTTTGAGCAGAATGATTCCTTCATTCTCGCGCTTGTTGTCCGACTCGCTCCAACCCGTCATGAGGTTGTCTTTGATCTCAGCGAATTCTCGGAGTGACACGGGATCGGACTGGTTGTTGGGGAACTGCGTTCGTATTTGCAATTCCCACCGCCCTTGCAACTTCGCGAGCAACTCCGACTTTGGGTCCGTCGGGGCGACTGGCGCTGGTTTGCTCGGAATCGGTACGGGCGACGGCGACACCACTGTTGACTCCTTCCCCGCTGGTTTGGATTGTCCGGGCTGCGCTCCACCAGCAGTGACCTCACGATCGTTGCTACGCCAGATGGCTGCGCTGTCTTGACTCCACTTCAGCGCGTCCCCTTCGATCAACTCACCCGCGCGGCGATTGATGATCTTCTCGCGGAGTTCCTTGCGCTGGCCGATCTGGCGTTCGAGGCGGCTGAGGCGGGATTGCAGTTCCTGCACCTGGAGTTCTTCCCATTGCAGCTTCAGGTCGAACGCGGTGCTCAGCAGGTTCTTGAGTTTGCGTTGATGCTCGGCGATCGCCTGCCGGTTCTGCTCGGCCTGCCCGTTCGCTTGGAGCTGCCGAATCGTCGCCGCCTCAGCCGCCGCCGCGGACTCTTGTGTACCAAGCTGCTCGACCAACCGCTTCGCGGCGGGGGTGTCGGGGAGGGCGGTGGGACTCACAACTCTGGTTGGTTTCGTCCTATGACTCACCGTGTCGGGTGCAGCGCCCGTCAGATCGATGTGATTCTCTTGCGTTGTTGAGAGCGTCAATGACACACGAGTCCATTCCTGAGGCCACTGCTGGGACGATGACTTTTCCTCAGAACCTTGTTCGTTCCCGCCCTTCTTCAGCGGCCCCTTTGGCGTTGACGTCTTGGTCACGACGACACGCAATGTGGTGTTGTTATCGGATGCTGGTTGCAGTGTGATCTTGGAATGCCCTTCGTCATTGCCCCAGATACCTTGAAATCGGCGATTCGCATCTGACCATTCCACAAAGATCCTCGTCGCCTTTTCGACCCACGGTTGGTCGATCAGAAAGCTCTCGGCACCCACACGCCGAATCTCCATCACTCCGGCCTCAACCGGTTCGTATTTCCCTTTCTCCTGGTACCAAATTGCCACACGCCATGTGCCGGTGATGTCCGGCACCACTTGATCGGGACGGCGCGATGTTGGCAGTGGTTGGTTGGCCGGTGTCGCTGGAGCGATGTTGGGCGAGGCGACTTCGTCGAACGGTCCATTTTTGACATCGAGCTTGTGAATGAGGAATTCGATCTCTTCCTGAGCATCCTCAGGCGCGATCGCGATGACCGAACGGAATGTGTCGTTCGAGAAGAAGCGATAGGGCGGCTCGCGATACTTGGCGCGGAGTGCATTGCGGACGGGCGCTGGATTGAACTCGGTCTTCACGACCGTCACGGTTGGCAGCGGCTTCGGCCGATCCGGATCGTAGTTGCGGTTCCAAGTCGCTCGCAGCTTCTGATCGAGTTCTCGTTCCGTCTTCGCGAACCCGCCTCGCAGCAGCCCTTTCCGCTGGCCTTCGAACGGAGCGATGACGAGATCATACCTTCCGTCCGTGAGATCTCTCAGCGTAGCTTCAACAGTCCAGTCGCCGAGCACGTTGAAAGTGAAGAACCCATGAAACATCATTTCGGCCGGCTTCCACTCCAATAGTCCTTTGACGTCCTCCCCATCGACGAAGACCAACGACTCACGGTTCTCAACGGGCCAAATCGTGAGCTTCGAGAAGGTTCCGCTTTCAGCGCGGTTCCAGGTGCCAACGAGGCCTCCAATCCTGTCCGCCAAGCCTTCCTCTTCTGGCCCGAAGCGTCGCCATTCCTGATTCAGGAGCCTCTCCATCGCCTCACCGGTAACACCGCCTTGTGCTGCGAGTCGTTCCCTTTCAGCGGCATCAATCACCAATCGTAGGCTCAGCGTGTTACCGTCTGCCGACAGCTCAAGTGTGGCTTGCGCCTTGTAATTGTCCTTTTCGCCTTTCGGGAACACCTGAAAACGCTGTGTTCCCGGGATCCACTTGACCCTGGACGCGGTCGTCTTGGGTTGGCTCGATTCCCAGAACTCAAAGTCGGTCTCGGCTTCTTCGCTGCGACTTACGACATACGTTTGACGCAGCATCACCGCCCCCTCCTGCGTATCCTTGAACGGTAAGGGCGGCCTTTTGAACGTCCACTTGCCGGAGATGTCCGGCATCTTGGCATCCGCTGCTGGCCGCGGCGATGCGGCGACGTCCGCAGCCACCGCCACTTTCGTTGCGACCTGAATGATCGAGAGCGCCGTTTTCAGGGGCCGTGCAAAGCAGATGGGTTGCTCGTCCGGCCACTTAATCACAGGAATGCCAATCGGCTCGCCAAGAGCCGACACCAGCAGGCTTCCCTCCTCACCCTTCGGCAGCTTGATGTCGGTCTGAATGAACGTGGTCTCGTCGTACTCGGGCAGACTGCGTGATGTCGCCGTGACAATTCCAACGCTCGGTCCCTTCCCGGCGGGAGATGGCACGACAAAGACCGCATCGCCGACCTGCGGCTCACGCAGCTTCGCAAGCGAAACGGCAGCCAGCGCATAAGGACTGACGATCTTCAAGACCATCAGATGGGTCTCATCGGTGGCCGCCACTTCGGCGACGAACTCTTGTTGATTCGCCAGTCGCACTTTGCAGGGCTTGGCTTTCGAGAGGCCCTCCATAAACGGAGTCAGGATGTAGCCCCGAGGATCAACGATGACTCCGGCCTGCCCGTTGGGATTGGGATTCGGCAGACCGGTCTTCGGATCGACTCGAATGACCGTGACGATCGACGGCATCAACGCCCGGATCGCGTCTGGCATCCTGGCTCCGCCGTCCGGTTTGGCAGGAACTGGCTTCGCCGACTCGGCGGGAGTGGCCACTGGCTCGGCAGCGTTGCCGACGGGCTTCTTCGTTCGGGTCCATTCCTGATTGAGAAACTGACCCAGTTCGTCCTTGGTGAGTCCGCTCTCCTGGAGGAATTCCTCCGTCGGTGGTTCATCGAACGAAGCCTTGAAAAGCATCGTCTTTTGGTCGGGCAAGAGTTGCAGTGTCGCTTTGCCGGTGATTTCGGGAACGATGTCCGACGGCTGCACGAACTCGAAGCGCTGAGTCCCCCGCGACCATTTGAGTCGTTGTCTGTTCTTCTTTCCCTTGGGATCTGGAGCCTCGAACGTGAACTCTGCCGCGTCATCATCAACCCGTTGGATCACGCATTCGCCGAACCCGCCGTCCTTGCCCATCCGCCAAGTGCCAGAAATGTCCGGCATCTTCGGATCGACCACCCGTTTGGTTGTCGTCGGCTTTGCCGACTCAGCTCCCACCGTCGCGGGCTTTGCCGCATCATCGGCAGACTTGCTCTCCTGCGCCGAGGCAACCGTCGCTGCCGCCAACATGCCGAGGATCACAACAAAGCCGCGCAGACACAGATTCCGCCAGCCGACCAGGCGATGCGATGTGAGTTTCATGATTTTCCTTTCTCGTTTTGATGTCCGGCAAACCAACCCGCAGCGTCAGCGACGGCGAACGCTTCAGAACGCTCTGAATTCAAAGTCTTGTGGAGCGTTCGCCCTCGCTGACGCTTCGGGTTGGTGCGCGGCTCCGCCGCGTCGGTTCCGTCATTCCAAGTCTTTTTTTGCTTCGGTGTCGAGCTGCTCGATCGTCCGCGCCGTCTCATCGAGCTCCGATTGCGTGGCGTTCCATTCCAACAACGGGTCGAGCGTAAATGGTTCGTTGATTGGTTGAGTTGGTTGGTTCTGGATCGGTTTCGTTCTTGGCCACTGCACTGCGATGACGATGGCCGCCATCACGGCGAACGCGACGGCCAATCGAATCGCAGGTTGGCGACTACGTCCCGACCTTGTCGTCCGCGCTTCCGGGACGGGCAAGAGTGCCCATCCTCCAATCGCTTTCGGCAATTCAACCGCCGTCGGTTGTTGAACGTGAGCGAGGCATTGCTCCAGCAACGTCGCGATCTCCGTCGCCGTGCCGATGCGATCCTCCGGCGACTTTGACAGCAGCTTCAACACGATCCGTTCGAGCCAATCCGGGATGTCGGCATTGATCTCCCGAATCGGTCGCGGCGAGGTTTCGCGAATGCGACGCAGCACGCCGAACGTCGTCTCCGCGCGGAACGGTGGGCGACCGGTACACATCGCGTACAGGACGCTGCCCAAACTGAACAGGTCCGAACGATGATCGACCGCGTCCCCGTTCGCCTGCTCCGGCGACATGTACTGCGGCGTGCCGGCGATGATCCCCGTCCGAGTCAACGTCGCATCATCCACCGCGCGAGCCAAACCGAAGTCGGTGAGCATCACGCGCTCAACGCTGGTCTCCAACAAGATGTTCGCCGGCTTCACATCGCGATGCACCAACCCTTGAGCGTGCGCCGCCGCCAATCCGCTCGCCGCTTGCAGGCCGATCCGCAGCACGTCCTTCACATCGAGCGGACCTTGCCGATCGAGCCGTTGTTGCAGCGACTCGCACGCCACGAACGGCATCACGAGATACGGCAACTTCGCATTCGCGTTGACCGAGTGAATCGCCATCACATGCGGATTCACAATCGCCGCCGTCGCCTGAGCCTCCCGCGCAAACCGCCGCCGAGCCGCACCGCTCATCGCCAAATGCGGAGCCAACACCTTCACCGCCACGTACCGATTCAACTCCTTCTGAAACCCCTTGAGCACAACGCCCATCCCGCCGCGACCGATCACTTGAACGATCTCGTACTCCCCCAACCGACCGAGCATCGCCGGATCATCGCTCGGTTCGAGGAAGTCGACCGCGAAGTCCGTCGCAAACGAGTCGTCGCTCGCCGAATCGTAGGTTGGGACTCCGTCCCGACCGCCCTGGCCATCCGACAAATAGCTCGCCGGATCATCCAAAATCGCCTTCACGCCACTACAAGCCTGCGACCACCACTGAGGTTGCCCCGCCAGCGACTCCAGTTGCCCACGGCACTCCGCGCACTCGGCGACATGCTCGGCCACCTCACCGGCCAGCGGCTCCGGCAGAGCATCCTCCAACAGCCGTTGCAGGCAATCGCGATCGTAATGGGTGATGGGTTGGGTCATGTGCGTTCAATTGGAAAAGACGAAAGGGACTTCAGGGACGGAAGGGACAGAAAGAACTCACTAAAGTGGTCCTCAAACAACTTGGGACTCAACAACAGAAACAACAACGAACGTCCCTGCTTCCTTTGCTCAATTACGTCCCCTCGGTCCCTTTTTTCATTCTGCCTCAAACTCTTCCACCTTCGCTCGCAACCTCGCGATGATCCGGCTGCGAGCGACGTACACGCTGCCGGGCGACAGCTTCAACTCGGTGGCAACCTCCGCGATCGCTCTCCCATTGATGCTGGTTTCCACGAACGCCTGCCACGTCGAGTCGCGGAACTCGCAGCGCACTTGCTCGGTCGCCCACGCGAGGACTTGCTGCCGATACTCGGCGTCGAACAGGTCCGACTCGGCACTGGCCGGCACCGTTGCATCCAGCATCTCAACAACCTGACGATCATCCATCACCTCTGCTCGCCGCGACTGCCGAGTCAAAAACGTGACCACCACATTCCGAGCCACTCGAAACAACCATCTCCGAAACGACGCCTCCGCCCCATCCGGTTGATACCGCTCGATCGCTCCGCTGATCCGCAGCAGCACCTGCTGAGTCGTGTCCCGAGCATCACTCTCCTGCAACCCGCGCTGCCGCATCAGCCGCAGCACCAGTGGCTCATACAGCAGCAAGAACTCCCCCCACGCCCGCTCATCACGCTCGCCCCGCAGACGCACCAGCAAGCTCGGACGTGTTCGCGGTGTCTCGTACACGGTCAACTTTCGTAGCGATCTCGTCACATTTCACTTCAGCGACAAAAAGATTAACTCCGACGGCGGCGAAATCTTACACGCGGAATTCGAGTTTGAGCGTCGGAGCGTCGGATGTGCGGCGGCAGGACTTCGAGGTGAACCTGCGGCAAACGCGGACCTGGATTCAGTCGCGGCAGATGGCGAACGCTTCGATCTCGATCAGCAGATCCTCGAATGCGAAACCGGAAACTCGAATCGACGTCGCTGCCGGACCGGGGGCGGGATAGAACTCGCGCTGCACGCGGTCGATGGTCGCCTTCGTTTCGGCGATCTGATTCCAGTCGCCGTCGCCGTGGTAATAGATGTAGAGCTTGGCGACATCGCTCTCGTCGAGGCCCCCTTCGGCCAGCACCTTGCGGATGAACTGGAAGACGTTGCGAGTCTGCGTCTCCATGTCCTTGCCGACCGCCTTCGCTCGGTTGTCGGCGGAGATCTGGCCGCCGATGAACGCCAGCTTGCCGATCCGCCAGCCTTGAGTGAACTGCGTGTTGGGGATGCTCCAGTCCCAATGGTTTTCCGGTTGCAGCCGCTGCTTGTCCTCGCCGAGCACGCCGATCCCTTCGACCTGAATCAGTTCGGACGAGTTCGGGAACCCGGTGATCCGCAGCCCCGCTCCGGCCGCGGACGGGACCGACATGTACCGCCGGCGGACGTTCGTCATCTTCTCCCAATAGTTGGTCACTTCGCGGCCCTGGCCGAAGAAGCGGAAGAACGTGTTCTGCCGCATCAGGCTGTTTCGGTCGCCGCCGCCGGCTCGCAGCATCGTGTCGAGATTGCGAAACGCGTGATCGGTTTGAATCTCGATATCGCCAACGCCGAGCACGTTGCCCTGTGCATCGAGCGATCGCTGTCCACCGACAAAGATCATGTCGCCGACTTTCCAACCGTGAGTGAACGGCAGCGGCTTGCTCCAGCTCCAGTGACCGTCCGGCATCAGCCGTTCTCTCGGTTCACCGACGACGGCCCAGGCATCAATCTGAATCAACGCCCCTTCGCGATCGAGCCCGACTCGCGTTTCCGTCGTCGTCGGCCCGGGGTCAGAGAAATAATCGAGCCGCACTCGGTCGATCTCATCCAGAAACGTCGCCACCTCCGCGTCGCCACCATCACACTGAAAATAGATGTTGTGCTTGACGACATCTTTCATCTCGGCCCCCGCCTCAGTGAGCACTCGCTTCAGCGCTTCAAACGCATTCCGCGCCTGCGTGGCGATGTCAGAACCGACAACTCGCCCCTGATCATCGAGCGACATCTGGCCGCCGACCAGAATCAAATTCCCAGCCCGCACTGCCTGTGTATTGCTGCCAGAAGCACCTCCCCGATGATTCAGCGGTGCAATGAACTGTTTTTGCATTCGTCGTTTCCTTGGATTCGTTGGATGTCGTTGATGTCGAGAGGCCGTGCAAGTTTCCTCTGGCTCTGAAGTGGCGATGTTAAGCGATGCGACGACAACTGCGAAAACGTTTCGAATCGCTGAGGTCTACGGCATCAATGCCTGGCGTCGCCGTAGTTCGGAAATCAAGTTTGCCCACCGGCGTGCCTGGCGCGGGTCGGGGAGTATCGTGAGGGTCTGCTGGGCCTCTTGGAGATCGTTTGCAATCTCCTGCGGTTTTTTTGTGATGCGACTGACAAGCTCGTAGTACCTTCTGGACAACTTCGGCCCGCCGTAGAGAGGCGCGAGTTCTCGATCGATCCACGTTTGATAATCGAGCTGTGGGTTCCAGCTAAACGCCTCCAGAGCCAGATAGTTCAGCTCGTTCTGCGGACTGGCGACGCCAATCTGACCGATGATTTGCAGTCCCTCGGATTGGTCCGCGATCGCTCGGCGACAGGTCTGTTGGATCAAGTCGCTCACCAGCGAGTAGGTGCCGCCGAAGGCCACGGCCGACTTGTCGGACTCGCCCCACCATTGGCGTTTCACATCCCAATGACTGCCCTGATGCAACAAGCCGATCGAGCGATTCGTCCCCGCCGGCGGGCGCAGGCTCAGCGGCCACGAACCGGGCGGATTCAAGATCGGATCAGCGATCATCTTGGTGTAGGTCCACTGAGTGATCGCCGGCTTAGGATATTGGCCGAGAAACTTGGGAGGGTTGCTCAGCAGCGCGGAGTTGTACGCGTCGTAGCAGGCATACGAGTACCACAGCTCAGGATTGATCTGTAAGCCGCGTTCAATCACCGGCACCTGAGTCGCCATCATGTCCCAGTGGTAGTTCTGATCGTTCTCCGGCAGCGATCTTTGCATCTTGCAGCGCGGGCAGTGGCATTGAAAAAAATCGCCGTGCTCCAGATTCACGCCGCCAATGTCCTTGAGCGTTGTGAAATACCACTCGGCCCCGTCACGCAGCCACTGCTGAAAGACCGGGTCGCTGGGACATGGCGTGCCCGCCATGTCTTTCCCATCGGCCTGCACCATCAAGCGGACTTGCGGATGCTTGGCCAGAAAGGTGTTGATGTTGAAGGGATGCTCGCCGCCGAAATAGAAGCCCCCATAACCCATCGTGCCGATCCCCGGCAGGATCTTCACGCCGTTGGTTTTGGCGTATCGGCTGACCGACTGAGCCGTGGCCAGTCCGCCATGTGCGTCGTTGATGAAGCCCCAGACGATCAGACCGTTGAGTTTATGGTCCGCCTGGAAATCAACGACTCTCTGAAACGTGTCGGCAAAACCGTTGGGCTGCGCGAGGTACGGTTCCAGTGTGCCGTTGGCGTCCACATGCTTGGTCTGATGGATCTTTCCTAGGTCGTCATCCCAGTTGGTGCAGTGAGTCCAGTTCCAAAACATGCGCTTGGAAAACGCCGGTGCCTTGATGATCGACAGTGAGCCTTGTGGCACGATTCTCTTGCCGTCGAGTGCGCAGTGGTAATGCCAGAGTTCACCCACGCCGTATCTCAGGCCGTCCGAATCGCCGCCCACCACCACGGCCTGAGTCGCGTTGGTCTCGGTGGAAATCAGAAAACCTTGCGGCTGGAGATCGGCAGTCAAAGCAGCCGCAGGCAGGAGGTGCTTCACCTCAGAGCGCGAGGCTTTCGTACAGAACACGAATTGGAGGTCTCCCGCGTCCTGCTTCTGGTTCGGACCGACGACTGCGAAAGTCAGCCCCGTGTCCTGCTTGATCAGCGTCTTGAGCCGTTGCGCCGCGCTGGTCGCATCCGATGCAGCAACGATCACCCCTTGCGTTTGCGCGGGGTCTTCGGCAATCACCTCGGCGGCAAACAGTCCGAGCACAAGCAGGATGATTATTGACTTCATGAGAGCGTCTCGATGTTTTGAAATCACAGGACGCGATCAGTCGCGTTCATAGCCCCATCACTCAGCGTAGTTCGTCTTGTGACATTTCTGCCTGGATCGTAGCTTCCCCGCGACGTGATCGCCTCCGGAGGAGACCGCTGGTCACGCTCATCCACTCACCCGGAAAGGATTCCCCATGCGTTCGCTCACCTCGCTGGCATCGCTCGTGGTTCTCTTCTCAATGACAGCCATGTGTCTGGCCAAAGATCCGGTACCGGCCGATGCGAAATCGTCAGCGCAGGTGTCGATCGAAATCCGCTATCTTTCGATCTCGCCCAAGTTGCTGGCCGAGATCGGATTGAAACCGAACCTGATCGTCCCGGCCGCTCTGGCCAAGTCAGAGAGGCCCAAGTTTGCCGAGCCCCTCGCGACCGATGACGCCTCCCCGATCCAGTTGATCAGCGCGACCACCGTCGTTGAAACCAAGATCCCCGTGGCCGTGCAAGCGCTGAACGAAGCCCAACTCAAACGCCTTATTGAAACAGCCCACGGAGACCGCCGCACGAACATCATGTCTGCCCCCAAGGTGACTCTGTTCGACGGCCAGGCTGGCGAAGTCCGCGATACCAGCGAACGCCCGTTCGTCGTCGATGTCGATCACAATCGCCACACGGTCATCCAGTCAATTGCCGAAGGGACTCAACTGGCGGTTCGTCCCCGACTGAAGAACCAAGCGATCGCTCTCGACCTTCAGTTCCAATTTGCAAACGTCGTCGATGTCCAAACCGTCGCCAAGAACAGCGACCAACAAATCCAGGTTCCGACCGTCAAATCGACCCGCATCGAGCTTTCCGCAACGGTGGGCGATGGCGAGTCACTCGTCCTCTGGCCCGATCGTCTGCCCGCCGAGCCTGCGGCACCTGCGAAGAAAAATATGTCCGGTCTGTTGAAGAAGAAGGCCGCTGAACCGGAAGCCACGACCCTGGTTCTGCTCATCACCGCTCGACGGGTTGTGGAGGGAACGAAGTAAATCGCTGACTTGCCGACTGCTGCGGTTCCCTCGGCAGCGTGTGCTCACTTTCGCTCCGTCAGTAGGCGGATGGCGTCCGCGGTCAGGGCACCGTCGTCGCAGCGCAGGTCGGACATCGAGCCGTGAAAATAGTTCTGCGCGCCGAGCCCGTTTACCAACGAATACCACGACATAGCCGACAGTCGCGGATGGTTGGCCGTGGTTTTCTGCGACAGGCCACGCTCGGTCGGCATCAAGCGACGCGGCCAAGACGGCCCATGAGTCCAGTTCACCAACTGGCTTGAGCTGTTTTGAGTCTGCGCAAGTTCGGCCTGGCTGAGCGCTGTGGAAAGGTGGAATGTCTCAGATCGAACTTTGCGACTTCGCGACGCCGATCATGCGGGCGAGGATGGCTGTCGCCATGCGGTCCAGCGGTAGGATTTGGTCGGGAAGGTTTTCGGACACGGCGGCTCCGGGCATACCGAAGACGACGCATGAGGCTTCGTCTTGCGCGAAAATCGTGCCGCCGGCTTTGCGAATATCGCGGAGTCCCTCGACACCGTCGTGTCCCATGCCGGTCAGGATCAATGCGAGTGTGCGGTTGCCATAAACTTCCGCGACCGAGCGAAACAGAAACGTGGCCGAAGGACGAAAGCCTTCAATGACCGGGGCTTTCGAGAGCAGTGCGGTGCCGTCGCGGGCGATCCCCAGATGAAAGTCCTCGCGCGCCACATAGATCGTGCCGGGACGCAGGCGCTCCCCCATCTCGGCGACCTTCACCGTCAGCGCGAGACTGTTGTCCAACCATTTGGCCAAGCCTTCGGTGAAACCGGTCGCGATGTGCTGCACGACGAGGATCGGCACCGAGAAATCGGCCGGGAGTCCGCTGAAGAGTTTCTGTAATGCCGGCGGCCCGCCGGTCGACGTCGCCACCGCGCAGATGCTGATGGGCGAATGAGCGACGGGCCTTGCTTTGAGCAGCCGTCGTTCGGGAGCGGAGTACGGGCGATGGTGCCGCACGACTTTGACGTCAGACATGGCTCGAACGGTGTCGATCAACTCTCGGCACGATCGTTCGTGGTCCGGAGCGGCCGGGCCGGCGGGTTTCAGCAGCAGCGTGAGTGCTCCGGCTCGCAGCGACAGCATCGCGGTTTCGGTTTCGTGGACCATCGTGCTGGCGGAGACGATCACGATCGGCGTCGGCGTGTGCATCATGATTTCTTGAGTCGCCGCCAAGCCATCCATCACGGGCATGTGAATGTCCATCAGAATGAGATTCGGCCGCAGAGTGCTCGTCATCCGCACGGCCTCCTCGCCGTTGACCGCTTCGCCAACGACTTGAATGTCCGAAGCACTGCTCAGAATGAACGACAGCAATTGCCGCGCGGTCGCGGAATCGTCGGTGATGAGCACTCGAATCATGGGGGTGTCCTGTGGCCCAATCCAACGGGCCAGTCATCGTGTCGGCCCAACGGGCCGGTCTGTCTCTCGGCCCAAAGGGCCGGTCTGTCTTTCGGCCCAACGGGCCGGTCTGTCTTTCGGCCCAAAGGGCCATTCCTTCTCCCAGCCAGGGCCAACGGCCCTGGGACGGTGGCCGCATCAATGTTTGTGAGGCCCAACGGGCCGGTCATTCGTTTTCTAATCTTCCAAGTCGATAAACGGTCGGCCCGTTGGGCCTACCTGTTGGTGTGGGTCCGTTTTCCAGGGCCGATGGCCCTGGCTGGACGAACCGCTGGCCCGTTGGGCCGAACACTTCGGACTTCAAATCTCGTTCAATCATTTCCTCCATCCAATCAATTCCTCCATCCAATCATTTCCTCCATCCAATCATTTCCTCCATTCAATCATTTCCTCCATTCAATCATTTGCTCGATTCAATGATCTGCTCCAATCAATGATCTGCTCCAATCAATGATCTTTCTCACCTGTTCCGGTCATTCATCTTTCTTTCCTCACAACAATTGACCGATCGTCTCCAACAACACGCGCTGGTCGAACGCACTTTTCACGACGTACCCGTTCGCCCCCGCGCCGACGCCGCGGGCCTTGTCTTCGTCGGAATGCCGAGCTGTTACCAGGATGACCGGCAGGTTCACGAACTGTCGGCTGCCGCGAATCGTCTTGGTCAGCTCGAAGCCGGTCATGCGGGGCATGTCGACATCGCTGACGACCAGATCGAACTTTTCTTTGGCAAGCGTTTCCCAAGCTTGCTGGCCGTCGGCGGCGGTGACGACTTCGTAGCCGGCGGTTTCCAGGATGCTCTTCATCAGCGTGCGCGTCGTCAGCGAATCCTCGGCGACCAGCAGGCGGCGCACACGCACTGATTCGGCATCGGACTTCGGCATCGCGGCGATCGTCGAGTTCTGACCTAACGCCGAACGAATCAGACTCGGAGTGTTCAAGAGCAACGCGACTCGGCCGGACGGCAACAACGTCGCGCCGGAGACATGTCGGACTCGACGAATGCGCTGGCCCAGAGTTTTCACGACCACCTCTTGTTCGGCGACGATTTCGTCCACGACGAAGACCACTTTGCTGTTGGCCGAACTCAGTTCAATCCCCAATTGTTTGCGGCCCGTGAACTGCGCGGTGGAACCGGGGCGGACGAACTCCGAAAGAAAACTGATCGGAATCGGCGTCTCGCCGTTGAGCAAGCAACTGCGGCCACCGACCGACGCGACGCTCGACGTATCGAACCGCAGAATTTTGCGCACGCTAGTCGTGGGGATGACGTAGGTGTGCTCACCCACGCGAGCCAGCACGGCGCCGATCGTGGTCAGCGTCAGCGGCACTTGCAGTGTGAAGCGTGCGCCGTTTCCCGGAGCGAAGTCCACATCGACGGTGCCATGCAAGGCTTCGATCTTGCTTTGCACGACGTCCAATCCGATGCCTCGGCCGGAGATGTCGGTGACGGCACGAACGGTCGAGAACCCCGCCTGAAAGATCAGACGGACAAGATCGCGTTCTTCTTGCGGAATCGACAAGCCGCGTTGGGTGGCGATCTCGCGAATGCGATGCGTATCAAAACCTTTGCCGTCGTCCGAGATCACCACTTCAATCATCGCTCCGCGAATCGCCGCAGAGACCGTGACCTTCGCGGCCGGCGGTTTGCCGGCCAACTCACGCTCATCAGGCGACTCGACGCCGTGATCGACCGCGTTGCGAACGAGGTGCAGCAACGGACCTTTCAACTCTTCCAACACCGAGCGATCGACTTCGACATCCGCCCCTTCGATAACCAACTCGACTTGCTTGCCGGTAGTGCGAGCCAGATCGCGCACCGCACGTTCGAGTCCGGCGCACGCTTCGGCAAACGGCAACATGCGGACCCGATTGACCTCATCGTCCAGCGCGTCGCACGTTTGAGCCAGCAATCTCCCGTCGTCTCGCAACATTTTGGCGAGGTGCTCGAATCGTTTTTCGAGTTGCCGAATCCGATCGCCCGTTTGTTGCAGCACAGCGGCCGCTCGGCGAGGCAACGCTGGTCGTTGAACCGCTTCCGATTTTCCGTCGACGCGAGCTGGTTCGGTGAACTTGCGGATTGGCTTCTCAACCATCCGCCACGCGGCGGACCATTCGGCGGTCCAATCGCGCAGATCGTGGATCTCCGACAAACGCGACTCGACGCGCCGCCGCGCGACCAGCAGTTCGCCCGTCTGGGCCAGCAACATGTCGAGCTTTTCCGCTGCGACTCGCACGCTGGCGGTCGATCGCTCGGGCGAACTGTCCGATGCAAGAACGACCGCCTGGGAGGGCGAGGCTCCCGCCGAGCCGAGGTTTGTGGAAAGCACCGGCTCGGCGGGAGCCTCGCTCTCCCGTGGTCGTGTGGGTTTGGCAAGCAATACGGTTTCGCCCGCTGCGGCCCGTTCGATCAACGGCATCAAGTCGACCAGCGGCGAGTCGTCCAAATCCTCTTCTTCTCGCAATCGCGAACCCGCTTCCTCCAGCGCGTCGGCGGCTTGAAAGCAAATCGCAAACAAGTCGTCGGTAAAGGTGCGTTTGCCATCTCGGACGGCGACCAGAATGTCTTCCAGCCGATGGCAGAATTGCTCGATCGGCCGAATGCTGTTGGCGTTCGCCGCCCCCTTCATCGTGTGCGCCGAGCGAAACAGTTCCTTCAGCAACGCTTGCCGCTGCTCCGCCGGCGGGTTCTTTTCCAGAGCCAACAGGTGCCGGTTCATTGCGCCGACGTGCTCGTCCAGCTCTTCGAGGAACGCCACCATCAATCGTTGTGCGAGTTCTTGCTTGTCCATGATTTGTGCTCGGGTGCCGTTGGTTGGCGGCGCGTGTGATGCAGTTTGCGTTTTACGGAATGTGATTTGAGTTGTTGTGTTTTGGATTTGGCATTGTGATTCGTAGTTATGTTCGGTGTCCGTACCGAGCGGATTGTGATGTCGATTAACCGCGAATTGCGGTTTTGCGGTTCCGGCCCAAAGGGCCATGCATTCCCCCAGCCAGGGCCATCGGCCCTGGGATGGGGGCCAAAATCAATTCGTGAGGCCCAACGGGCCGGTCATTCGATTTCGTCAATCATCCAATTCGGCGAACGGTTGGCCCGTTGGGCCGATGTTGTTTTCGTTGGCACATTTCCCAGGGCCGATGGCCCTGGCTGGGGGAATGCATGGCCCTTTGGGCCGGAACACAAATCTGTCTGCGCGTCGTAACTGCAATCGTCTTGTCTTCAATCCTGGATTTGCCACGCTCGCTCCCCGACATGCCGTTCTCAATTTCAAACTCGCCCCTTTCAATCCCAAACGTATCGCTCGTCGATCTCGATGCCGTGTTTTTCGCAGAGCTTGCGGAACTCGTCTTGGAAAGACATCGTGCGATGGTGCTTGGGTTGGTCGTCGACATATTTCACAACGCGCGACAGATTCGATTGGCTCACTGAGAACGCTCCGTAACCGGTCTGCCAGGCAAATGTCGAAACGGAATGTGGAGCCTTCTTTGCCCACTTGGACGTTTCGGTTTTGATCCCTTCGATCAAATCCGCGATCGTCACCGTTCTCGATAGCCCACAAACGACATGGACGTGATCGATCCAGCCGCCGCAACGGACGGGAACGCAGCCCATTTGTTCGACGTGATGGCTCAACATGCGAAACATCTCCTCGCGAAACGTTTCCTTTTGGAGAAACGCGCGACGATTCTTGGTGCTGAAGACGAGATGCAACCAAACACGGGAGAGGGATTGCGGCACGACATAATACTCCAGACGAATGGTTGGCCCGTTGGGCCGATCAGGTTGGTGGGTCGACATCGCCCAGGGCCGTTGGCCCTGGCTGGGAGAACGCATGGCCCTTTGGGCCGGAACACAGAGATGATCTCAATGGAATTCAGAAGGTATTGCGGTTTCGGTGATGAGCAGTTTGTGGTTTCGGTGATTACCAGTTTGCGGTTTGCGGTTCCGGCCCGAAGGGCCATTCGTTCGTCCAGCCAGGGCCATCGGCCCTGGGGTGGAGGCCGAAATCAATTCGTGAGGCCCAACGGGCCGGTCATTCGTTTTCGTCAATCATCCAATTCGGCGAACGGTTGGCCCGTTGGGCCGATGTTGTTTTCGTTGGCACATTTCCCAGGGCCGATGGCTCTGGCTGGGAGAATGCATGGCCCTTTGGGCCGGAACGCATTGGCCATTGGGGTCGGACTACGTTGTGTGTTTGCATGGAGCACTTTGGTTCTTGGTCTTGGGTCTCATTACCCGGATGTCAGTGAGGCCAATTCGTTGCTCAGCGCGGTGAGGTTCTGGGCGGCGAGTTGGATTTGTTGAATCGCGAGGACGTTTTCTCGCGTGACTTTTTCGATGCTCTTCATGCCTTCGCGGAGTTGCGTGGTGGCGGCCGCCTGCTGGCCGGCGGAGGCGGAGATCTGGCCCGCGGCGCGAGCGGCGTCGGCAATCGTGCTGCTCAGGTCTTTGATCGTGTCACCCGCCTTGCTGACGATCTCGGCGGTGGAACTGACGGCTCGCGTGCCGTGTTCGGTCGACATGACGGCGCTGTTGGTCGCTTGCTGGATTTCGCCGAGGATGCGGCGGACTTGAGCGGTCGCTTTCTTGGATTCTTCGGCGAGCGATTTCACTTCGCTGGCGACGACAGCGAAGCCTCGGCCATGTTCGCCCGCTCGCGCGGCTTCAACGGCCGCGTTGAGGGCCAGCACGTTGGTTTGCTCGGCGATGTCGTTGACCGTCAGCGTGATCTCGCTGATGGCTTGAGCGCGCTCGGCCAGCGAGAGCATGTTCTCGGCGATCGACTCGACTTGCGATTTGACGTCCCCCATCGCGGTGATCGATTCCTCGATCGCTTTGCGTCCGACAGAGCTGACTTCGTCCGCTCGACGAGCGGCATCGGCGACGCCGCGGGCACGTTCGTTGGCTTGGTCGGAGGTCTGAGCGAGTTCATCGACGGTGATGACCGTTTGCGAAACGGCGGCGGCTTGATGTTCGGCACCGGCGGTTTGCTGAGTGGTCGTGGCGAGGATCTCGCGGCACGAGGTGGCCAGGCGATTGACCGCGTCGCGAATGGCATCGAACAGTCGCTGGCGTTCGGATTCGGCGTTCTTACGTCCGGTGATGTCCTGCACGGTGCCGATGAAGAGCCGCTTATCGCCGTCCTTCATTTCCGCGATCCGCAGAGCAATCGGGAACTTGCTGCCGTCGCTGCGGATCGCTTCCAGTTCCCGCTCTTTGCCCATGATTTTCGCGATGCCGGTGCGCAGATAGTTCTGCAAATAGCCGTCGTGTTCCTCGCGATACGGGGATGCCGCCAGCAGCGAGATGTTCTTGCCGATGAGTTGCTCCGAGCGATAGCCGAAGAGTTTCTCGGCGGTCGCGTTGCAGGACTGGATGATGCCTCGCTCGTCGATCGTAATCAGGCAATCGGCGGTGAATTGGAAGATGGCCTGTGCGCGAGACTTCTCAGCGGCCAGCGCTTCGTCGAGTTGTTTGCGTTCGGTGAAGTCGCGCGTGACCTTCGTGAAACCGATGTGGTGTCCCTGCGAGTCTCGCAACGGCGTGATGATCACGTTGGCCCAGAATTGCGAGCCGTCTTTCTTCACGCGCCAATCTTGATCTTCAAAACGACCTTCGGCCAACGCTCGCGTGAGTTCCTGCTCCGGCCAGCCGCGATCGACGGCCTCCTTGGGATAGAACCGGGAGATGTGCTGGCCGATGATCTCTTCCGCTTTGTAACCCTTGATCCCCTCGGCCCCAGGATTCCAACTGACGACGCGCCCCTCGGGATCGAGCCGCGTGATCGCGTAGTCGGTGATCGTATCCACCATCAAGCGGTAGAAGTCCTCAAACTTCTTGGCGGGCTTCGCGACGGGTTGTCGCTTCGGAGCGGCCGGCTTTTGTTTTGGAGCGGCTCGCTTGATGCTGATCGGCTTCTTCGTCGCCTTCTTCTTGGCCATGAGTGAGTCCTTCATTTCGGTTTGGTCGGCTCAATGACTGCCGGTGGTCGTTGCGATTGCGCATTCAGTTTCGATTAGGGATTCTGTTGTGGTTCCGGCCCGAAGGGCCATTCGTTCGCCCAGCCAGGGCCAGCGGCCCTGGAACGGCGGTCGATATTGTTTGTGAGGCCCAACGGGCCGGTCATTCGATTTCGTCGATCAATCCATTCGGCGAACGATTGGCCCGTTGGGCCGATGTCGTAATTTGTGGGGACGTTTCCCAGGGCCGTAGGCCCTGGCTGGGGGAATTCATGGCCCGTTGGGCCGGGACACATTGGCCGGTTCGGCCGGAACGAATTGGCCCATTGGGCCGAGACACTAGGCTTCATCCACGAACAGTCGCTGATCATTCAGCAAGGCTTTGGCATCTAACAGTATTAACGCGCTGTTGGAGGCTCCCCTGACCCAATCTCTACCGATCGAGGAAAATGCACTGGTCGCATCGAAGAAATCAGTCGTTCGGAATGTCGCGACTTCCTCGACCTCGTCGGCGATCAGAGCGAACTCGATGCGGGCCTCTCCCAGGACCAACGCGGCTGATGCGATGTCCGCGGTGGTGCGTGAGGCTCCGAAGAATCCGCGCACGTCGAGCACCGCCAGCACCTCACCGCGGAGGTTGGTGGTCCCCAGCAAGAAGTCGGGCGCGTCGGGGATGGGGGTGATGTGTTCGAGATGAATCATCTCGTGGACGAAACGCGCTTCGATCGCGAACCGTTCACCGCCGAGCCGGAACGTGACCAGCTCCAGCAACTCGCCGGCATTCGGTTCCTGAGGCGGCGTGCGGGCCAGCTTGTGAGCTCGCTGATCCATGATCGCCTTGGCTTGTTCGGGCGAAAGATTTTCGACGTCGGTGAACGCCGCCGCCGATCGAGCGAGCCGCGCCTTCGCCTCGTCCCAATTGAACGCCTTCTTTTGCGGAGTCGGTTGGATCATCGGTTCAAGCTTTCCAATTGCAGTTGCGCCGCGCGAGCCAACGTGCCCGCGTGCTCGCCGTCAGAAAAACGAATGACCTCATCGGCCGGCCGAGCGACACACAGATCGCGCGCGTTGCGAAACGATCGTCGCGCTCCTTCGAGATCGCCGAGCCGACGCAGGATCGAACCCAATGTGAAGTGCGCGATCGCCAGTGAGTTGTCGAGATACACCGCTCGCCGCGCCGCCTGAGCCGCTTCCTGCTCGCGGCTCAGATCAAGCAACAGCACCGCGTGCAGATATTGCAGATGAGCCGACAGCGCGTGTCGTTTCGTCGCCGCGTCACAGACCTGCTCGGCTTGCGGCAGATCGGAGTTCGCCAGCGCCTGCACGCGAATCGCGACCGAGTCCGCCGTGTCCGGCAACCGCGCGGCAATCTCCGCGGAGCGTTGGTATTCACCGTCCTCCAAAGCCCGCTGAGCCGTCGCCAACGTCTCGATGTTCGCCGCAGCGGCAACGGTTCCCGACGGAGCGACGACGGCGGGTACACGACAATTCCACAGACAGGGGTCAGGCACCGCAAAATTCAAAATTGGCGGAGCGAGAGCCTGAGTACTTCCAGCGCTTGATTCCGCCAATTTTGAATTTTGCGGTGCCTGACCCCGGACAACAGAGAACGCGGACGATTTGCCGGCCTGACCTCGGCGATAGAACAGCCCAGAGTTGGTGATCGTCGTCTCAAACGGCGCATGATCTTCTAACGACGGATCGCCCGCCGCCGCGACTAACCAACCGCCCGGAGTGAGCGACTCATAAAAACGCTGTGCGATGGACGCGATCGTGTCGCGATCGAAATAGATCATCACATTGCGGCAGAGAATCAAATCGAGATCGCGCGTTCCCGTGACGCTCGAGGGATACACGTCGAGCGCCAAGTTCAAGTACTCGAACTGCACGCGCGACTGAATCAACGGATGCACGTGATACCGGTCCCCGTCTTGCCGCAGATACTTCCGCGCGACCTTGGCCCCTTCGCCGCGCAACGACCATTCGCCGTAATGCGCCTGCTGAGCACGCTCCAACGAGCGGCGCGAAATGTCCGTCGCCAAGATGTGAGCCCGATCCGCCAATCCCTCTTCGGTCAACAGCATCGCCAACGAATACGGCTCCTCACCCGTGGCACAACCCGCGCTCCAAATGCGAATCGGATGACTGATGCCGCGACGTTCGCAGATCTCCGGCAGGATGTTCCGGCGAATGAATTCCATCTGACCGGTATCGCGGAAGAAGTACGTCTCACCGACGGTCAGTTCGATGATCAACTCGTCGAACGCGCGCGCATGCCGTTCAAGATGCTGACCGTACTCCGCGACGCTGGTCTGTTTCGCCAACTGCATCGCATGGCGAATTCCCAGTTCAACGGTCTCACGCTGCGAGTCCCGAAAAAACAACCCGGTCCGAGTACAGACCTGCTGCACGATTCGCTCGACGTGAGGATCGGACCAGACGACTTGAGACATGACGTGATTTGAAATGAGTTTCAGCCCGATGGGCCGCGAGGTGGTTGTGGGTTTTCGGTTCGCAGTTCCGGTCGTTTGTCGGCCCGAAGGGCCGTTTGTTCGTCGGCCCAACGGGCCATGGATTCTCCCAGCCAGGGCCAACGGCCCTGG
>CAMDPX010000044.1 GCA_945905295.1 Planctomyces sp. SH-PL62 | reverse complement strand
TGCTTGTCGAACATGGCGATGTCGAGAAACCGATGCGGCACATCCTCCGGCTTGACGAGTTTGTCCTTCTCATCGGTCAACGGCTTCTGCCGCTGGTTGACGGAGCCGCGCATATACAGCGGAGCCGAATTCGGACTCTCCGGCTTGAGCTGCGGCGTGATCCCCGCATCGTTCTGCACCTTGATCAAAAACGTCGCCCACCCCCCTTGAATGAGCCGCTTCGCCACCGGCCCCTCGACGACCGACACGCGACTCTCCGGATTGATCGTCACCCCCACGACGCAATGCGCATCGAGCACGCGTTGGATGGTCCGATTCGCGACCTTGGCATCGGTCTCCTTCAACGCCCCCTGCAACGCCTTCGTATCCTCCGCCGGCAACGGAGCACCGACAAAATCCAACGCTTCCAGCAACCGCTCCGTCGCCGCCACCAGCGGCTGATGCTCAACCTCCGTAACCAGCGGCAAGTCAGCCGCAAAACAAGTCGATGTCGCGAAGACCACAAACAGAGATGAGAGAATCGTTCGCATGGGGAAGACTCCTTGAGGCAGAAAAAGAGGCGATGGTGGATTTCAAACTTCGACGACTAACCCAGGACGAAATCCTGGTGCAGGGTCGCGTGGATATCCTCGTTGGTTGCTGACGACTCGTGTTGTGCCGATCGTGTAATCGACATTGAAGTACGTTTGGCCGTGAATCCAAACTGGCACTTGGCAGGCCGCAAATATCTCGTCACGTTCGATGGAGTACTCGTGATGAAGCCATTCTTCTCTGAGTTCGGGAGGTAACGACCGCGATATGGGCGCGCCACTCGTGACGATTATTGTGTTTCGATTGCCATTACCGACGGCTTGTCGAAGCCAAGTCATAGCTTCCACGATCATGCGATGCCGGACACGACGATCGCGGTGGCGGAACTGCCGAAAGCCCTTGGTCTGAGTAATTTTGTCGTACTCTGCCCCAACGGTTCGCCAAACAAGCTTATCGCTCGGCAACCACCTGAAATTCGTCTCCATTGTTGCCCCAATAAAACGGACGCCATTGATCTCGATACTGTTCTTTTCCAAAACATGAAGCCCGAAGTCGTGTCCGATAGCCGTCAGCTTCTCAATTTTTTGCCCGCGTTTATTGCCTATCTCGGACTCGCCAAGCACATAAATAACCTCGCGACCGGCAAATGTTTTAGCGGCCCAACGAAAACCGCGTTCTGCACTCCCAATGTTCCCTGCAAGAACAACGACATCAGCCTCAACTTGCGGTGGCGTGAAATCTTCAACCACCAAATGTAAGTCGCTCAGAATTTGAATTCGCATCATCAAGTTATTCACTCAGCCGCGTCTTGCCTCATCCGTGTCGATCCGTGAAATCCGTGGCTCGGCATCCTTCACGACCGCGACAATTGCATCCCTTGCAGGTCGCGGTGGCAAGCAAGACGATCTGTTCGTCGTTCCGCCTTCCGGCGGTTTTTGTTTTCGACGCCGAGCCGTACCGCGATCGTGGCAGGCTCTCGATAGAACGCCACCGACCTTGCGTCGGTGGTTCCAGCGCTTCTGCACTACGCGAAACTCACAGCAGGATTCGTAATGCAGAAGCGCGGGAACCACCCTGGCAAGCAGGGTGGCGGGAAATGCCAATTCATGGACACGGCTGCTGATTTGCTCGATCCCGTTCCGACACCCGCCTCGCCGCCAAACGAAAAGTTGCGGCGGCTGAGCGTGGCGGAGTGGGAGCGGTTTCAGCGCGACGGGTTTCTGGTGTTTCGGCAGCTCATTCCGGCGGCGGTGCGCGAGCAGATGCTGGCCGTGACGCTGGACGGCGTCGAGCGGGAGATCGGGCCGATCGAGTACGAAGCCGAGCTGCACTAGCCCGGCGCGCCGACCTCGCTGGCGGCCGAGGGAGGCCGCACGATTCGGCGGCTCAAGCAGGCGCACTCGCGGCATTCCGTCTTCACGCAGTGGCTGAGCGACCACGAACTGACCGACCGGCTCGCCGATTTGCTCGGCCCGCGCGTGGCCATGCCGCTGGCGCACCACAACTGCATCATGACCAAGCAACCGAAATTCAGCAGCGACACGGGATGGCATCAAGACATCCGCTACTGGGCCTATCAACGACCGGATCTCATCAGCGTGTGGATCTCCCTGGTGCCGGAACGTGTCGAGAATGGCTGTCTGCGAGTCATTCCCGGTTCGCACCGCACGAGCTTCGCCCGTTCGCGATTCGACGACTCGCTTTTCTTTCGCGGCGACTTGCCGGAGAACCAAGCGGTCATCGCCAACGCGGTCCCGGTGGAGCTTGATCCGGGTGACGTGCTGTTCTTCCACGCGAAGACGCTGCACTCGGCGAGTCGCAATTACTCCATACAGACAAAATACTCGGCCGTATTCACGTTTCGCGCGGCGGACAATTTGCCGTTGCCGGGAACACGCTCGGCCGAGTTACCGGAGTTGATGTTGCCGACGTAGGTCAGCCTTTCCAGGCTGACCGCTTTGGCCAAGCCGCGTCAACCCGCCATTCAAGTCAGCCTGGAAAGGCTGACCTACTCGACGTGATATTGCTGCGTGAGTTGCCGCAGGGTTTCGATCGCGTGGCTGTCGAGTGCTCCGTCCCAAGCGATCTCGACGGCGGCGGAACCTCCCCCCGTGAGTTCTTTGGCGGCGACGGTGATGTGGCCGCGGTGGTCGTAGCTATAAACGACCTCGACGGGCGAGCCGACCGGCAGAGCTTTCGGCAATTGGCTGATCCGCACGTCGCCAATGTAGGTGCAGGCGGAGACGTCGCTGACTTCGCCTTGCAGCAGTCGGATGACGATGCTTTGCGGCGTCTCGGTGTTGGTGACGAATTGCTTCTTCGTCCCGCAGGGCAACCGCGAGTTGCGCGGGATCATGACGTGGTTGCGTCGGAGGCTTGGATTCTTCGGATCGGTGATCTCGACGCCGAGCGAGTGCGAATTCACATCCGTCGTGGTGACGGCTCGCAGACGCTTGAGAAGAGCCGGGGACAACCGTCCGTGCGCGTCGGTCGCTTTGGCTTCGAGGATCGCCGCGTGAATGGCGGCACCCTGAGCAACCGCGAGTTGCGGGTTAAGCACTTTCGACGGCCGCTTGCCGGTGACTTTCTCCAGCATCTCGACGACGGCGGGGATGGACGTGCTGCCCCCGACGAGCAAGACCTCGCTGATTTCGTCGCGCGAGACGTTGTTGCTTTCCATGACGAACTCTGTCGTGTCGCGCGTGCGTTGCAGCAAGTCGAGCGTCATCTGCTCAAACTCTGGCCGAGAAAGTTCGACCGGCAGAGTTTGGCCGCGATACGTGACCGCAATCTTCGTTTTGACCCAATGACTCAGTTCTCGTTTGGCCGATTCGCATTCGCGCAGCAACGCGTACTTGGCCAGAACATCCTCGCGCGGGTCGATGCCGTATTTCGCGACGAACTTATCGCACGCAAAGTCGAGCACTCGCTCCGTCCAGTCCAAACCGCCGAGCATCGTGTCGCCATCGGTCGCCAGCACGGTGAATTCCGTCGGCGTGTATTTCACGACAGTGACGTCGAACGTGCCGCCGCCGAGGTCGTAGACCAGAATCGTCTTCGTCTTGCCGGGCACATCCAGCCGACCCAGTTCCCCTTTCGTCCAGGCGTAAGCCAGCGTGGCGGCCGTCGGCTCGTTGATGATATCCACAACGTTGAGGCCCGCGATCTTGCCAGCGTATTTCGTGGCCGCTCGCTTGGGTTCGTTGAAGTAGTACGGCACGGTGATGACCGCGTTGCCAATCGGGCCGATCTTTTTCTCGGCATCGGTCTTGAGCTTCGTCAGGATCAACGACGAAATCAGTTCGGGCGTCATGCGGCGTTCTTGATAGTGCAACGAGAACCGCGGGTTGCCCATCTCACGTTTGATCGCGATGACCACTCGACTCGGATCTTGCTGAGCCAGCAACTCTGGCGGCGGCCCGACAAGGATCTTGCCGTTCTCGCCAAGCACGACGATCGACGCCGTGATCGGACTGTCGTGCGAGTTGTTGATGACTTCGGGATTCCCGTCCTCTCCCAATCGCGACAGCGCGGAGTACGACGTCCCCAAATCAATCCCGACGGTCTGACCTTCCACAAATTTGACGGACGGATCGCTCATGATTGGTTATTGCTCGTCTTGAACAGGGTTCGTCAACGATCCGATCTTCTCGATTTCGATGGTCACGGTATCGCCGTGTTTGAGGAACACCGGCGGCTTGCGTGCTCCGCCAACACCGTGCGGCGTGCCGGTCAGGATCACCGTGCCCGGCAGCAGCAACATGCTCCCGCTGAGGAATTCAATCAACGTCGGCACGTCGAAGATCATGTCGTTCGTGTTCCAGTCCTGCATCGCCTGGCCGTTGAGAATCGTCTTGATGCTCAGCGTATTCGGATCGGGAATCTCATCGGCGGTGACGAGACACGGTCCCAGCGGACAGAACGTCGCAAACGTTTTGCCTCGGCACCACTGCCCTCCCCCGCGCTTGATCTGCCAGTCGCGAGCGCTCACGTCGTTCGCGCAGGTGTAGCCGAGCACATATTTCAGAGCGTCCGCCTTCGAGACGTTCTTGCACGGCTTGCTGATGACGACCGCCAGTTCGCATTCGTAATCGACGGCGTCGCTCCGCAGATGCCGAGGCAGCAGAATCGGATCGCCGGGATGATTGACCGCTCCGCAATTCTTCATGAACAGCACCGGCCATTCGGGGATCGCTTGGTTTCCCTCTTCGGCGTGACGGCGGTAGTTCAAGCCGATGCACAGCACATCAACCGGTGCGATGGGCGTCAGCAACTTGGCGACATCCGCCTTCTCGCCGGTGTCGCGATGCTGAGCGAAAATGTCGCCGTCGATCCGTGTCGCCGAGCCGTCGGCAGCTTGTCGTCCGTAGTGTGTGTTCCCAGCCGAATCGCGATAGCGAATGATCTTCATGAGGCAGGCTCCTGAGGTGTGGGGCAGGTTTTCAACCTGCCAGTCTGGACGGGCAGGTTGAAAACCTGCCCCACGAGCGGCGGGCATTACGACAACTCGCTGCCAGCGTTGCAAGCGAGCACGTCAAGCGAGAATGTTCCGCCATGAATACGCTCACCGATTTCGTTGTGTCTCCCGCGACAATCCCCTGCCCTGCTCTGCCTTACCCCGAAGAAGGCAATGTTTGGGACGCCCTGTGGACTCCGCCGGAGATCGATCCGACCGCCTGGGTCGCTCCCGGCGCGACGGTCTTCGGCCGAGTGCGTCTGAAGGCTCGCAGCTCAGTCTGGTACGGCTGCGTACTTCGCGGAGACGGCGACATGATCGAAGTCGGCGAGGACACGAACGTGCAAGACGGCTCGATTCTGCACGTCGATCACGGATTTCCCTGCGTGCTGGGCAATCGAGTCACGCTCGGTCATCGTGCGTTGGTCCATGCGTCGGTGGTCGGCGACGAAGCGATGATCGCGATTGGCGCGACGATCCTCAGCCGCTGCGTCATCGGCGAGCAAGCTCTGATCGCCGCCGGAGCAGTCGTGATGGAAGGAACGCAAGTCCCGCCACGAACGCTGTGGGCCGGTTGCCCGGCTCGAAAGATCAAAGACCTGACCGATGAGCAACTCGCGCGAATGGCTCACACTTGGAAGCACTACGTCAACAACGGCCAACTGGCACTCGCGAGATTCGGGCGAAGACACATTGACGAGCTTCTGACGGCCGTCCGACCAACCTGAGCTCCAGAGCATCGCTGGAATCGAGCGACGTTCCCAATTCGCGAAACATCGCGCTATACTCCCGCCCCGCGTGACCGGCCGCCGTGGCAGTCGATGCTAACAGGCCCAGAAGTTTTGATGTTCTTCGAGGAGAGTTCCGCCCCCATGCTCACATCGCGAGTTCTTTTGCTGGTTGTTTTGGTTTTTGCTGCTGCGTTCTCTCGTTTGGTGCCGCATCTGCATAACGCGGCACCGATCGCGGCGATCACACTGTTTGCGGCCGCCTATTTGCCCAGCCGCCGCTGGAGTGTCTTGCTGCCGCTCGCCGCGATGTTCCTGAGCGACGTCGTGTTGTACGCGACCAAAGACGTGGCCTACCGCGAACAGGCCGTGAGCAACATGCTGTTCGTGTACTCGACCTTCGCCGTGATTGCGTTGCTGGGACAGTGGCTGCGTCAGCGAGTGACCATCGGCCGAGTGATCGGAACGACGCTGGCCAGCTCGGCGATCTTCTTTCTTATCACGAACTTTGGAGCGTGGCTGTCGCTGAGCCTGCCGCTGAGTGCCACCGAACCGGCCACGTATTCACGCACGCTGAGCGGGTTGATCAACTGCTACATCGCCGGAGTGCCCTTCTTCCGAGGCACGTTTGTCGGCGACTTGGTTTACTCCGCGGTGCTGTTTGGCGGCTTCGCTCTGCTGGAGCAAGTCGTCCCGCAACTCAAGCCTCGGCTTGTCGAGGCGACGGTGAATTAGCGCGGCCGCATCGCTCGCCTGTCTCACTTTCGGCCACGGGACGCGCGATAGCCGTACTCGATGGCAAACCAATTGGCGTAGCGCTCGCGGTCTTCGGTCCGCGTGTTGCGCTTGTCGAGCACATGTCCGATTTCGTGGATCAGGACGTTGTTGAGATAGAAGTCTTTCAACGTCTCTGGCGTCCAAGTCAGTGTCCACTCGCCATCCGCTTCAGACCACACGCCGCCGAACATGCGAGCTTCGATCTGTTGCTGTGGAGTGGGCGGACGGATGTAGGTTTCAATCAGCGACTCCTCGATCGGGTAGAGGTAGACGCTGGCTCCCCACTGCATTCCGTAGCACGGAAACAACTGCCGCTTGCGAGTCATACGGCTGAGTTGAATGACCTCGACTTGATCGACAATCGACTGCGGCAACAGCGTCAATCGTTCGCGAACCTCGGCGACCGTGACCGCGTGGACGAACTTCGGTCCGGCTGGTTGCACGATGAATCGAGTCTCGTTGGTTGGACGTTCGTTGTCGGAACGCGGCGGGTGCCAGTCTTCCTGCGCGAAGAAGGCGGACTTCTCTTCGGCACCACCATTTCCGCGTTGGCGGAACGTCGCCACGGGACGCGAGGCAGTCTTGCGTCGGCCGGCGCGCAGGCCAGGGATCGTGCGACTTGTCGAGTTGGTCGATGAGCGTTTCATGATCGGCGCGAGACGGCAGATGTTTTTGAGGACTCAGTGCGGGCGAGTCTCAGGCAGACTGACCGCGAGGTGCCGGACATCCTCTGGCTCGAACCAGGGGGACGCTACCTGTACAGAGAAAGAGGCGGCGAGGCAGGGAGTTGCAGCGATTCTGCGGCCTTGGACAGTTGGAGGCGACGACCGGCGATCGCCAAGGCGAACGCTCTGAAAGCCTCAAAAGCCCCGGCGGAAACGCCATTTCTTAGGATTTGCGAGTTGGCCAGAAAGACGGCTCGCCGAAACTAAACTTCGTAGTCTGTTCAGTACCCAGCGATGTCGCCGGTGGGCGGCTCTGACGATTGTGCCGGTTGCACAAGGAGAAAACCGGACGACTGGGGAGTTGGCGGCGGGAACGTTGAGCCGGCTATTTCGATTTGATGCCGGCCGTCTTGTACGGCTCGCCGGGCTTCGAGACCAAAAACAGATCCGAGGTGGGACTGGTCGATGCGAATTGAATGGCAGGAACGCGCGCGCCACCCTTTCCGAGCACATCACGTTCGCCACTCACCTGCTTCGTAGCTTCGCGATCGCTCCAGTTGTTTTCGGCGGGCTTGTCGGCGCTCATCAGCGCGTCGAACTTGGCCGCGTCGTATTCTTTTGCGATGAGGAGTTCGGTTTTCTTCATTCCGGCGAAGAGACAATTCCGCCACTTGAAGTCGCCGGAACCCGCTCCCGGCATGGCGTCAAAGAGCAGGCCGGCCTCCGCATGTTGCCGGAACGAGCAGTGATCGATGAGCACATTCTTGGCGACGACTCCGGCGGCGAAGCGGACTCCACTGTTCGTACTGGATGCGCCACAATTTCGAATCGTCAGCGATTCGATGGAGCCCTCCAGGAACACAGCCGCCGACATCGAACCAATAAATCGGCAGCGCTGCACAGTCACGCGTTGAGTCGGTGAGCCATTGGCCGGCTTGGCGACATGCACGCCAAACGCCGTGGGTGCCGCGTTTTGAAAGGTGACCCCGTCGATCGAGATGCCGTCGGTGCCGTCGCCTCCGACCGCACTGCTCAGTTCGATGCCGGATTTTCCCGCTTTGGAGATGACACTGTTCTTGATGCGACAGCGCGCGGCGGCACCACTGACGACGATGCCGGTGTCCTTCGGAGGGAACCCGGCGAGGTCGATGAAGACGTTCTCGATCGTCACGCCGCTGAGGTTCTTGATGGTGATGGCGGGTTCGTCGCCCGGCGACTTGAACGTGATGTTCTTGCCGCTGGTCTCCGAGAGTAGATGCACTTCACCAGGGATGGATTCATCGAACACCAGCGATTCCTCGAACGGCGGCCCCGGCTTGACGCTAATCACGAAACGCAGCGGCTTGCCTTTGGCGGCCGCCTCGTGGTCGGCCCGACCTTCCACCGCCGAATGCAATGCTCGGCCGACGGATTGGAACTCGCTACCCGCTCCGACGTGCAGAATTACCTCGTGAGCGTCGATCTGTTTGGTGGCTGTCGTCCCGCCACCAGCGAGCGACTTGGTGCCTTTCTTACCGGACTTGGTCACGGACTCACCATCCTTGGACGTCCCCCGAGTCATCCACCAGCCAACCCCACCGAGCACCACCACGACCGCACCGGCGATCGCCGCATACAACACGTTTTTATTGAGCTTGATGGCCTTGATGGAGGAGCTGCTGGCGGGTGCGGGCTTGGCTGGAGGTGGCTCCGTCGCAGCCGCTTCACGGACATCGAAATTGACTTCGCCGGCTTCCGGCTGCGGTTCCGTTTGAGGTTCAAACAAGACCGTTTCAGCCTGCGGGAACGCAGCTTCCGCCGGCTCGGAATCGATCGGCTCGGAGAAGTTGAAATCCGGAGCGGACTCAGGTTCTTCTGCGGGTGGTGCGGCAGCGGGCGGTGCGGCAGCGGGCGGTGCCGAGGCGGGTTGCTCGGCGGTCGGAGGCTCTTCCCCGCCAGAGAACAATGAAAACAGATCGCCTGCCGCGTCCGATTCTGTCGCCGCGTCCGGTGTCACCATCACCGTCTCTGCGGTGGCAGCGTCCGAACCAAACTGAAAGTCTGGCACTTCGTCCGACGGTGCCGGAGGCTGTTCGATGGGCGTTGTGATCGGTGCGATCGGAGTCGCAACTGGAGCCGGCACGTTGACCGGCTGAGCAACGGGGGTCAAAGGGATCTGCACCGCGACCGGCATGGCGACCGGAACAACAGGCCGAGCGAATGGAGGAGGCGGAACGGCCACCGGCTGCGCAATCGGCGGCGCGGCGGGAGCGACCGGCATCGCAATCACGGGAGCGGCGACCGGCAGACTTGGGACCGGAATCGCAGCCGGAATTGGCGCGGCCACCGGCAGTGCAATCGCCGTCGGTTCGGCGGATGAAACCGGAGTCTGTGCCGCCGGTGCAGTTCCCGGACGTGAGATTTTCGTGGCAGAGGATTCAGCGTCATCGCGGGGTGAGACCGATGATTCCAGAACGTTCGACCCACCTTTGGCCACCGTCACGGAATCGCTTTGCAGACCACGCGAAGTCGCGGTCAATCGAGGGTCCGATCCGCTGCGAGTGACGGACACATGACGTTGCCGCCATTCCACTCCCGCGTTCTCGTCCAGCCAATTCCGACACGCGGCCGCCACTGCGGCCGCCGATGGATAACGATCGTCCGGGAGCTTCGCGACCATCTTGTCCAGAATCGCCATGAGTGACGCCGGGCAATCCAGCCGCGAGTCGGTCAGCGGCGGAAACGACTTGGTTTGATGCCACATCAGCCGTTGCGTCAGCGTCCCCTCAGTGAACGGCGGATGTCCCGTCAGAAAGAAATACAGCGAGCAGCCCAAGCTGTAGATATCCGCTCGCGTATCAACCGTGTGGCTGTCGAGGGCCTGCTCCGGGGCCAGATAGTCGGCGGTGCCGAGCACTTTTTCGTCATGCGCCACCGTCAGCGGATTCTCGTCCGCATCGTTGAAGAACCGTGCGAGACCCATATCCAGAATTTTGATGACGCCGTTCGCGTCGATCAAAATGTTCGCCGGCTTGATGTCGCGATGCACGAGTCCCGCGCGGTGCGCGTGTTCCAATCCTTCCGCCGATTGCCGGACGTATTCGACCGCGTCCGCATACTCAGCCGGGCCGTTGCCGACGATCAACTCCTGCAAGCTCTGGCCGGTGACGTACTCCATCACCAGGAAATGAATCTGCGAGTCGCGGTCCTGAGCACAATCGACGTCATAGGCTCGGACGATGTTCGGGTGATCGACCGACGCGACCGCTTGCGCCTCGCGATGAAATCGAGCGAGGTACGACGTGTCGTTGACTCGTTTGGACGGCAGAACCTTGATCGCGCACCGCCGCTTCATCAGCACGTGCTCGGCGAGGTACACCGAACTCATTCCCCCCTTACCCAGCAAGTCCAGCAGCTTGTACTTCCCCAGCGAGAAGCCCTTGTGCTTTCCGGCCAGCAGTTTTTCGGCTTGCCAGCGTGTGACGACTTCGTCGCCAACGAGCGCATCCGCAATGGACTGCGACTTTTGGACGTCGATGCCGCGAGCCTCATACTGCTGCAACAGCTTTTGAAGCTGATCCTTGTCGATCAAGCCGCTCTGCCGAACGACTTGCAAAAACGATTCGACGGTCAGCTTGAGGGCCATGCGAAATCAACCCAAACGTGCAACGCGATGCGGGACGGCGAACTGTAGCACAGAGAATCGGACGAGTATTAAATCAGTCACTCCCGACGCTTTCCAGCACGCCGCACATGGATGACGAATTCTTCAATCTGGTCGACCGTGTTGATGTCACAACCGTTGTCGGCGTTCTGCATCCGCAGGAAAATCAGGAATCCTTGCCCTCGCGGTTGCCAAAGAACGGACTGCCGATGCGGCAAAACCACGACGCCCCCGCAACCTCGAACCCACTTTGTTGGAAGAATTCGCCAACCGAGCCGCTCCGCAAAGACGAATTCAGCGGCGGCCACTAGAATCCGCCGCGACCGACAACCGAGGAACAAATCTTGTCCGACACGCTCCACAATTGCCGTTTCCTGAAAGCCGTCCGCCGCGAGCCGACCGACACAACACCCATCTGGATCATGCGGCAGGCCGGCCGCTACCTGCCGGAATACATGGAGGTCCGCCGCCGCGTGACGTTCATGGAACTCTGCAAACGCCCCGACCTCGCCGCCGAAGTCACACTGACCGCTCAGCGAGTGCTCGGCGTGGATGCGGCGATCCTGTTCGCTGACTTGCTGCCGATTCTCGAACCGATCGGCTTACAGCTCGAATACACCGCTGGCGAAGGCCCCGTGATTCACAATCCGGTCCGAGACGCCGCTGGAATTGACGCGCTGCGACCACTCGACGATGTGGATTCGTTGCAATTCGTCTTCGACGCCGTCCGACTGATTCGCCGCGACCTGCCCGCCAACATCCCGCTACTCGGCTTCGCTGGGGCACCATTCACGCTCGCGTCATATGCCATCGAAGGGGGAAGTTCGAAGAATTACGCCAACGTCAAACGGCTGATGTATTCCGACTCCGGCGCATGGACCGCGCTGATGAACTGCCTGACGCACAGTCTCATCAAGTACATCCTCGCGCAGGTCGAGGCGGGCTGTCAGGCCATTCAACTCTTCGACAGTTGGGCCGGCTGCCTCTCGCCGAGCGACTATCGCGAATACGTCCTGCCGCACACGAAAGCCATCATCGACGGAGTGAAACACGCCGCACCGGTCATCAACTTCGCAACTGGCAACCCCGCGCTGTTACCGTTGCTCCGCGAAGGAGGCGGCGACGTGATCGGCCTCGATTGGCGAGTCGATCTGCGCGAGGGTTGGAAAACGGTCGGCCACGATGTCGCCGTCCAAGGCAACCTCGATCCAATCACGCTGCTGACCGACATCCCCACGATCCGCCGCCGAGCCCTAGAAGTTCTCGCCGCCGCCGAGCATCGCCCCGGCCACATCTTCAACCTCGGCCACGGCATCACCCCCGATGTCCCACCGGAACACGCGAAAGCACTCGTCGAGATCGTTCACGAACTCGGCACCATGTAGCGCCGCCAGGGGAGGGCGAGGCTCCCGCCGAGCCGAGACGGAGAACGCTTCATCCCCGTTCTGGCTCGGCGGGAGCCTCGCCCTCCCATCGGGAGCCTCGCATGTGACGCTACGTTTCTTCGCCGCACATCAACAGCAACTCCGCCGGCATCCGCTGGAGTGCTCCGCTGCGATCCACACAAGCCAACGTGCTATGCCCAGTACAAAGCAGCGTCCCCTCGCGAAAGAGTTGGTACTCGTGTTCGAGCTTCGCCTCGGTTGCCGCCGTAATCGTCGTTCTCAGCGTCAGCACATCGTCAAATCGTGCCGGCACGCGATACCGGCAATCGAGCTTCGCGACGACGAGGAACAAGCCCCCCTCCTCCATCGCTCGATAGTCACCCCCTTGAGCGCGAAACAACTCCGTCCGACCGACCTCGAAGTACGAGAAATAATTCGCGTGATGCAGGAAGCCCATCGCATCGGTTTCGGAGTATCGCACTCGGAATTGAGTCTCGTGCTGTCGCATGTCGCCTCGATCTGATGCGAGGCATTACGAACCCTCAATCAAGCAACTCCGCCGAGCTCGCCTCGGTGGTTACCAACCAATGACCCCCACCGAGCTTGATTGAGGACCAACGCGGAGTTGCGATGAGCCTCACAGACCGAAATCGTGGCGACGATGAGATTGCTCCGCAAGCTGGCCACGGCAGCCCGATCAATCCTGCGCGGCGACTCGTTGGCGGTGGTGGTTCGAGTGGAGACGCACGCTCAAGAATTCACCGAGCGTGTGCTGGCTTCATAAAAATGAATAGCGGCGTTGCCCGGACGGGCGAATGCGCCGGCGCAAAGAAAAAGGCAGCCGACTTGCATCGGCTGCCTTTCGAGGTTCTGAAACAGGTCGTTGAGAATTGCTCAGACGATGATTTCGTAGCCTTTGCGTTGTTCGCGGGACTGCATCTTCTTGGCTTCGGCGTCTCCGACAAGTTCTTGCTTTTCGGGATCCCAGGTCAGCTTGCGGCCCAGGCGGATGGCGATGTTGGACAAGTGGCAGGTCGTCATCGCTCGGTGATGCGTGTAGACGTCGCTGATCGGCTGAGTGCGGTCCACGCAGCATTCGAAGAAGTTCCGCATGTGGTCGCCGGGCTTCTTGCCTTTATAGAGTTTCGCGATGGCATCGGCCGGCAGCGGGTTGGCTTCAAGGTCTTCGGCCGGCTTCCCCTTCAGTGAGCCACGGCTGACGAAGATGCGGCCTTCGGTCCCTTCGATCAGGATACCGTTTTCCTCGTCGCTGCGGATCAGCATCTCAACGCCGTTCGGGTAGTTGACGTTGATCTTGAACTCGTGAGCCGCGTTGTAACGGTTGGTCACGGTCGGATTGCCGTTCTCGAACGGGACCGGATGTTTCGCCGTCCCTTCGACGCTGATCGGGCCGCTGTTTTCCATGCCGATCGCCCAGGTGGCGATATCGACGTGGTGAGCGCCCCAGTCGGTCATCTTGCCGCCGGAGTACTCGTACCACCAACGGAACTCGTAATGTGTGCGAGCCTCCGGGTACTGCTTGTTGTTCCCGAAGGCACCTTGCAGATAGTCGGTCATCGGAGCTTGGCCCAGCCACATGTCCCAGTTGAGATGCTTGGGGACGTCTGCCTTTGGGATGTCCGAACTGGTCGGTGCTCCGCCGATGCGGCACTCGACTTTTTGAATCTTGCCGAGCCGTCCCGATCGGGCGATCGCGACCGCGACCAAAAACTGTTGCTGGACTTTGCCGCCGTTGGCCGACATCTCGCTGCGTTGCTGTGTGCCGACTTGGAAGACGCGCTTCGTGGCGTCGAGCACTTTGATGATCTGCTTGCCTTCGTCGATGGTCAGCGTGAGCGGTTTCTCGCAGTACACGTCTTTGCCGTGCTTCATCGCGTCAATCGAGATTTTCGAGTGCCAGTGGTCCGGCGTGACGACCGTCACCAGTTGCACTTCCGGGTGCTTGTCGAGCAGTTCGAGATAGTTCTCGTAAGTCTTGACCTCTTTGGCGGCCCCCTTCTTGTTCTGAGTCTCCTCGACCCTTTTCTTGCCCTTCTCTTTGTGCTCGGCATCGACATCGCAGACGGCGACGCAATCGCCGAACTTCAGAGCGTTCGGGCCAACGGCGTTCCAGCGGTCGCCGGTGCCGATGCAGGCGATGATCGGCCGCTCGTTGGGCGACTGA
Source organism: Planctomyces sp. SH-PL62 (assembly GCA_945905295.1). Taxonomy (GTDB): domain Bacteria; phylum Planctomycetota; class Planctomycetia; order Planctomycetales; family Planctomycetaceae; genus SXKJ01. The sequence continues at coordinate 26,035 of CAMDPX010000044.1, read as the reverse complement.
AACGCCTTCGCTTCCGCCGGATCGCGGAAGAACCAATACGGCATCGAACTGGCTGCGGCGGCCGCCAGTGTGGTCTGCATGAAGTCGCGTCGAGTTTTCTTCTGGCTCATGGCACTTCCTCCGAAAAGCTGAGTTTCAGCCGAGTATTTTGCAGACAGGCGCGAGCGGCTCCTCTCGCCTGACGAAACGTCGGCGAGGAGTCTAGGCAGGACAAGCGACGATGAAAACCAATGACGCCCGTCGCCGAGTCGCTCCGAGGCTGTGAACTTTTTGGTAGCTGAAGTCGCCAGACTTCAGAATTCGCCGAGAAAACTGAACTCTGGCGAGTTCAGCTACCAATTCTTTCACAGTCGCACCGCGACTCGGATCGGAGTCGCAGAGCAACGCCGCTGCGCTACGGGTCCGTCAACTCGAACATCCCGTGTCCGGCGGACTTCAACTTTCCCTGTCTGACGAGTTCTTCCCACACCCGCATCGAGAATTGGTTCGGCGGTGAGATCGCGATGATGCTGGACTTTCCGCCGCTCGACATCGGGCCATAGCCCAGCCGCGACTCATCATCGAGTCGAGTCATTTTCAGACGCTTTCGGAACGCCTTCAGGGCCAGCTTGAGTTCCTCTTTCGAGGGAGATTCGGGGGACGGAGTTACTTGTGCCTCTGACATGAGATGTTCCTTTCGATGCGGCCACGGTAGCAACTGACGGAATCGGAATCGAGAGCCTGAACCCTCCGTTGATTTCCGCGATGCGACTTGCGACAGTCCTGCCCCGTTAAGGAGTTTGCAGACCGCACTGTCCGGCAGGTGCGGTTTTTTGTTGAGTCGCCGCGAGGTGTTGGGAGTTGTCCAAATGACGGAATTACTGGTCAGCCTGAGCGACTTGGTTGTCGCCGCTTGGGGTCTGTTGAAGGCCGTGAGCGGCTTGTTGCTGCCGTGGTTTCCGTTGGCGGTGTGGATTGGCTTTTGGCTGTGCGCTGTGAATTGGAACAAGCTGCGCGAGGTTTTGGTTTCAAAGGGTGGCCTGCTGGGCGTGCTGTTGATCGGTGCGATTTGGGTGTTGATTTGGGGTGTCGTGGCTCCGCCTGCGAGCGGCAGTCATCACCTCTTCGGCCTCACGCTCAGCAATTTTGTCGGCAAGCTGGTTTATGTGACCGCGCTGTTCTGCTTAATGTTTCTCTGCGGCAGCGTGCAGCTCTCCGGCTGTTGCCAGCAATGGTGCGAAGTGACGATGCCCGACCCGCACGCTCATGGCGACCACGGCCACGGCGGCCATGGACATGATGCTCACAGTCCTGCGACCGGACATGTGGATCACGGGCACGCCAGTCATTGAAGTCGGTCAGGCTTTCGAGCCTGACTCGAACGCTTCGGACCCAGTCAGAGTCAGGTTGGAAAGCCTGGCCTACGAGCGGATCTCCAACGCGACTGGTCCCCACAAACCTCCCGGCTGATCGGGAGGACTTCCGACCCAAAACGTGAGTTGCACGACCAGCTCGTTGTGCAATGCGAGGTGCGGGGTAATTTCAAACTCGCCCGTTTCGTCGTCCATGTCGATGCCGCCCAGTCGCTGGCCGTTGAGGTCCACCCAAGCCGCGCCACGCACGCCTTGAAACACGATCCAGACATGCTCGTGCGATTCGAGGTTTGTCGGCTGATTGAACTTCCTGCGGAACTCGGCGCGACCGCAATTGCTCTCCTCGAAGATCGTCTGCCAACTCGCCGGCATCGTCACACGACGCGACGGTTCATCGCGATCCAGCCGCCGAACCTCCCACGGGCCTTTCAAGAACATGCGATGTACTGGCATGTGAACTTCCAAAACTAATTCGCGTGCATCATCGATTCGAGTTGCGTGGTGCCCAGAAATAGTCGAAAGCCGTGGCCGGGGAGTTCTTGAAAATCCCAGCGGCGATAGAACGCCTTCGCGGTTTCATTGAGGCAATCGAGAATCACGGCGACGAAGGGAAAAGTTTGGCCCGCGATGTGGCAGTCGCGTAATGCTTGAGCCAACAGCAATCGTCCGAAGCCTTGGCCATGAGACTGCTGACTCGCTCCCAACCAAGCCAGTACGGCGACGGGCAGTTCACGCTTTGGCAAACGTTCCGCGATTTCAGCGGGTAGATCAGCGAAGCTGACTTGCCCCGTTGCCAGGGTGAACAATCCTGCGATGTGGGCGACATCATCCAACAGCACTTTAGTGACAGATAAGTGCTTCGACTGATGCTGCAATGCTTTCGTTTTCAACCAGTCGTCAACCAAAGGTTCACCACAAACGAATTCGCGGCGGCGATGCTCACGGCGAAGTCGCTCCCATCGGAACCCGTTTGGAAGAACAATCTCATTCACTTCCCGCCTCGCATCACTTTGCCGAGCCGCTTCTGGGCCGGCGTCAGTTGAGGCGGTGTGTTGAGTGCGTTCCAAAACTGAAGCTGTTCAGCGGGCGATAACGCGATGACTTGCCGCTGAGCCGCCTTCACTTCGTGCTTCGCCTGAGCCACTGCGATCTCACGGACATAGTCGCTTGCACTGACATGCCTCAGTTCAGCCGCGCGTACAACCGCCGCGCGGCTGGAGTCATCCATCGGTACGACGATCTTTCGTTCCGTTGGCTTCGTCGTTCGACGTTTCTGAGTCTTGAGTCCAGGCATTGAAGAATTCCTTCCGTGTGGATTTGAGTGTACCGGTCAGCCGCGGCAAGTCTCAGGACCATTTTCAACCCTCAGAGGCTTTTGCAAGCAATGCCAAAAAAGAGCTCCGAGCGGAACCGCGATCAGAATGGCAAGCCATTCGCGGATGTTAAAGCAATGACTGAGAAGTGCAGAAACCACACCAATGCAGACAACGTAACAGCAGAGAACTGCAAAGCCAGCAAACTTCACTGCGGTTCTCTCACTCAACCGGCGAGGCAAGCGGCTTTCGACTAGAACCGTCGCGAGAATCGCCAGCATCAGCGAACCGATGATGATGCTGAGTGTGATTTTCATGGCGTGCCAGTTTGAACTCTCAATAACTTCGTGGCGTAACTCGCCCCTGCACGCGCCCCGGCAAGCCTTGAATCCGCAAGAACCCTTCGGCGTCGGTTTGGTTGTAGCTGCCGCCGCCCTCCATCGTGGCAATGCCTTCGTCGTAGAGGCTGTTGGGGCTGCTGCGGGCGGCGGTGATGATGTTCCCTTTGTAGAGCTTCAGCGTGACATCGCCGGTGACGTGGCGTTGAGCGTTTTGGTTGAACGCCAGCAGCGCGTCCATCTTCGCGTGATACCAGAAGCCGTAGTACACCATCTCTGCGACTTCTGGGGCGAGGCGGTCGCGGAGGTGCATCAGGTCGCGGTCCATCGTCATTTGTTCGATGACGCGGTGAGCGTGATACAGGATCGTCATGCCCGGAGCTTCGTATACGCCGCGGCTCTTCATGCCGACGAAGCGGTTCTCGACCATGTCGATGATGCCGACTCCGTTTCGGCCACCGATGGTGTTGAGCTCTTTGACCATTTCGAGCGCGGACTTCTTCTGTCCGTTGAGCGACACCGGGACTCCTGACTCGAAGTGAATCGTGAGCGTTTCTGGTTTGTCGGGAGCGGCCATTGGCGTGACGCACATGCCGAACTCGACCAACTCGACTCCGTTGGTGGTCAGTGCTTCGAGCTGACCCGCTTCATAGCTGATATGGAGGCAATTCTCGTCGGAAGAGTACGGCTTCGAGACCGACGCCTTGACGGGGATGTTCTTCGCGTTGCAGTAGTCGATCATGGCGGTCCGGCCGGGGAACGCGGCTCGGTACTTTTCAATTCGCCAGGGCGCGATGATCTGAACTGCCGGGTTGAGTGCTTCAGCCGCGAGTTGGAAGCGGCACTGATCGTTGCCTTTGCCGGTGGCTCCGTGAGCGAACGCCTCGGCTCCGACCTCGCGGCAGATGCGGACGCACTCTTTCGCGATCAACGGCCGAGCGATCGAGGTTCCCAGCAAGTACCAGCCTTCGTACTTCGCCTGAAACTGCATGATCGGAAATGCGAAGTCGCGACACAGTTCTTCCTGCACATCGACAATGCGGGACGAAATCGCTCCGCAATTCTTCGCCTTCTGCATGATCACCTCGCGATCCTCGCAGGGCTGGCCGAGGTCCACGTAGACCGCGTGGCAGTCGTAGCCTTGCTCTTGCAGCCAACAGAGAATCACAGACGTGTCGAGACCACCTGAATAAGCCAAAACGCACGACGGCATGAAACACCTTCCTGACAGAAAACCAAAACCCGAAGAACGAAACGGGCGGCGATTCTTGTCAGGGTGCGTGTTGACCACAAGCGATGGCCAAGCGCCTATTCCGGCAGAATGCGCGGCCCGTCTGACTTGTAGGCTCCGTAGCCCCCTTGTTCGCGGCGGCCGTGGTGCCAGCCGAGCCAGACTCGTTTGGTGAAGAGGCGGCCGTGATAGTCCCAGCCCCAAGTCCCTTCGTGGGCGCAACGAGAATCGCCGTGATGGGGAGCACCACCGCCGACGTAGCCGCCCCATTCATGGCAGCCATACGAAGGGCGAGCCCAGGGAGAAATACACTGCGGCCAGCCCGCGCAAGCGTGACGGTCGTGGGATTCGCAGCTTGGGCATTGCTCATCGCTCGCGCTGAGTGGTGTGACAAATGATGCGATGATCGCTGTCAAAACAACGGTGGCGAGATGTCGGCCGATTCGGAATCCGTCTCGGTGAGGTGTGGCCATCATGGCGTCTCCTGATTCGATCGCCGATGAACGGCGACACGAGTGTTGCAAACGAGGTTGAGCATTCCACCCGATCGGGCGGCTCCGTCGGTTACCCGAACGGATTGCGGTTAAACTTCTGGTAAGGCAGTCGAGTGTTGCGGACTCGGACTTCATCGGCGATCACGTTCGCATCGGGTGGCAAGAATTGTCGTGCGCCGAAGAAGGTGACGACGTCGTCTTGATCGACGCCGTCACCGCTGATCCCGAAGCCTCCATTCAGCGCGCCAGCGTTGAGAGAACCGACACCGGCATAGATCGGAGTGCTGCCGGGGAAGAAAACGATGCCGTTTTGATTGGCAATGTTGTTCGGATCGCGGAAGTTTCGACCGGGATTGAAGGCATCAAAGCCGAGCACCGTCTGGAAGGCGGATGCGGCGACCGGACCGCCGTTATTGTCGGCCGCACGCACTGCGGTCTGCGGACTTCTCGATGCGAGAAACTGTGTTTGAGTCACTGGCACTCCCCCGACCGTTTCATTGAGGATCGAGAAAGCACCGGGCCGGCTGCCATCGACCCCTTGTGGGAAGCGCGGCTCGGCCAAGAAGCGGAACGTGCGATTCGTGAACGCGGTCCCCAGCGGGACGTTGGGATCAGGGATGCCGTCGCGGTTGTCATCGACTCGGTCGACGTCTTGAAGGGTCGGGCCGGCGTAGTACACCGTGTTGCGTGCTTTGGCCACGGCCACATCGATCGAGAAGATCGTCGAGTCGTGCATGCGGTACAGACCCAAGACGTTGCCATCGGCATCCGCGACGGCCAGAACCATGATCGCGGAGGCACCGGGATTCGTCCCCACTCGATTCAGTTGCCGCTGATCATTGCCTCTGATTGTCGCGGGGTTGACCCCTGAGACTTCCAACCGAATGGCGGCTCGCACCCGACGTCCGTCGCTGGTGAGGTCCGGCTGGCCGTTATTGTCCAGGTCCAACCGTGTTTCGGTATCGGCGGCTACAACGATGCCTTGCTGGATGATTTGCAAAACCTGCGCCCCAGTGAGCTCCGTCGTAAAGATCGTTGTCCCGATCGCATGAGACGCGGCCGTGGTGCCACGTTGCGCACGGACGATCGTCAAAGTGTTTCCAGAGATATGGGTGACCGCGATGACTTCGTTCTCAATGCGAATAAAGAAGTCGATCGAGGCAGTATTTCCGTCTACGGCCGGAAACACGGAGGCATTGGGCACCGTCAGTGTCGTGGCCACCGCGTCCAAAGCGACGGACACGCTGGAGGTCGCCGTCGTCAATAACGGCGAGTCATGTGGAGTGACCAAAAAGCCTTCCCCGATCTCTCTCCCGTTCACGGCGGTGAAGTTCGTCACGGTTCGGATCGTGGCTCCGATGGCATGAGCCACAGCCCCCGGCGCACGAGTAATGGCCAACGTATTCGTGACGGTATCGACGCCGGTGACCGAGATCACTTCGGTATCAATGGTGATCGAGAAGGGGAGCGTCGCCTGCGTGAACACTGAAGCGTCGGGGACTTCGAGGCTTGTTGCCGAGTCACTTAAGGTGGCCGCAACACTGGAGGTGATCTTGACCGACTGGTTGGCACCGCTGCCAGCAACGAGTTCTTTCCCCTTCGCGTGAGCCTTGGCCAGACTTCCATTCTGCGCGCGGTCGATCGACAGGGTCGCCGTTCCGTTGGGATTCTGCACGGCATTCTTGACGGCGACGATTTCGTTTTCGATGCGGACGAAGAAGTCCACGCTTGCCGGATCCGCATCAAAGGCTGGCAGAACCGTGGAGTCGGTGACCGTGATCGTGGTCGCCGAGATATTGACGGCGGCCGAAAGTTGGACGGTGCCCTGGATGACTGCTTTTCCGGCCAAGTGTGCTGCGGGAGCAGTGCCGTTCTGACCGCGTACGACGGTCAGCGTGTTTCCCACGACGTTGGTGACCGCCAGAATCTCATTATCAATGAGCACTCGGAAATCGACCGACGCCGAGTTTCCGTCGACTGCGGGGAGTAACGAAGCGTTGTTGACGGTCAGCGTGGTGGCCGTCTGGCTGATTCGCGCGCCGAGTTTCACATCCCCCTTCGGAATCGTGTTGCCAATGGCCTCGATCGTGCGCACGCCCGAGACACCAGGAGTGGGCCCGATGATCTGGAGCGTGATCCCGACCAGGTCGATTCGTCCAAACGGAATTGGGAAGTCGCCTCCGAAGAAGCGGTCCGTCGCCAAGTTGAGTCCGCCAAACATTCCGCCGCCGATGGCAAACAGCGCCGCGTATTCGGACTCCAAGACTTTGGGAGCATTTGTCCGCGCTAATTCGGTTTGGGCGTTCGGATAGTCTTGCTCAAAAGTGGCGTCGCCAATGCGACCTGGTCCGCCGGGACCATCGGGATCAACCGTGCCGGGGAAGAACACTCCGATGCCACCCACGACATCGAGTCCCACGAGCTGCTGGAAAGTGGGGCTGTTCGGGTCTTGATCGAAGATGCGATAGAGCGGCAATCCTCCCGGTAGGGTCGCGATGCCGCGGGCTTGAGCGTTGGGGGCCAGTCCTGATGTGAAGCCATAACTTTCCGGGGCATCGATGGTTTTTCCATCGGGCACGAATGCGGGATCGATGTTGAATCGTTGCTGGAGCGCGATGTCGTCGGCGGTCCCTTTGATGCTATCCAAGCCGGGATGCACGATGCTGTCGCGGTTCGTGTGTTCGATCGCGAACAAGTCCACCTGCGGCGTGTGTGGAACTCCTGGCGGGAAATGTTGCCCCACACCAATCGGTGCGACGAATCCCGGACCACGGAGCGTGGAGTTGGGATCGCTGATGCTGGGATTCGATTGCACTTCGCGTTGTGTGATCGTGGACTGGCTGATGTTGCGAATGGTGCGTGACGTCAAGGGGCCCACCGAGGGTGTGATGGTTCCGGGTATCGGACCGTCTTCGTCAGGAACAATTCGGGTGTCCGCAGTCCCGTTGGCAAAAAAGGCGGCTGTCCGAGCTTTGGCCACTGCGCCGTCGATCGCGTAGACCAGCGTATTGATTTCCGCAGCGGTATCGATCAGGTCGTTCGCGTTGCCGCCATTGAGGGTGTCGGCATCAATCCCGTCGAGCACTCCCTGTTCCGTGCGAACTCCCAGGATGTGCCCACCGCGATCCACAACGGCGATGATGGCGTCGTCGGTGGAGGTCGCCATTGAGGCGCGATCCAGCAGCTTGGTCACTTCGGCAGTCGTCAATTGCGCGACCAGCAATTCACGCGACTCCAATTGTTCGATTTGATTCGCGGATCGGTGCCTGCGGCGTGCCAGCCGGCGGAAGGATGGGAAGAACATGAGCGAAACTCTCCTTGGCCCGAAGATTCCATAAAATTGCGAGGACTCGCACAAACTATTCAGCCGGGATACCCAAAGCTACCTGACTTTTGTGTTTTCTCGGATCAGCGCGTCGGACTGATTTCCTTCATCGGATGTTAGAACCGTTGAGAACAGATTGATTTGTTTTCACCGGAAGAACCGATGTGAAAGGAAAAGCCGTAGTCATTCGGGCGACTGCGGGAAGACTTTCGTATTTGTGGCAGGGACGCCGATTGTTTCCTCATCGGAGGAACAGGCCGCGTTCTCAGGGAATGAGGCGAGACGTGTCGCATCAAACAGAGAACCCCGAATCGCTCGCATGTTGGATTGGCAGAGGACTGCGCAACTCTGGCGTTCGGCGTGTCAGTGGTGTGTGTATTACGCTGAGCCTGTTGTCCCTCGTCGCATGGCGAAGTTCGTTCGCCGCGCCGCCGCTTCTCGACTCGGAAGAGATCTTGCCGGCTCTCTATGAAGACGGAGAGACCGAGTCCGATCCCGGTATCGAAATGACGGGAGCGACGGACGCAGACGACTCGGTGCCGCCACCGCCCGACACAGAAAACATTCAGCCGCCGGTCCTGCGCCGACCGTTGTCGCCGAGCTTCTCAGAGACAGATCCGCTGCTGCTTCCCGAAATGCCGTTGGAGCCAGGCGTCTTGTTCGCCTACCCCGTGGAAGCACCGCTCGGCTTCAGCGGGCAGAGCAGTGTGGTTCCCAGCGAAGGTCAGGAGAGCAGCCACTTCGTCCCGATGGAGGATCGCTGGCGATCCGGATTTCCCGCTTGGGACCGCTACGGCAAAGGCCATCCCTGGGTGGACGATTACCCGTATGTGCAAGGCAGTATGCTCGACCCGTACAACCAGAACGTGCTCAAGGGGGACTATCCCATTATTGGTCAGCACACGTTCTTGACCTTCACGGGAACCGCTCTTTCGATTTTGGAAGCGCGTCAGGTTCCGACGCCGACCACTCCCTTCGAAAGCACCGGCAGTCCCGACCAGAACGAGTTCTTTGGCGACCCGAATCAGTTTCTCTATGTGCAAAACTTTATAATGTCGTTCGACCTGGTTCATGGCGACGGAGCATTTAAGCCAGCCGACTGGCGCGTCAAACTGACTCCGATCCTCAACTTTAACTACCTCGACGTCAACGAGCTGGCCATCGTCAACCCGAACGTTAATGAAGGCTCGACTCGGTCACGTGGCGATGGTGCCTTGGAGGAATGGTTCGTCGAGACCAAGCTCGCCGACACCAGTCCGTATTACGACTTCGTCTCGGTCCGCGCCGGCTCGCAGTTCTTTCTCAGCGACTTCCGCGGATTCATCTTCAGTGACACCAACCGCGGCGTCCGGCTGTTCGGCACCAACAACGCCAATCGTGACCAGTTCAACCTCGTCTTCTTCGATCAAACCGAGAAGCAGTCCAACAGCTTGCTCAATACGTTTGATGACCGGCACCAGAACACGATCATCGCCAACTACTACCGCCAGGACTTCATCTGGCCCGGTTACACGGCGGAAGCCAGCTTTCACTACAACAACGACGGACCCAGTTTCGAGTTGGATAAAAACGATAACCTGGCCCGTCCTGACGGAGTCGGTACGTTCCAGCAGCACAGGGTCGAGTCGTACTACCTGGGCTTTGCCGGCGACGGGCACATCAACCGCTTCAACATCAGCCATGCGTTCTATTGGGCGTTGGGGCGCGACACGCAAAACCCGTTAGCCGGCAAAGCGCAGGACATCAACGCGCAGATGGCCGCCATCGAGTTGTCTTACGATCGAGACTGGGCGCGCTTCCGCACGTCGTTCTTCTGGTCCAGCGGCGACAACAACATCAATGACGGAAAGGCCAGAGGTTTCGACACCATCTTCGACAACCCGAACTTTGGCGGCGGCGGTTTCAGCTATTGGCAACGTCAGACCATCGGCCTCTTCGGAGTGAACCTTGTCAACCGCCAGAGCCTCGTCCCGGATCTGCGCTCCAGCAAATTCCAAGGCCAATCGAACTTCGTCAATCCGGGCCTGTTCCTGTTCAATCTGGGTGTGGACTACGACATCACTCCCAAGCTGCGGTTTATCAACAACTGCAACTTCCTGTGGTTTGACAAGACCGGCGTTCTGGAGACGTTCATTTTTCAAGAACACGTCGGGCACAGCATCGGAACGGACTTGAGCACCGGCTTTGAGTACCGGCCATTCCTGAACAACAACGTCATCATCGTCGGCGGTGTTTCAGGCTTGATTCCCGGTGCCGGCTTTAAGGACTTGTACCATCGCACCAACGATAGTCCGAGTGGTTTCTTCGCCAGCTTCATGGAAATTGACTTCACCTTCTGATGTCACCGTAGCCGGACTCTCCGAGTCGGGTGTTTTCTCGCGAAAGCCCCGACTCAGAGAGTCAGGCAACGGGCGTCTCAGATAGTCTCTGAGTCCTATACACATTCCGAACGCACGAGATTTCATGGACGAGATCATGCCGCTCCGAACGCCAATCTTCTGCTTGACCATTCTTTGTGCGGGCCTCACCGCAACGGCGAGTGCTGCCGAGCCGAAGCCGGCACGCGCCGCACGTCCCAGCAGCTTCAAAGAGCTGATCGACGTGGCTGTCGCACAGGATGATTCGCCGAAGGCGGCGCGGTCATCGCCCGCCGCGACGGCCGATCGCACAACGGATGTGTCTCCGGTCAGCTTCAAAGAGTTGATCGACCTCCCTCCGTCGCCAGAGGATCCGCCGCAGCCGGTGCGTTCGCCGCATGGCTCGAAGGCCGACCGCGCGGCGGACTTGGCCCGATTGGACCAATTCAGCTTGATGCGGCAGACGGCTGATGAAGCGCACGCCAAGAGTTGGAGCTGCGTGGAGTGCCACAAGAACTGCGGCGACATGCACAAGCCCAACACGTTGAACTTGGGCTGTGTCGATTGCCACGGCGGCGACGCCTCCACCACGAACAAGTGGTACTCTCACGTCCAGCCGCGTTTCCCGGAGGTCTGGGGCTCATCGGGCAATCCGGTCCGATCCTACACCGTGCTGAACCACGAGTGCCCCGAGTTCGTCCGGTTCGTGAATCCCGGCGACTTGCGCATCGCGCATCTCAGTTGCGGGACGGCCGGCTGCCATCCGCGCGAAACGCTGGAAGTCAAAAAGAGCATGATGACTCACGGCTGCATGTTGTGGGGCGCGGCCCTCTACAACAACGGTGCGGTTCCGAATAAACGTTCGAGCTATGGCGAGAGCTACTCGATGAACGGCGTTCCGCAACGCTTGCAAACGGTGCCGGCTCCGACGGAGTGGGAGATGAAGCACAAAGGGGTCGTCCCGTTCCTGGATCCTCTGCCGCGGTTTGAGATCTCTCACCCCGGCAACGTGCTCCGTATCTTCGAGCGCGGCGGTCGATTCCGCACCGATGTCGGCGTCCCGACTCGCGATGAAGAGCCAGGGCGTCCGCGAACGCGACTCAGTAATCGTGGCCTCGGCACTGAGAACCGCACCGACCCAGTCTTCGTCGGATTGGCGAAGACGCGATTGCTCGACCCGACCTTGAATTTCCTCGGCACCAACGATCATCCCGGCGACTACCGCTCCAGCGGTTGCACGGCGTGTCATGTGATCTACGCCAACGATCGTTCGCCGGTGCATTCTGGCCCGTATGCCAGCGCCGGTAATCGCAGCCTGACACAGAACCCCGATCCGACGATCCCCAAGGATGAACCCGGTCACCCCATCCGCCACGAATTCACCACCGCGATTCCAACCAGTCAATGCGTCGTCTGTCACATGCACCCCGGTACGACCGTCTTGCAGAGTTACCTGGGTATGCAGTGGTGGGACAATGAAACCGACGGAGAGTTGATGTACCCGGAGCATCAAAAGAAACCGACGGCCGAGGAATTTGTCCGCGCGGCCATGAACAATCCAGAAGAGGGTTCCTTGCGCGGCAAATGGTCAGATCCTGAGTTCCTCGCCAACACGGCCGATCTGAATCCGCAACTGAAGCACATGCAGTTCGCCGACTTCCACGGCCACGGCTGGGTCTTCCGAGCCGTCTTCAAGAAGGATCGCGAAGGCCATTTGCTCGACCACAAGGGGACGATCATCGAGGATGAAACAACAGCGAAGCTGAACTACGCGATGTTGCATCCCGACTGCCGGACGGAGAAGGACGGCATGCCGGTGCATTTCATGGACATCCACTTGGAAAAAGGGATGCACTGCATCGACTGTCACTTCAAGCAAGACAATCACGGCAACACGAAGCTCTACGGAGAAGTGCGCGCCGCCATCGAGATCTCCTGCGAAGACTGCCACGGCACCGCATATCAGCGTGCGTCGCTCCGCACCAGCGGTCCAGCCGCTCCGGACGGGGGCACGAACCTCGAGTTGCTGTCCACTCCGTCAGGCAAGCCGCGCTTCCGCCGCGTCGGCGGCCCCAACGGAAAGATCATCCAAACGGCAATGGTGGAGAAGAACGGAGACCAACCTCGTCAGTGGGAAGTTCCGCAGGTCATCGACACGATCACGCCAGGCCATCCCAGATACAACGAGAAGTCGCATCTCGCCAAGACCGTCCGCTTCGAGGGAGATCAGATCACTTGGGGAGCGAAGCCCAAGGATTCCGCGAACTGTGCTCACGACAACAAGAAGATGTCCTGTGCGAGCTGCCACTCGTCCTGGAACCCCAGTTGCTACGGCTGCCACCTCAAGCAGCGAGCCAACATGAAAATGCCCGGACTGCACAACGACGGAGACGTCAGCCGGAACTACACGTCGTACAACTTCCAAACCTTGCGAGACGACGTCTACATGCTGGGCAAGGACAGTACCGTCACCGGCAACCGCACGAACCCAGTCCGTTCGGCGTGCGCGGTGCATGTCAGCAGCTACAACAACAACCGCGAGTCGATCTACGTGCAGCAGCAGACGATTTCCTCCGACGGCCTGAGCGGCATCGCGTTCTCCACGAACGTGCCACACACCGTCCGCGGCAAAGACGGCACCAAACAATGCTCCGATTGCCATCTCAGCAAAGCGGAAGACAACAACGCCATCATGGCTCAGTTGTTGATGCACGGCACCAACTACACGAACTGGATCGGAGAATACTGCTGGGTCGGAGCCGGCGAGCACGGAATGGAAGCGGTCGTCGTCACCGAACGTGACGAGCCGCAAGCGGTCATCGGCAGCACGCTGCACAAGCTCGCGTTCCCGGAACAATTCCACGAGCACTGCGAGAAGGGGGGCGAAATCGAACACGCCCACGAGCACCCCGGCCACGACGTCGCCGACCGCATCCGACATCCGCGCCGCAAGGCGAACATCCAGAGTCTTCAGTTACGCGGCGAGTATGTGTACGCCGCCTGCGGTGAGGCCGGCTTCCGTGTCTTCGACGCCGCCTTCATCGACCACAAAGGCTTTGCGGAGCGAATCACCACCGCCCCCGTGTCACCGTTCGGTCAGCGACTCTACGTCCCCACCAAAGACGCCGCCGCCGTGGCCGCGCCGTCCACGACGGCTCCGGACCCGACACGCAAGCAGCATCCGGAAAATGAAGAGCAGAAAGTTCACATGCTCTACGCCTACATCTACGTCGCCGATCGCCAAGAGGGGCTGATCCTCGTCGGAGCCGGCACGTTGCTCGACGGCGATCCGACCAACAACTTCCTGGAGCGTGCGGTCACCTTCAATCCCAACGGCATCCTCTGCGGAGCACGAGCCATCACGATCGTCGGCACCTACGCCTACATCTGTGCCGACGTCGGCCTAGTCGTCGTCGATCTCAGCACGCCGACGACCCCACGCATCGAGACCGTCATCGGCGCACCGTTCTTGAACAACCCGAAAGCCGTCCAAGTTCAATTCCGCTACGCCTTCGTCGCCGACAACGACGGACTCAAGGTATTGGACGTGACCAACCTCGCGTCCCCCGAACCGAAGGCCAGCCTGCATCTCCACGAGGCTCGCAACGTCTACGTCGCCCGCACCTACGCCTACGTCTCCGGCGGACACGAAGGACTGATTATTGTAGACGTCAAGAATCCGCTCGAACCGAAAGTCGATCAGATCTACACCGCCAACGGCTGCATCGGCGACCTGAACGATGTGAAGCTGGGCATCACCTGCAACAGCGAATTCGCTTACCTCGCCGACGGCCACAACGGCATGCACGTCGTACAGCTCACCAACGCCGACACACCCGGCACGGGAGGCTTTGCGACACGTCCCACTCCGCAGCTCATCGCCACCAGGAAACTTCCCAAAGACGGCCACGCCGTCTGCATCTCCGAAGGCGTGGACCGCGACCGAGCCGTCGATGAAGCCGGCAACCAACTCAGCGTCTTCGGCCGCATCGGAGCGCGACCATTCAACCTCGAAGAGCAACGCCGCGTCTACATGCACAACGGCCAAGTCTGGAAAGTCACCAACGACCCGAAAGACCCATCGTTCCTGTTCCGCTCAGCCAGCCGCGAGCTAAAGACACCCGCCACCGTCCGGCGGTAGTGGTTGGAAACGCCAAGACTTTGTAGCGGTGAGGTATCCGCGATCGTGAGTTCAGGACCAATGCGCCATCACGGTCGCAAGTTGGCAACACCAATTGACCGGCCGTATTGAGTCAACAACTCCGCTGGGGTGAGACCATAGCTGCGAGCAAGAGCCTCTTCGGGGGTGTCCCCTTCTTTGATGTTCATGAAAAACGCTCGAAATCTGCCGGGGTCGAGCTGCGCCAGGAAACTCACCAAATGCGACGCAATGTCGTATTGCCACGCTTCAAGCTTGGCATCCTGGTCGAAGAATTTTCCTCCGAGCGATCCGGACTTTTGAACCTTCACCACCGATTCTTTTTGACGATCGAAGGCGCTCTTTCGTGGCACAACAGCATGCGCCGCCCAATCGGCCATGCCTTCACCGATCCACTTCGGAGGCGCGACGGTTGACCGCAGCCGGTGTGTCACGCCGTGTGTGGTTTCGTGAACCAGCAACGCTCCGAAATTCGCCACGTCGTAGTGACCGCGAAAGCAAGCGATGATTGCTCGCCCATCGCTGGAACCGTGAGCCAGTCCTTGTGCTCCTTTCGCATTGGGGTTGTCGAGAAACTTTTCCTCGAACGCCAAGAACGATTCCTCTTTGGCGAAGGCGACGATGATGCACTTCCCAAGAAAGATGTTCTTCCCTTTCGGCACCCCGAACGCTTCGCACAGCTTGAAATACATCTTGTCGAGATTCGCCACATACGGAGGAACCTGAGCGGCGGGCAGATCCGTGAAGAACAGGAAGAACTCGGTTTCCTGAAGGAAGCATGGAGCCTGATAGCTGGCCTGCACACGTTTCAGAAACTCTTTGTACTCGGCGATCGTTTTCGCTCGCTCGTCATCGGTCGGCTCCGGCCACAATCGTTGTTGCATCGACTTGAGTCGCTCGTTGACGTCGGCATCACGCGCGGTGATGTCGATCAGCACGTGCCCCTTTCTGCTCGGATCGAGGACGACATTGAATTCGTGGTCCCCGGATCGAATGCGAGTCACCGAAGTGGCCCCGAGTTTTTGTTTCTTTTTGCCATCGCGATCCGCAACCGACAGCGATTTGAGGATCTCGCTTTCGCTGCCCAGGAGTAACTCAGTGACTTCCACCTCGGAAAGAATCTTGCCGTTGGCGAGAACCAGCGTGACGGTCTTCCCCACGGCAATCGGAGACTCGTCCCTGTTCAGCTTCGAAATGTATTTCGACAAGTCCTCATTCGATGCCGCTGCACCTTTGAATTTCGCCTTTGCGCTTTGCGAGAACGCATGGTCGACGAATCCCAGCCCGAGCGCCGCAATCAAATTCGATCCCAACAAAACCCAAAAAAGAGGACCGGATTGCCGACGCATCATGCAACTCTCCGCTGGCGATCTGACTTTGCTGCAAGAAACAACTGCCTGCGACCGCATTACATCTGACTCTTCTTCCGCCCACAACTGCGGCGTGCTCGCCGGGGCGTGGAGGATGTGGCACATCTGCGGCAGTGACTTCTCATCCCAGCAATCCCTGTTAAGAATCATCACGACAACTTGCGTTTTGGGATGAGCACGATTTTTTGTGTTGAGGGTCATTCGGTTCGAGGTCCGAACATGCTGGTTTCTCAGAGGACGATTCGTTGGATCAAGCTTGCTCGCCTTCTGGGCGTGCTCTTGGTTTTCATCTTATCCAGTGGTCTGTGCTTGAGTGCTGACCGCAGTCCCGTGCCGCCTGCTGCGGAGCTCAAGCAGCTTCAAGCGAGCGTCAAAGACGTTTTCAAAGCCGACATCGCGGCGGCGAAATCGAAAGCCCAGCAGAGCTCGCTGGCCGAACGCATGATCGAGAACGTGCAGAACGACGCGGCCTCAGCAGGCAGCGACTACGCGCTGCTGACCCAGGCGCATGCAATCGCCGTGAAGGCCAACAACACCGAATTGTCTCTGAAGGTCGCACGGATCATTGGACAACGATTCGATGTCGACGAGACAACGTTGATCGTGCAGACGCTGAAGGATCTCGCCGTCGGGCCGACCGACAAGGAGTACCATTCAGCGCTCGCGGAGAAACTGTTGTCGGTCGCGTCCGAGCAGATTGCGGCCGAACGCTTCGACGTGGCGAAGGACTGCTATGACGTTGTGAGCTCGATTGCTCTCAAGCTGAAGTCTGCGGACCTCGGCAAGAAGGCGAGCGCAGGTCGCACGGATTTGACCGAACTGAAGAAGCTCGCCGACAAGCTGCCGACCGCGCGTCAGACTCTCAAAAACAAGACAGACGATCCCGCCGCGAACGACACCGTTGGGCGGTTCGAGATCATGGTGAAGAACGACTGGAATGCCGGCCTGCCACTGCTGGCGAAGTCATCGGACGCAGCGATCAAGCAAGCCGCCGAGCAAGACCTCAAGTTGGTCGCAGCTCAAGCTCTGGCATCTCCCGAAGAGGCGGAAGCGATCTCGCAGCGATGGTGGGAATTGGGGCAGAAGCAATCCCTGCCGCGACTCAAGCAGCAGTTCAAACTGCGAGCTGGTCAATGGGCTGAATATGCCGCGCCCGACCTCAAAGGCTTCAGCAAGACGAAGGCCGAGCAACGAATCAGCGAGAGCGAGTGGGCAGCAACGAACGGAAGTGCGAACAAACTGATGTTGCTCAATCGCATGGAGGCCGATCTGGAAGTTCGCTTTGCGAGCTTTCATGGACTGCTCACGAAGGACTTCGCGATTTGTCAGGCGGCGAAGCTCGACGATGCGATCGCAATGTCGAAGTCACTGGCCTTGAGAAAGCTACGGCCGATTCGGTTCCGCCCGTATTGGACCGCTGATGGTCCGCTCGTCGCCGCGATCTGGCACCGCGACGAATTCCCCGGCGAACTCTTCGACGGCAAGGAATACGAGGTGTCCGAACATGACAAAGCCATGCGCGCCGAAGGCTGGATTCCCTGCGACATCGCCGGCTATCCCGACCAGGACGGAGTCGCTCGCTATGTGCTGACCTCAGTGCGTCGGCCACTCAAGGAGAAGGAAGAGTTAGTGGTTCAAGTTGGCTGGCTTGATGGGACTCAAGGCAAGCCGGCCAACGAAAGGGGAATGTGGATGTCGACGATCCATACTTGGATGCACGCCGATGGCAAACGTTTTTCCGACATGATTCTCAAAAAGCCGATCAGTGCCGGAGGCATGCAAGGAGGCGGCACCGTCGAATGGAACATCAAGAACATCGCCGAACATTCCAGCGGTAAGGGACTGGTCGGAGACGTCGGTGTGAGTGCCGGCGACAACTCGCCCCACTTCATTACTTGGACCGAGATTCTCGAAGGTGTGACGGAGGTCGCGGGGGCCAACAAGACGCATGAAGAGACTCTCGCCGAATGGAAGAAGCTGGCCGCCGATGGCTTCCGCCCTGCGATGATCGCTGCCGCTCACGACAAGAAGGGCAAGTATTACTCGTTCTGGACCTGGCGCAAGAACAAATAGCCCGCAGGTGGCACCGCCTGCTTCCGTACGTTCGCCAAGCCAAGGCGATCATCGATGGCAAGAAACCCTCGGACAACGGACGACCGGAGTAATCAGCCATGAAGCACACCCACGCTCTCCTCATTGCCCTGTTGCTCGCGTCATCGTTCGAGCTTGATGCCGTTGCCGCTCCTTCGTCATCCAGGCCGAATGTCGTCTATATCATGGCCGACGAGCTTGGGTACTACGAACCGGGCTTCAATGGCGGGATGAACATCAAGACGCCGAATCTCGATCGCATGGCGGCGGAGGGGATGCGGTTCAAGAACCTCTTTGCCGGGTCGTCGGTGTGTGCTCCGACTCGGTGCTGTTTGATGACCGGCAAGCACAGCGGGCATAGCTCCGTGCGAGTCAACGGCGGTGGCACTCCGCTGCGTGCCGACGAGACGGCGATCGCGTCGATGCTCAAGCCGCTCGGCTACGCGACGGGCGGATTCGGCAAGTGGGGCTGCGGCGGACGCGATTCCACCGGCGTGCCAGAGAAGCATGGCTTCGATCTCTTCTTCGGCTATTACGACCAAGTCCATGCTCACACCTATTACCCGCCGTACCTGATCCGCAACAGCGAGGAAGTCACGCTCGCTGGCAACAACGGCGGATCGAAGGGGCAGACGTACTCGCATTATCTCATTCACGACGCGGCGATGAAGTTCATCCGCGAGCACGGCAAAACGGACAAACCGTTCTTTGCATATCTGCCTTACACGCCGCCGCACGGTAACTTCGACATTCCTGATTCGGACTCGGCGTGGGCGATCTACAAAGACAAGCCGTGGCCCGAGAACGCTCGCCGGTACGCCGCGATGGTCAGCATGGTCGATCGGCAAGTCGGCGACGTGCTCGCCTCGCTGAAGGAACTGGGCATCGAGCAGAACACGCTCGTCCTATTCAGCGGCGACAATGGCGGGGCCGACTATTTTTCTTCCGCCGAGCATCCGCGCGGCGTGCATTCCGCGAACAAGCATCCTCAGACTGGCGTTGAATATCGTGGCCACAAAGGTCAGCTCTACGAAGGCGGGCTGCGAGTCCCGTTCCTCGCACGTTGGCCGGGCAAGATCGCACCGGGCGGAGTGACCGAACATCTCGCGTACTTCCCCGACGTGCTGCCGACGATCGCCGAAGTGGCCGGAGCCAAAGCTCCCGCCGATGTCGATGGCCTCTCGATTCTGTCCACGTTGATTGGCGAGAAGGCCGCCGGCCACGCTCAGCAGCAACACGACTTTCTCTACTGGGAGATCGGCGGAGCAACCGCCATTCGTCAGCGAACGTGGCGAGCGGTGCGACCGAAGCAAAACGCGAAGTGGGAGCTGTACGATCTCACCGCCGATCCGAGCGAATCGCAAGACCTCGCCGCTGCGAAGCCGGACATCGTCGCCAAGCTCGATGCTCTCGCGACGAAAGCTCACACCCCAGCCGTTGAAGGCACATTCGCTCGCACCGACCGTCATGAGCGTGACCGCCGCGCGAAGACCGGCCAACAGGACAATCCCAACGCCCCCGACCCGCTGACCGGAGCAAAGCCGAACACCAAAGCCGCCGTGATGCCGACCAAAGGGATGCTCTCCAACAAGGACTGGAAGATCGTCCGCGTCAGCAGCGAGAACACCGACAACAAAAAGTTCGCTCGCAACGCCATCGACGGCGATCCGACGACGCTCTGGCATACCAAGTTCTCCGGCACCGTCGCACCACCGCCACACGAACTGGTAATCGACCTCGGAGCCGAACGCACCATTCGCGGCTTCGTCTATCTGGGCCGCCAAGACACCGGCTGGAACGGTGCGATCAAGGACATGGAGTTCTGCATCAGTCAGTCCCCGGAAAAGTTCGGCGAACCGGCGATCAAAACAAAACTCGCCAAGAAGAAGGAACCGCAAACCATCGAATGCCCCGCCACCAAAGGTCGCTACATTCTGTTGCGAGCCCACTCAGCACATAGCGAGCAGTCGTTCGCAACCGTCGCGGAACTCGGCATCCTGGGCGAGTGAGTGGCATCACATCGCGCCGACAACGCCAATCACGCTACGAATACCTCAGCCCCGATCAACAACAGAGCGACCAACCCCTATGTTTAAGACTTGGCTCGTCACGTTCGTCGCTTTGATCCTGACTTCCTCTGCGTTCGCTCAGGTGCAGCTCACGCAGATCGTTTCTCGCGAGAACGCTGCGTTCGACAGTCGCAGTGCGGTGATGACAGTCGGCCGAGACGGGCGGGTGTATCTCAGTAACCAGCAGTCGCCAGGGTTCGTGCTTCGTTTTGGACGAGACGGATCGGACAAGGTTGGCGGGACGGTCGTGTATGCGATGGGCAATGCCACGGCCAACGCCGCCGGAGTCATCGCGACGGCCAATGCTCACTTCGCTCATGCGGTGAATCTGTACGACGCGAACTTCAAAGCTCTGGCGGCCAACGCCGAGTTTCTCGTCAGCGACGCCGTTGGCTGGGACGCCCCGCTCGGTGTCGAGGCGGGCGAGACGTCTGGAGACTTCTACGGCATCGATCACCACCGCAATCGCGTCGTGCGCATCGACGCGCAGGGGCGGACCGTCACGACGTATCCGATTTTCGCCGATGAGAAGGAGACGAAGAGATTCGCGGGCTTCCGAGTCTGCGAGAAGACACAATCGTTTTACTGGCACGTTGAGAATCACACGGTTCGTTGCTCGGACCTGACCGGAAAGACGCGCTGGAGCTACCGGCATCCCGATGGCCTCGGTTCGTTTGACGTGGACTCCGATGGCAAGGTCTGTGTCATCGGGCCCGTTCACGACAAGGGAGTCTGGCTCAATTCCGCCGGTCAGCCAGACGGCAACTTCACACTCCAGTTCGGCGATCAGAAACCTGCTTCCGGGATGCACCTCTCGTCGCTGCGGGTCTTCGGCGGCGAGTTGCTCATCAAACGGTCTCATCCGACAGAGTTGTTTCAATCGTTTGATCGCGCAACGGGCCAGCGGAAGGCGGTCGTGTCGCTCGACCACGAGCAACTGACCGTGCGTTATCCGACGCCTCTTTGGAAGGCGGGCGAGGCGACACCATTCACGATTGAGTTCAACGCCGGCGGGAGACCGATCGCGCCGCGCTGGCGAGTTTGGGCCGCGACGTGGGGCGATGTCGATTGGCGTGAATTGCCGTCGAGAGACGGCCGGATCGTCGTGCCTGCGG
The DNA here is from genome assembly GCA_945905295.1 of Planctomyces sp. SH-PL62. Taxonomy (GTDB): domain Bacteria; phylum Planctomycetota; class Planctomycetia; order Planctomycetales; family Planctomycetaceae; genus SXKJ01. The sequence goes on along the minus strand of CAMDPX010000044.1, from coordinate 4,821 downwards.
ACATGGCTGGGCTGTACCAACTCAAGGTCAGCCCCGAGCTGCGCGGAGCCCAATCGGGCTCGACTGCGGAATTCCTTGTCCGCGACATGATCGAAGTCCGCGTCCTCGACAGCGTGGGGACCATCAGCATTCTGACGCCGGGCAACCGAACTCATTTCGCGAAGGGTGAGAAGGTCACGGCAGCAGTCGTAGTGCGCGCCCCGGCTGATCGGCGACCGGCAACCGTAACCGTGTCGTTGACCGACGGGAAACTCACGCTTGCCAAGCAGGACGCCGCGATCAACGCCGAGGGACGAGGCGACGTGACGTTCGCTGCCGATTCGATTGCCGCACTCAAGCCCGGACGATATCGACTCACCGCGCAAGTTGCTGGTTTCACCGTCGCGGCGCAGCCGTTGGTCATTGGGACCGGTCTCGATGCGGCATCCGATTTTCGCATGACCGTTCACGGTGATTACGGACTGACCGCCAACTACGGCAATCTTTGGGACAGCCGCGATGTGCTGGCCACGCACATGGCTCGCATCGACAAGCGGCGCGTCAACCAGTTCGTGGACCGATTCGGCATCGCTCACTTCCGTGGGCAATTCGAGTGGTCGCATCACAACGCGCCGGAACTTCCTGATCTGATGAAGCGGTTGGCAGCCGACCCCATCGGCGTCGATCCGGAGAAGGCTCGCATTCTTCCGCCGGGTCTGGAAACGCTGGCCGCGTACGGCGCGGGGGGCGTGCGGCAGTGGTCGATCCTCACGTACATGGACGCCGGCCTGCCACTGGGTAGCGGCCACGACCGTCGTTCGCCCGCGCAGTATCAGGCTGACGTGAAGTCGATCACGTCGCTGCTCAAACCGTTTCCAAGTTTCCGCGGCTGGAGCTGGACGAGTAACTGGTGGATCTACGAACCAACCAAGATCGTCGCCGAAGCCAAGTGGAAGGCTTACGAGGCGGCGCTCAAGGTCGCGAAGGAGTCCGGCAAGTGGGATCCGATCCTGGACGAAGTCGGCGAGGCGCGCTGGAACCTGCCGGTGGACTCGCGCAAGGTCTTCGAGTCGGCGATGGACGAGGTCGCACCGCAACTCAAGCAGGCGGACAGCGGGCCATACCGCAACGTCCAGGTTTATCCGCCGGTGACGTACCGCGACGTGGACGAGGTCGATGTGCAATTCCAAGCCGAACAGATCACGGTCCCGAACTGGCACATGCACGCGGTCGACTTCGAGAAACGGCCGGGCAAACCGGCGTGGTTTCATCCGGAGATCTGGAACGACCAAGGGACCGGCGAGCAAATCCTGCCCGTGCTGTTTCAGATTGCGATGCGCGGCGGCGACGGTGTGGGCTCATCGGGCTGGGTTCCCAACTGGGGACCGCAGCCGTACGACAGCCGCTCCGGCTATCACGGGTTGCCGTCGATCATGCGGGCCGCGGGCGAGCTCTTTCACGAGCACGACCCGTGGATGCTCAAGACGAAGAAGCACGACCGCATTGCAATCGTCGTCTCGCCCCGGCTCATCAAGATCGACAACTGGCAGGACTTCAGCGGACTGTATTTCTCGCGGCTGTTCGAAGCGTATCAGTTGTGCCTCTACGCCCACCGACCGGCGAGCATCGTGTTCCTCGACGACATCGACGCGAACGGACTGAAAAAATATCAGGCCGTGCTGGTCGTCGGGCAGACGGTGGAGATGGAGCCCAAGCTGGCCGAAGCATTGCGCGTCGCCAAAGACGCGGGCGTGGCGGTGTTCGCCGATGGCTCGTGCCGGGCGGAGTTGGTCGCCGACTTCCAGCCGCTCGGCGTGTCGTTCAATCAGTTCGAGAAGCTGCACTCGATCAACAACGACTTCGCGTACTGGGAACACCCGCGACTCTTGAAGGAGCACTCGACCGTGCTACGCGAGAAGCTGGGGCCGATCGTGCCTCCCGTGGCCGAGTGCGACAACTCGGAAGTGACGCTGACCGAACGCCTCTCGACGAGTCACGACGGTGTGCGCTACGTCTTCGCCGTGAACAACACGACCACGCCTGTCGAGCCGGGCAGTTTGTGGAGGATGACATTGGGCATCGCGACCCGTCTGCCGGTGAAGACGACGCTCGGTCTGCGCGACATAGCGGGCTGCTCGGTGTATGACCTGTTCGACGGCCGGCAGGTGCAGCCGGACACGGCCGGCCGGATGGAATGCGATCTGCGCACGCTGCCGATGCGCGTCTATGCCATCGTGCCGAGCCAAGCAAAACCGGCGGTCGACGCGATGGTCAGCGCGAGGCCATCGTTGAAGGTCGCGCCTCATTTCGGTCCGCATCTCAAAGACATCGCGATTGCTGGGGACGTCGCGGTGCTCAACGCCTTCAATTGGGACAACAATCTTTATGGCCTCGACATCAACAACGGCCAGATCAAGTGGCGCGACCGAGTCGGCCACTACTTCGCCTTCGCCCCGCAGTCGACGGGAAACGGCTTTGCGGTGCAGGGCTACGATTTCACTTCGGCGCAGGGCTATCACCTGCATTTGCTTAACAAGGAAGGGAAGCCGTCGCGTCGCTTCGTGTTGCCGGGCCTGCCGCAGCGTCTGCCGCACGAGTTCATCAGCGGTGCGCTGTTGCTGGATCGCACGAACCAGTTCGCGGTCTCGTCGAACGCAGATTGGATTGCCGCGGCGGGAAGCCTCGGCATGGCGGCGTGGGATCGTGAAGGTCGGCAACTCTGGGCTGAGGATTGGTCGAGGTCGTCAGCCCCGACGGGTGTGCTGCTTACGACACTCAACGATGAGACTCTCACCTCCACTCGCGGCATGACAGTCCTCGCCCACGATCCACGCACCGGCACCGCGAAGTGGCGGCTGAACCTGGCGAGCAGCGGCGAGATCACTCGCGTGGTTGCCTCGGCCGACGGCAACACACTTGTCGCTCTCACGACCACCGAGTCCGGTCGGCTGTTCGTCATCCGCAACGGCCGGGTGATCAACACGATTCCCGCTTCGGGCGATGAGTTGTCCGTGTCACCTGACGGTTCGCATCTGGCTCTCACGGACGTGGAGAAGCTCAAGCTGTATGACTCGGCCGGCGGATTGATCTGGCAGTTCAACGGCGACGACCGGGTGCATCACCCGCGCTTCGCCCCGGACGGAAAACGGATCGCGTTCTCCAGCGAGCTGGGCACGGCCTCTGTTCTGTCCCTTGATGGCGACGTGTTGCTTGAGCGCGATATGCGCGCTCTGACCGTCCCCGCGTGGCTCCCGCAAGGGGACTTGCTGTTGGCGACTTGGATGGGGACGGTGGTGCGACTCGACGAGCGGTACATGGAAAAGTGGCGCACGCTGCTGTCGCCCGATCCCGCGATTCACGACATCCGTCCGATCGCATTGCAAGCCGATCCGACACCGACCTCACGCTACGAACTCTGGACCAACGCGCAGCCGTCCGAGCAGGTCGCACCCACGAATCTGCTGACGCCGGGCAAGACGGTCGTTTTGCTTCGGCGGAGCAACGACCAGCAGGTCGAATTCACCGACCAACCTGGCAAGCTATTCGACGGGGACCGGACGGCTCCCGCCAAACCGTGGATCAACTGGCGGGACGTGTATCCCGTTGGCTCTGGTGGGACCAACTTCACGCTCATCATCGACCGCTTCAACACCAATCTGCGAGTCAACGCTGTGACGATCGTCGAAGATCCAGCGCATCCCGAGTCGTGGTTGCGCGACGTGCTGTTTGAATCCTGGAACCCTCGCCAGGAAACGTGGGAACCGGCGGGACGGCTGCTGAGCGACCAAGCAACTCACACGCACATCTTGCCAAAGCCTGTCGAAGCCGCGCGTTTCCGACTGTCGTTGCCGCGCGGGTTCGTCGGCAACCTGCGTCTCAGCGAGATCATGCTCCACGGCGAGGAACTCGGTCCATCGCATCCCGACGCGGTCGCGAACAAACCGATGGCAGTGCTGTTCGACGAGAACGAAAGCGATCTGACGTCGCTCAAGTATCCGAACAACGGCTTTTCATTTCGCTACGAAGACCCCTTCAGCGGCGGCAAGTGCCTGGCGATGGAATCCGACAAGACCGCCAACGCGTACTACCGGCCTCCCTTCGGTCACCTGATTCCGAACTGGGCGTTCCGCATCGTGGAGCAGCCGACGAAGCCGGGCGAATATCGCTGGCTTTCGTTCGCGTGGAAGGGATCCGAGGGTTCGCGCGGCATGACGCTGCGTGTGGGCGAACATCACGCCGGCGGAGTGGCACTGCATGCCGGCGAAGCGACCAAGTTCGAACCGGTGCTCGCGACGCATCAGGTTGCCACAACACCGCCGAAGGAATGGACGATAGTCACGATCGATCTGTGGAAGCTGGCCGGACGTGAAATGACGATCGGCTCCATGTCACTGAGCACAGTTGGCGGTGCCGCGACTTTCGACCGCATCCTCTTGGGACGAACCGAGGCAGACGTAGCGAGGAAGAAGGATTAGGCGGTCCGAATTCTCTTCCGAAAACAGAACGGTCCTGAGGCAGTCGCTCCACGGATGAAACGGATTCAGTCACACCACTTCGGCAACTTTGACCATCGAGGTCGTTTGGCGGTCGTGGTGTTGGAAAGTTTGGATGATGAACCGGTTGATGAGGGAGTCTCGGAGGCTTGGGCCGCGGAAGTGCTGGCGCGATCCGCAGCATACTCGCGCGGGGAGTTGAAAGCGGTCGATTGGCGTGAGGCGCTTCAGGAGATCGAAGCCGACTTGAATGAGTTGTCGGCATCATGAGTCTTCCCGTTCGACTCTTGGAAATTGCGAAACGAGAGGCTCATGCCGCAGCCCCTCATGCGGTGAATTCCCCAGACGC
>CAMDPX010000043.1 GCA_945905295.1 Planctomyces sp. SH-PL62 | reverse complement strand
GTTAGCCCCCGGACAAATTGCGACGATCGACACGTCCGGGGGCTAACGCCCGCCGGCTCGCCAAAGACATTTGTCGTCATCAACACTGTTTCACAGAATAGCGGGTCGAGCCGCGCGAGGTCGAACTCGCGGAGCTTGCAAACGTGGGCAAGCGGGTTAATGTCACCGCCCCCCGTTGAAGGAGCCACGCCATGAAGTTCCCGCCTCGATGTTTCGGTCTGTTGTTGTCTGCCATGTTCGCGTCACTGGTCGCGAGCGATGCGATCTCGGCCGATCCGCCGCTCGGTCTGCCGTCTGTCCCAGTACCGAGCGATAACCCAATGACTGCCGAGAAGATTTCTCTCGGCAAGCAGCTTTACTTCGACGGACGGCTCTCCTTCGACAACAAAGTGAGCTGCGCGAGCTGCCACGATCCAGCCAAAGGCTTTTCCAACGGCGAGCAATTCGCCACCGGTGTCGGCGGCAAAAAAGGAGGCCGGTCGGCTCCAACGGTCATCAATTCGGCGTATTCCACGCTGCAATTCTGGGACGGCCGCGCGAAGACGCTTGAGGACCAAGCCCTCGGCCCGATCCAGAATCCGATTGAGATGACGATGAAGCTCGATGACGTCGTCAAGAGGCTAAACGCCATTGAGGGCTACAAGACTCAGTTCAAGAAAGTCTTCGGCACCGACGTCACCTCCGATGGCATCGCAAAGGCGATTGCTGCTTACGAGCGGACGGTCATCTCCGGCAACGCGCCGTATGACAAATTCAAAGCTGGCGACACGAAGGCGTTGTCTGAGTCAGCTCAACGTGGCATGAAGCTGTTCTTCGGGAAGGCTCATTGTTCGGCGTGCCACGCAGGGCCGAGCTTCATGGATAACTCGTTCCACAACATCGGCGTCGGCATGGACAAGAAGGATTTCGACAAAGGCCGAGCCGACATCAGCAAGCTCTCCGGCGACACCGGCGCGTTCAAAACGCCGACGCTGCGCGAGATCGCCAAGTCCGGCCCGTACTTCCACGACGGCAGCGCGAAGACTCTGGAAGAGGTCGTCGAGCACTATGCCAAAGGAGGCACCCCCAACGAGTGGCTCGACGAAGAAATTTTTAACATCAAGATCGCCCCCGGCGAGAAGGCCGACTTGGTGAAGTTCATGACCGAAGGACTCAGCAGCCCCGACTACCCGGACCACAAGGCTCCGGAGTTGCCGAAGTGATTCGTAGCCGCGTTCGCCAGAACGTGGGCTGATCGGCCAATCGCCCGCTACGGGAGCAACTCCGCATGGAAACCGGCATCGACCCGAAAGTGGACATCGCCTTCAAGCGAGTCTTCGCCGGCAAAGAGTGTCTGGCGATCACGCCGAACTTACTGAACGCGGTCCTGAATCTGTCAGGGAAACAGCGGATCGTCAGCATCAGAATCCTCAACCCGTTTAGTCACAAGGAGTCCGTCGAAGACCGGCAGATCATTTTGGACGTGAAGGCCCGTGACGAAAGCGGCCGCGAATTCCTGATCGAAATGCAGATGGTCGGACATCAGTATTTTCCGGAGCGGCTGTTGTATTACTTGGCCAAGAATTACTCGCAGCAGTTGGTGGAAGGTGAAAAGTGGAAGTTGTTGCGTCCGGTGATCGTGATTTGTTTCATCAACGACGTGCTTTGCCCGCAGACGACTGGCTATCATGGCCTCTACGAAATGCTGGACCTGACGACCAAAGTTCGGTTCAGCGACCACTGGCAACTCCATGTTTTTGAACTGCCGAAGTTCCACAAGTCAGCCGCCGAGTTGACGACCGACATCGAACGCTGGACCTACTTTCTGCAACACGGAGCAGAACTCGACCCGGCCGCATTGCCCGCTGCGTTGCAAATCCCGGAAGTCCGTCTCGCCACGGAGGTACTTCAGAAAATGTCACACGACACACTCGAACGCCACCAGTACGAAGCCCGCCAACGATTTCTCCGCGACCAAGCGACGAACATCGCTGACGCCGAGGAAACTGGCATCGAAAAGGGAATTGAAATTGGTCGAGTCTCTGAGGCTCGTGAATGGGTGGTCGAAATTGGTGCCCTGCGGCTAGGGCCGCCCCCCGCGAACATTCGGGCACGATTGGAGGCCATCAACACTCGATCGCAATTGAAAGCGCTGCGAGACCGTGCCTTGGACTGCTCGACTTGGGATTCGCTGTTCGATGGGAACCAAGAATGAGTCGCCTCAATGTCAATGACGAGACTTATTGGATGCGACGCGCCGACGAATTCCTCAGGGAGCGTTCGAATCCTCCGGTGGATCGGCAGGACCGTGAGCGTTTTGAAGTGCGCTATTTTCAGCAGCTTGATATCGCGGTGAAGATGAAGTCTGGTTTTGAAGAAGGTGGCAGAGAGCGGTTGCAAAAAACGCTCTTGAAGTGGGGCACAAAGCAATTCGGCGAACCGTCCGCCGTGATCCTCGGTCGATTCAACAGCATCACAGACATGGATCTGCTGGATTCTCTGATCGACCGGATCTTGGACTGCGACTCGTGGGACACATGGCTGGCTCCCAAGAGAGCACCGTTTGTTGTTCGGCAAGCGGTCCTCGACAAGCTCGCGCGCATTTGCGAGTTGTCTCCCGATAGCCGCGTTGGCCAAATGCTGGCCCATTTGGGATTTCTTTCCGAAGACTTCGATGGCCAATCGCTGGGCGTGGTGGAAGACGATGCGTTGCTCGCCGTCTGCGAGAGGCATCTTGCCGATTTGATCGCCCTTGGTTCGGCCGCGAAGCAACCGGTTGTGACCGATCCCAACAAAGCGACCGGTTCGCGTTTGGCGACGCCGGCTCTCAAGTCCTAGGAAGGTGATGCCGCATGGCCGTTCAAGAATTGATCCAACAAGTTTTGCAGTTGCCGACTGCCGAGCGAGCGGAAGTTGCTGCGGAAGTTCTTTTCAGCTTGCATCCCAACGACTTTGATGACGCCGACGATCAAGCCTGGATGGCCGAGATTCAGTCGCGTCGGGACGAAGTGCTGCGAGGCGAAACGACCATGCGAAATTGGTCCGACGTCCGTGCTGAAATACTGCACGAGTTGCGTTCTCCGAGGCAGGCATGATCCTCCAGATTCATCCGAAAGCGGAGCACGAATTGCGAGCCGCCGCGCGATGGTACGAGAAGCAGCGAGAGGGCCTCGGACTGGAGTTCTTTGCAACCGTCGATGCCGCGATGGCTGGAATTGAATCGGATCCGAATCGCGCCTCACGACTCGAAACATGGTTCGGCGACGGCGATGTTCGACGAGTGGTTCTGCCACGGTTTCCGTACTTGGTCATTTACGAGGTGATCAACGACATCGTTCACATTTGGTCGATCACGCATTCCCGCCGGAAGCCCAACTATTGGAAAGCGCGTCGGCGGGACCAATAAAATCTGGAGAGCCGGAAGATGATGCCGCATGGCTCGACGAAAGCAATCTTCAACATCAAGATCGCCCCGACGGAGAAGGCCGACTTGGTGAAGTTCATGACTGAAGGACTCAGCAGCCCCGACTACCCGGACCACAAGGCTCCGGAGTTGCCGAAGTAACCAATAATGAGTTTGGGGTAAACAGATCGAAATGGCTGGCGACAAAGACCCTTCGGAAGAGTTATTGGATGCGATTGTTCAATTCGCGGTGACGCCCATTTTGAAGCGAATTGGTTTTCGGAAGTCGGCACGCAACTATCATCGCCGACTTGGTGAGGTAGTGCAGGTTGTCAACATTCAATCGAGCCACGGTTCGTCATCGTCGGAGAAGAAGTTTTATGTGAACGTGGGCTTGGCGTTTGATGAGATTTGCCGGCAGAGAAAGTTTGAGATTCTTGAAAAACCGAGGGAATGCGAGTGCGATGAACGTGGGCAGCGATGGAGGTTGGAGCATCTTTACGCGGAAACATCGGCAAGTTGGACCGTCGGTGTGAACGAAGAAAATGCGGATGCAAATGCAAACAAATAACGATTGCGTTCTCGATTCGAGCAACTCGCAGTGGAGCTAGGCCAAATTGAAAGTGTCCGAACCTACCAGCAACATCGCTGGTCGAATTTGTTCCGCCCCACTGAGACCAATGCCCTGGTTCTCTATTTGACCGATGACATGGATGGAGCTTGGAAAGAAGTCAACGACCTCTGCAAGCTTTTCGCTGATCGACAGAGAATTAACAAACCGCAACATTGGATCGACGAACTTGGACTCACCAAGCTCGCACCACGTTTGAAAAGTTAGTGCGGCAACATCACAGTGACTGTCCCGATATCACCGAATCCCCCCAACCGCAGGCTTCCCGCTTGTGGTCCCAACGAAAGGTTTTTCTCATGCTTCGATCAATGGCGTTTTTGTTGTGTGGTTCGATCGCTCTGACGGCGGTCGCTCAAGATGCGAAGCCGACGACGGTGTTGGGCGGCATCGACAATCCGTGCGGCGTCGCGGTGCAGGCGGCGACCGGGCATGTCTTTATTGCGGCTCACAGCGGCGTACACCGCTTCGATCCCAAGAGCGGCAAGGCGCATGTCGAGATCAGCGGGTTCCCGACCGACATCTACGGCAAAGGTCCGAAGTACAACATCGGGCCTCTCGGCCTGGCGTTTTGGGATGACGAGCACTTGATCGTCGGCGACGGCAGCCGGCTGGACGGCGATGAATTGGTCCGCATCTACAAGGTCGGCAAGGACGCGGCTCATCCGCCGATCAAAGAGGACGCCGCCGTCGCGACGCTCGGCCCGATCAAGGCCAGCGAAGAATCTGCGAAGGGCGAAGGCAACTTCTACGGAGTCGCCTCCAACGGCAAGTCGATCTTCATCACCTGCAACGGCGACGACACCAAAGGCTGGATCGCCAAGAGCACCGCCGCCAACGGCAAGCCGGGTGCGTTGAAGTTGTCGATCGCCACCAAGGTCGCCACCGAAGTCGATGCTCCGGTGCCGGTCATCTTCTCGCTGGACGGCAAGGATCTCGTGGTTGGCCAGATGGGCGAGGTCTCGACTCCGCCGGGTGACAGCCTGCTGTCGATCTACGATCCGGAAACGGGCAAGCTCAAGAAGAACTACAAGACCGGCCTGAACGACATCGCCGGTCTGGCCTACAGCCCGAAGACCAAGAAGCTGTACGCGACCGATTACTCGTGGAGCGATCCGAAAGCGGGCGGACTGTTCCGCCTGGACATCGACGGTGATTCGATCAAGGCGGTGAAGATCGCCAGCCTCGACAAGCCGACGGCGTGCGCGTTCGACAAGAACGGCGTGCTGTACGTCGCCGTCTTCGGCACCGTTGCCGAAGGGAGCGACAAGCCGGCGGGGTCACTCGTGAAGTTTGATTCGGGGCTGTAGCCGTTTGAGATAGGACTCATACGACTTATTCGTCCTATGTGACCTATTGGTTCAAAGCCTCTGGCGATGCGGAATCGCCAGAGGTTTTTTCCTGCGCTCGGAGACTTAGGTGACTTCATGCGAACTGCCTTGGCAACAGTGTGTCTTTGCGGCTGGCTGTTGGTCTCGACCGCGTCCGCGCAATCGATGGGACCACAAAACGGATCGCTGCTGATTGTCGGCGGCGGCCGGATGGGGAAAGAGCTTGTTCAAGAATTCGTGGACCGAGCCGGCGGGATCGACTCGCCATTCGTCATCGTTCCCGGCGCGAATGCGGGGGAGGACTGGGGCGAGAAATACGTGGCAAGGAGTTTTCTGGCTCGCGCGGGAGCGAAGGACATCACGGTCTTGCATACGCGCGACCGAGCGGTGGCGAACACGGAAGAGTTTGTCGCTCCGCTGCGACGTGCGAAGGGAGTCTGGATTGATGGCGGGCGACAATGGCGGCTGGCCGATTCGTATCTGGGTACTCGCACGCATTGCGAATTGTTTTGCGTGCTGGCTCGCGGCGGCGTGATCGGCGGCAGTTCGGCGGGGGCGACGATTCAGGGTTCGTACCTCGTACGCGGTGCTCCCGAAGGGAACACGGTCATGATGGCGAAGGGACACGAGATCGGCTTCGGCTTCATGTCCTGCACGGCGATCGACCAGCATGTGATCGCTCGCAAGCGAGAGAACGACCTCGCCGAAGTCCTCGACACCTATCCGGGGTTGCTGGGCATCGGCATCGACGAAGGGACGGCGATCGTCGTTACCGGCCGCCGCTTCAAAGTGATCGGCGCGAGCCAGGTCGTCATTCACGACCGCTACTGGCCGAAGGCAGCCGATCAAAAATACGAACTGCTGTCACCCGGCGACGTGTTCGATTTGTGTTGCCGTCGGAAGGTGGATTCTTCGGCGACGCGATAAACTCATTACCGTACCGCGACCGTCAGGGAGCGGCCGATCGTGATCGACCGGGCCGCTCCCTGACGGTCGCGGTACGGATTCCTCAGGAGGCTTCATGCCCAAGCGATATTGCATGCCGGATCCGACGGCGGCGTTGACGGACGAGATCATCTTGCAGCATGTGGATCGTGGCAGCCGAGTCGTCGACTTGGGCTGCGGCGACGGCCGACTGCTCGCGCGGCTGCGCGACGAGCATGGCTGCAACGTGCAAGGCGTCGATCTGGATGCCGAGCATCTCCTGGGGGCGATTGAGCGCGGCGTGCCGGCCGTCAAAGCGAACCTCGATGCGGGGCTGTCGGAGTTTCCGAATCAGTCGTTCGACTTCGCGGTGCTCAGTCAGACGTTGCAGCAGGTGCAGCGGCCGCAGTTCGTGCTGGAAGAGATGCTGCGTGTCGCTCGGCGCGGGTTGGTCGTTGTGCCGAACTTCGGCTATTGGCAAGTCCGATTTCAGGTGCTCTGGCAGGGTCGGGCACCGATCACCGAATCGCTTCCCTACGAGTGGTACAACAGTCCGAACATCCACTTCATGACGCTTCGAGATTTCCGCGGCCTGTGTGAGCAGCAGAACTTCCGCATCATCCGCGAGCTGCCGATCATCAAACGCCGAGCGGTCCCCGACGCCTGGGCCGCCAACCTGCGAGCCGAAAGTGCCCTTTACGTTTTGGAGCGGCTGGGGGTATGAGGCGCTCGTAGTGGCCGGATTTATCCGGCCAAAGCCACGACCGTTACCTCGCGTTCGACCGCATGAATGCGGACACTACAAGCCATGCACTTTTCCGCCCAACTTCTGAAGCGACTGTCTGAGCTTTCGACGCCGGTCATCCTGTGTGCGTTCATCACGCACTTGGTGATCTTCGTGATGCTGTGGATGGCGTATCGGCACAATCTGCGAGCAATCGCGCAGACGCTGGATGACTTCACGCGCGGGTTGAAACATCGCAGCGTGTTAGATCGCAGCTTGGCGTTTTCGGATCAGATCGAGGCATTTTTGGCCGACGTGAAGGATGCGTTGGACATCCCCGCTCGATCTTCCGAGCGGCAAGAGTTGGCGATTCGCATGAGCATCCTCGACGAGAAGCGCCGTTACCTGCACGCGATGCGGTTCGAGACGATCTACAACGTCTGGCGATCCATGATCGAGGCATATCCGATGGCCGGGATTCTCGGCACGGTGCTGGCGATCGGGGCCGCGCTGCAAACGGATCAGTCGGGAAGTGCGACGGTCAACGCGATCGTTCGCAATTTCGGCGAGTCGATTTGGGCGACGTTTTCAGGTCTAGCGGCGGCGGTCGTCTTGATCTTTCTGAATAGCTGGATCGAGCCAGCGTTCGCGCGGCTCTCCGAGAATCGCGACCATGTGCGCGACATGGTGGCTCGTGCGAAACGCGAGTTGGCGATGTCGGCGGCGACTCAAGCCGCGAAAGACTTACGCGGCCAGGAATGAAGCAGGCGAGCGGGGCGGCGTCAGCCCTCCGGTCTTTTGGCGAATGCACCGGGGGGCTGACGCCGCCGCGCTCGCCAGGTTGTTTCACGGATGGCCACGTGAGGTCGAGAATGCTCACGCAGCGCGGCGTTCATCGCTCCCGCGTTTTTCATCGCCGCGATCGGCCCACGGACAGCAGCAGCCGGCGCGGCTGTTGGCGGCTTGGTTGGCCAGACGCTGCCATTCGTCGGCAGACAGGGCCACATGTGGAACTCGCAGCGACGCCACCAGGAATTCGCCGTGATGGCGATGCAAGTGCAGCCAGTCGCTGGCGATCGTGGAGAGTTCGCAGTCGGCGAAGTGCGACACGCGGCAGGTTCCTGGAAAGAACGACAAATGCCGAGCAAAACAGCTCACTTCGTGTGAGGCGTTGGCTTCGCGGCGGCTGGTATCGCGATGCACGAGGAACGTGAACCAGCCATTGGGCCGCAAGTGCTGCAACATCTTGGCCGTGGCTTGGAAGCTCGATGAGCAGAACAAGTTTCCGTCGTAGCTGGTGAGATGGCGCACGACGATCAGATCGAGCGGTTCGTCGTTGGCGATGTGTTCGAGCGATTTTTCGGGGGGCGTGGTCACGAGTTGGAAGTCGGAGCGCGGCTCGTGTTCGGCCGCCCATTGGACGTTGTCCGGAGATTCATCCAAGCCGACGGCGTCCATCCCCAAGTCGTCGAGAAAGTGGACCAGCTCGCCTTGCCCGCAGCCGACGTCGAGCACTCGCGAGCCCATGCCGATCTGGTGCGCAAACAACAGATGCCGCACGACAGCACGCGGCAATGGCACCGAGGAAACTGCGGAACCCAACAGACGAGTCCAGCCCATGATGGCCTCCTTGCCATGACAAATGGACGGCGAACGGAAAACGAAGACGAGAACTCACCTTCGTGAAGAGTGTCGGGGTTGTAACTCTGCCCGGAAGAAACGGTCAATTGGGATCGTTACAGAAACGCGATCATCACGGGGTCGGCAAAGAACCGTCCCTCGTGAGTGATGCGGATGCCTTCGCCGAAGTCCTCGATCCGTCCCGCGGCGACTTCGCGAGTGATGGTCTCGCTCGCGAGCGAATCGAGATCGAAGCCCGTCAGCGTTCGGAACTCAGCACGGCGAATCCCGTCGAGTTGCCGCAGGCCGAGCACGATGGCCTCGCGAGCACGATGGTCCGGGGCGAGTTCCTCGCTCATCGCGACGCCGCTCAGTCCGCCGAGCACACGCTTGATCCAGGTGGTCGTGCTGCGGTGATTGGATTCGCGCCGGCCGTTGATGTAGCGAGCCGCTCCGGGGCCGAAGCCCAAATAGGGGAGTGCTCGCCAATACGTTTGATTGTGTCGGCAGCGGTATCCGGGCCGAGCGAAGTTGCTGATCTCGTATTGCTCGAAGCCGGCGGCGGCGAGGTCGTCCATCGCGGCGGCGTACATGTCCCGTTCGAGTTCGTTGGGGAGTTGCTCGATCGCTCCCTTCTCCCGCCGCGACCAGAACGCGGTCCCTTTCTCGAACGTCAGGCCGTAGGTCGAAAGATGCGTCGGTTGTAGTTCGATCGCGCGGCGCAAAGTCTCTCGCCAGTGAGCCAGCGTCTGACTGGGCAACGCGAAGATCAGATCGAGCGAGAAGTTCTCAAATCGTTCTCGCAGCCGAGCGACCGTGTCGAGGATCTCCGCCTCGCGATGATCTCGCTCCAGCAGCTTGAGCAATCCCTCGTCGAACGACTGCACGCCGAGGCTCACGCGATTGACTCCGGCGGCGGCCATCAGCCGCAGTTTCTCATCGGTCAGCCCGGCGGGGTTCGCTTCGACCGAGAACTCACCGCCGGGCGCGAGTCGAAACCACTCGCGAGCCAAATCCAACAGCCGAGCCAGCTCGGACTCCGCAAGATGCGTCGGCGTCCCCCCGCCGAAAAAGAGCGTGTCCACTTCGCGCGGACGCTCGAGTTGCTGAAGTTCCAATTCCAGGGCTCGCAGGTACTCGCCCGCCAAGTCGTCTCGCCCGGCCAGCAAGGTGAAGTCGCAGTATCCGCAGCGATGCGCGCAGAACGGAACATGCAGATAAGCGGCACGCGGTTCGGCGAAGATTGGGGCGGTCATCAAGCAAGTCTCAAAGAAGGTGGTGCGTCAATGTGGTGCCGCTGAGGGGCGATTGTCAAAGAGGCTCAGGATTGAGGTTGCAGTCACTTTCCGATCAGCCGCTGGGCGCTAGCCCCGGTTGGTGTTGTCCGAACCGGGGCTAGCGCCCAACGGCTCATCGCGGACGGCTGCGTTCGGCCGTTCCATTTGACTAAGATGGCTTCCACTTCGACTCCAGCGATTGGGAGGGGATGATGCGCATTCTGAGCGTGCTTTTGATTCTGCTGTTTGCCTCCGCCGTGCCGGTGTCGGCGGCCGACTACTCGCTGCCGGAACGAGTCAGCGTGATGCCCGTGGCGTTCGTCCCGAAAGGGGAGCCGTCCCCCACGGACGAGCAACGGCAGCTCTTCATCGAGCACATTCAGTGGTCGCAAAAGCGCTACGAAGAGCTGCTCGGCGACACGTTTCACATCGCCAAGCTGGGCGTCGAAGTCGTCGAGGGACAGCGACCGCTCGAGTACTACCGCAACGCGCGCGAGCGGGGAGCACCCGATCTCGTTGCCGAACTGCTCGGTCACTTCCAAGTCAGCCGGTTTCAATGCCCGTACGTTTTCTGCATCATGTTCATGAACTCGAAGGATCGGTTTCCGGAAGGTGGCGGGCGGACGATCAACGGCGGCATGAACACCGGCGGCGGGATGTTGCACATCTCGTCGGGCGAGCTGACTCAGAACGAGCACTATCAATGCACGCTCCAGCACGAATTGGGACACGCATTCGGGCTGCCGCACGTTGATGTCTACGGTTACGACATGCAGAAGAACGACTCGCTGATGTCGTACAACCCAAAGCATCACAACAAGGGAAAGCAGCCCAGTGCGACTCCCGGCATCCTCATTCCCGAAGACCGCCGAGCACTCGCACTCAACGACCGCGTCTTTCCCAAGACGACGTTCGATCCGCTGAAGCATGTGCCGGCCGGGTACACAATTTCCAAGCGGATCATCCCGCTCGGCCCGATGGAGTTGCCGGGGCATCCCGATTTTTATCCGCGCGTCACGACCAGCGGCGGCGAGGATGTCGGCAGCAAGGTTGTCAGCATCGTTCGCGAGGAAATCAAACCGAGCGCCGGTCCCGGCATCACCTACGACAACAACACCATGTGGCATTCGAAGCCGCTGCCGGATGGCTTCGCCGAGTTGCAGTTCACGTTTCCGATGCGCGTCCGGCTCTCTGGTCTGGCGATTCATTCGCAGCACAGCGGGATCGATCACAACGCGACCGCCATGCGTCTGGAAGCTCGCGACGACGGCAAACGACTGATTGCGGCCGAGCAACCGTTGAAGTCGGTCGATGAATTGGTCCGCTTCGAGCCGGTCGAATCGAAGCAATGGTCGCTGCGGCTGCAAGCCGGCAGCAGCCGCACCTTGGTCATTCGCGGATTGCGGTTCTTCGACGGCGATGAGGAGATCCTGCCGCGAATGGTTCCGTTCGTCACCGAGCAGAAATCGGACGACAAGCCGATCGACAAATCGAGCACCCAGTTCGCCTATCAGGCGGCCGCCAAGAAGCTGCCGGCTCCGACCGCCGCTCAGCAAGAGACGGCGAAGAAAGCCGTCAAAGAACAATTCAAATCCGAGTACGTCAAAGCCAAGAAGCCCGAACAGAAAGGAACGCTGGCTCGGACGCTCATCGAAAATGCGGAGAAGGCCGGCGATCCGGCGATGACATTTGCGTTGTTGAACGAAGCCGCGACCAACGCCGCTCAAGCCGGTCAGTTGGACCTGGCCTTGATTGCCATCAAAGGACTCGACGACCGGTTCTTCGTCGATGTCTTGCCTCTGAAAATCACGGCGCTGGCGGCTGCTCCCCCGGCGAAAACCGCGGAGGAAGCAACGCTGCTGCTCGCCAAATACAAAGACCTCGCTGACGAAGCGGTACGGGCCGAGGACTACGGGACTGCCGTCAAAGCTCTGCAAACGGCCGCCACAGAACTGGTGAAGCCCAACTTCAAACCGTTGAAAGACGACGCTCTTGCGACGGGCAAACGCATGGCCGTGATTCGCGATGCCTTCGAGGCTGCTCGGCCATCACGCGACACACTCAAGAACAGCCCGGACGATCCCGCCGCGAATCTTGCGTGGGGCAAGTTTGTCTGCTTCTTCAAACAGGATCTCGCACGCGGACTGCCGATGCTGGCGAAGGCCAACGACAAGGTTTGGGCACCGATCGCTCAGCGAGAACTCAAAACGGACAAGCTGTCGAGCGATCTCCTGCAACTCGGCGACGAGTGGTTCGAGGCGGGTGAACGGGAGAAAGACCCGATCCGCCCGATCGCCCGCGACCGCGCCGACCAGATGTGGCAGGAAGCGATCGCGAAAGCTCCCGAGATCGGCAAGGCCGAGACTCTCCAAAAGGTCGATCAGCGATTCGTCAAAATGTTCGGCCCCTCGTTTGTCGCCACCAACGGCAACGCCGCCGGAGCAACGATCCCCGGAACCGATCGTTTCTCTCCCGGCGATTACTTCACCATCGAGTTCTGGGTCTCGACCCGCACCCCGCGCGGCACGCTGTTGTCGAAGTGCCACAACGTCGGCGACGCTTCGATCATCGCTCACGTCGATGGCGGAGCACCGAACCTGAGCATCAAGAAAGGTGGCGGCGAAGGAGGCAGCGGTGCCGGAGCACCGATCAACGACGGACTGTGGCATCACATCGCGATCGTGAAGAAGCAGGGTGAGATCAGCATGTACGTCGACGGCCGACTCGGCAGCCGAGCCACCGAGGCCGCTGCCTTAGCCTCGTCATCCCCCTGGAAGTTCGGCTGCTCGCGCGACCGGCCCGCCTGTGCCGCTCGCTTCGGCGGCATTCGCATTTCGAACTCCGTCCGCTACGAAGAGAACTTCACCCCAAGAAATCCTTTGCCAAAGACTCCAGCACGCTGTTCCCACAGTAATCGTTCCTCCCCGCCCGCGAGAAAATTATGTGTCGTTTGCTGACTGCGGTTCTCACCGTTGCTCTCTGCACGGCTGCCCTCCCCGCCGCCGATCCAGTCTCCTTCAACCGCGACATCCGGCCGATCCTGGCGGATGCTTGCTTTCAATGTCACGGCGCGGACGAGAAGCAACGCAAGGCGGGCCTGCGGCTGGACGTCCAAGAGATCGCGTTCAAGCCGGCCGAATCGGGAGCCATTGCGATCGCCCCCGGCAAGGCGAACGAGAGCGAACTGATCAAGCGATTGCTGTCGAGCGACGACAACGTGCGGATGCCCCCTGCCAACTCCGGAAAGAAGATCTCGCCAGCACAGATCGAATTGCTCAAACGCTGGATTGCTGACGGTGCCGAGTACCAAGGCCACTGGGCATTCCTTTCGCCGGTTCGCCCCGCTGTCCCGAATTTGAAATCTGAAATCTCAAATTTGAAATCTCAAATTTCAAATCCCATCGACTCCTTCATCCGCGATCGTCTCTCGCGTGAAAAGCTGCGACCGTCCCCTGAAGCCGGCAAGGCGACACTCATCCGCCGAGTCACACTCGACCTCACCGGCCTGCCGCCGACCCCCAGCGAAGTCGATGCGTTCCTCGCCGACACGTCGGATAACGCTTACGAGAAAGTCGTCGATCGCTTGCTCAAGTCGCCGCGCTACGGCGAGCAAATGGCTCGGCCGTGGCTCGACATGGCGCGGTACGCCGACAGCAACGGCTTTCAAGTCGATAGCAGCCGCTTTCAATGGCCGTGGCGAGACTGGGTCATCAACGCCTTCAACGACAACATTCCGTTCGATCAATTCACGATCGAGCAACTCGCCGGAGACCTGTTGCCGAATCCGACTCAATCGCAAATCGTCGCGACCGGATTCAATCGCAATCACCGGCTCAACGGCGAGGGTGGTTTGATCGCCGAAGAATGGCGCGTCGAAACGGTGATCGACCGCGTCGAGACAACCGGGATCACATGGCTCGGCCTGACCTTCAATTGCTGCCGCTGCCACGATCACAAATACGACCCGATCAGCCAGCGCGATTTCTATTCGATGTTCGCGTTCTTCAATAACGTCACCGAGAGCGGCACGCTGCAAGGCGAATCGAAGAACACCGAGCCGACCATCTCGGCCCCGACCGCCGAGCAAGAGGCGGAATTGAAGCGGCTCGACGAGTTGATCGTCGTCGCGAATGCTCGTGTCGCGGAGGAAGCGAAGCGACTCCCCGAATTGATCACCGCGTGGGAGCCGGACTTTCGTGAGAAGTTGCTGAAAGACAAACCGGTCGCCGTCTGGTCTCCACTGCAACCGAACGATGTGAAGTCTGCGGGCGGAGCGGCGCTGACCAAGCAACCGGACGGAAGCTATCTAGCATCAGGGACGAATCCGCCTCATGACGTCTACACGCTCAGCGCGCCGATCGCGGCCGGACAGTTCAGCGGCCTGTTGCTCGACACGCTGCCGGACGATTCGCTGCCGATGAAATCGCTCGGCCGATTCTCGAACGGCAACTTTGTGCTGTCTCGCGTCGAAGCGGAAATCACGTCGCCGGATCTGCCGTCGCCGCTGGTCGCGAAGTTTGTCCGAGCCGAAGCGACGTACTCGCAAAAAGGCTGGGAGATCGGTCTCGTGCTCGACGATGCCCCGTCCAACGGCTGGGCGGTTGATGGTCCGACACGCCGCGATCCGACCTCGGCGATGTTCTTGCTGGAATCACCGTTGACGGTGCCGGCGAACGCGACGCTGACCGTGCGGCTCAAGCACGAGGCGCTGACGCAACACAACATCGGCCGCTTCCGATTGTCATTCACGTCATTGCCGCCGAGCACTGTGAAGCTCGACGGCGCGAAGTTTCCGGAGTCGCTCAAGGCAATCCTGGAACTCGCCGCCGACAAACGCTCGCCGGAACAGAAAGCGGAGCTCGAAAAGTTTTTCAGAGCGAACGTCGATAGCCCGCTCAAGCAAGCGGAGCACGCCGTCGCGTCGGCCAAGAAGTCGCGCGACGATCTCGTTGCGAAGACGCCCAACGTCATGATCATGAAAGAAGGACCGCCGCGCGAGGCGTTCATTCTGATTCGCGGCGAGTACGACAAACGGGGTGAGAAAGTCACAGCGGCGTTGCCGGCCGCACTCATCGACGAAAAAGCGATCAGCCGCAGGGCGCTAGCCCCGGTTCAGAACGATTCAACCGGGGCTAGCGCCCCCCGGCTGATGAACCGTCTCGACCTTGCCAAGTGGATCGTCTCACCAACGAACCCGCTGACCGCTCGCGTGTGGGTCAACCGCGCGTGGGAACGCTTCTTCGGAAACGGGTTGGTGAAGACGACCGAAAACCTCGGCTCGCAAGCCGAGTACCCGTCGCATCCGGATTTGCTCGATTGGCTGGCCGTCGAGTTCATGACCGACTGGGACATGAAGCGACTGCAAAAGCTGATCGTGATGAGCGCGACGTATCGGCAGTCTTCCGTAGGTCAGGCTTTCCAACCTGACCCGAACGTACAACCGACGTCGAACGCGCAACGGGTCAGGCAGGAAAGCCTGACCTACGATCCGGACAACCGTCTGCTCTCGCGCGGCCCGCGAGTACGGCTCTCGGCCGAAGCTCTGCGCGATCAAGCGCTCTTCGCCAGCAGATTGCTCATCGAAAAACTAGGCGGGCCGAGCGTCCGGCCATACATGCCCGACGGCGTGTGGGACGAGACCTCGCGCTACGGAGACTTGCGCGGCTACAAGCACGACACGAATGACGGCTTGTATCGCCGCACGCTCTACACGATTTGGAAACGAACGGCTGCGCCGCCAGCGATGTTGCTGTTTGATGCTCCCAGCCGTGAGATCTGCACCGTCAAACGCTCTCGCACCAATACGCCGCTGCAAGCGCTGACGCTGCTCAACGAGATCACCTACGTCGAAGCCGCTCGAAAGCTGGCCGAGCGGATGCTGACCGACGGCGGCGCGACGCCGGAGTCGCGCCTCCGATTTGCCTTCCGCTGGGTGACGTCACGTTCGCCGACGGACGAGGAATTGGCGGTGCTTGTTGGCGGCTTGAACGACGATCTCGCTCGCTTTCGACAGGATGCTGGTGCGGCTCAGCAACTGATTGTGCTCGGTGAAAGCAAAGCGGGGGCGTCGCTCGACTCTGCCGAGTTGGCGGCGTACACGTTGACGGCGAACGTATTGTTGAATCTGGATGAAGTGGTGACACGCGAGTAATTGCCGAGCAAGATGAATGGCGAGTCCTCCGAATCAAATCGTCGTTTATTCGCCGCGTCCAGCGGTCACGGGCAATGACCTTCTGCGGATCGCGAAAGGAACCGGGAGCGAAGTCCGTTTGTTCGCATTTGGTGTGTTTCCCATTTTGGAAGATGACCCGTTAATGACGAATCCAATCGACACGAGTTTTCTGATGGCAGTCTGGCCGTCCGAAAATAAGAACCTCACAGACCAGTTGAACCAACTTATTGAGCCGATTGGCCGAGGAATGCCGTCTGATGAAGTACGGCAATCATTGGGCAACCTGATGAAACAAGGAACCGTTCCTTGGTTTGAGTGCCACGTCGGAGCGTTCAATGCGGCACTCGCGTTTTTGCGTTTGAGCGAGAAACTGAAAGCGGAACTTTCCCCGAATGACTTTCCGAAATTCTTGGAATCCAAGATCCGATACATCTTTGACAACAAATCTCGCCGCAAGACCACACAGTCACTGATGGCGAGAATCTCAGAGACTGTTGCGGCTGCCACGAGCGGTATTTCCATGAAGTTGATTCGTTAGATTGTGCGCCTCGGTCGGCGTAAAAAAGGTCTTCGCAAGCCCCCCATCATCGAAAGCGAGTTTGCCATGAAACTTGTCCCCGGTCTGATGCTCGTCGCTGTGCTCGTGATTGGTATTTCGGCAGACGCAGCCGAGACGTGGACGCGTTCCGCCGGCAGCGGCGCGTGGTCGGCCGCCGCGACTTGGGAAGGTGGCAAAGTCCCGGAAGCGGGCGCTCGCGTGCATGTGCGGCCGGGGCATGTGGTCGTTTACGACGTGAAGTCGGAGACGCCGATCCGAGCAGTGTGCGTCGCGGGGACACTGACGTTCGCGGCGAACAAGGACACTCGGCTGGATGTCGGCGTGCTGAAGATCGAATTCGGCGACGAGCCCACCGAAGAGGGCTTTGATTGCGACGCTCACATCGAAGACTTGCCGGCCGGTGCGGTACGACCGGCGTTATTGGTTGGCACTCCGGAGAAGCCGATTGATGCCAAGCACACGGCGCTGATTCGGCTCGTGCCGTTTGAGGGGCAAGACAAGCAGTCCTGTCCGGCGATTGTCTGCTGCGGCGGGCGGATGGAGTTTCATGGAGCGCCGCTCAGCCGGACGTGGGTGAAACTCGGTGCGACCTCGAAGAAGGGAGACGCTGCTGTCACGCTGTCTGAATCGGTGACCGGCTGGCGAATCGGCGATCGAGTCATCATCACGGCCACGCATCTTGGGCGTGACAACGGGCAGGGGACTGACAAACTCGAAACGGAAGAGCGGACCGTGACGGCGATCGACGGCGCTGGCGGAAAACTTCTGCTGAATGAACCGCTGATGCGTGAGCATCTCGGCGAAGGCGAATTTCGTGGCGAGGTCGCGAACCTCAGTCGCAACGTGATTGTTGAATCGGCGAATCCTGAGGGCATTCGCGGGCACACGATGTATCACAAGGGTTCCGCTGGCTCGATCAGCTATGCCGAGTTCCGGCATCTCGGCAAGAAGGACACGCTCGGCCGATACGCGCTGCACTTTCATTTGGTCGGCAACACGATGCGCGGCAGTTCGGTCATCGGAGCGTCGATTCACAACAGCCACAACCGCTGGCTGACGATTCACGGCACGAACTATCTCGTCGTTCGCGATTGCGTCGGCTACCGCAGCATCGGCCACGGTTACTTTATGGAAGACGGGACCGAGGTGCAGAACATTCTCGACCGCAATCTCGCCGTGCAGGCGATGGACGGCAAGAAGCTGCCGAAACAAGTGCTGCCGTTCGATCAAAACGACGGAGCCGGCTTCTGGTGGGCCAACAGCCTCAACACGTTCACGCGAAACGTGAGCTGCGAAAACAATCACTACGGCTATTTCTTCGAAGCGACCGAGACGAGCGCCCTCAAGCTGACGCTGCCGGTGCAAGACGCGAGCGGCGAATCGAAGCCCACCGACATCCGCACGCTGCCGTTCGTGCGGTTCGAGGACAACGAAGCTCACTGCGACGGCCTGTACGGCGTCAATCTCGGCCAGGGAGTCAACCGCGTCGGCCCGGACGCGAAGCACCCGTTCGTGCTGCGGAACACCAAGATCTGGGAGATCCATTACGCCTTCCGCGTGCAGGCTCCGTGTGTGCTGGTCGAGGGAATGAAAATCTACAACTCGATCTACGGCGTCTATCACCCGAACTTCGATCGCCACGTCTATCGCAACATGTCGATCACGCAGTCGCCCAAACATGGCGACGCCGAGCCGTTCAATCGTGGCCACGATGACGACAGCATTCAATACGGCAACCTCACGGTCGACGGCCTGACGTTCTCCGGCCACCACAACAGTTCGATGCCACTGATCCAGATCACCGATCACAACCCGACCGGTTCAGCCGAGACGCACATTCGCAACGTGCAGGTCATCAACCGCCAAGACAACAACCGCCGAGCGTTGGTGAACCTCGGCGGCGGCCCACGTCCGCAACCGAAGACGCCGACCAGCGTGCCAGTCATCCTGCACGACTTCTACGGCTCCGGCCGCCACGCGCGAGTCGTCAGCGCCAAGTCCGGCGAAGTGAAGACCGAGCCAGCCACCTACAAGTCCGAATCGCCGCTGACCGGTGATGAATCGCGAGTCCTCGAAGTTCGCGACATCCTCTTCCCGCAACTGCTCGACCCGATCGATGACCTGCCGCCATCCACGATAATCACTTCGGTCACTCGCACGAGCGACGGCTGGCTGATTCGCGGCTGGGCAGAGGACAACGGCGAGATCAAGCAAGTCACCGTCAACGGCGCGAGGGCGAAATCGGTGCGCGACAACTTTGCGGAATGGGAAGTCGTCTTGAAAACGGGAGACCTCAGTGTCAAAGAGTTAGTCAGTTCCGCCACGGACTCCGCCGGCAACGCGGAACGTCTGCCGCATCGGATCGCGGGCCAGTAGACTGAGTCGCGTCAATCAAGCGGGAGGTTTGCCATGACATCGCCGTTTCCAGGAATGGACCCGTTTATCGAGGGGCAGTGTTGGTCCGATTTTCACACGGACTTCATCATTCGGCTTCGCGAACGATTGGTCCCAACACTTCTGCCCGACTACTTCGTGAACGTCGAGAAGTCCGTCACCTTGGTGCGAGGTGACGAGGGTGACGTTGATCGCATTGTGGTCCCGGATTTGTCAGTCGAGGAAAGTGGAGAATGGACTGGTGGACCGGATGGAGGCGTGGCGGTGGCCGTCAAACCGGTGACTCGTACCTTGCCGAAGCCGCAGGTGGTCAAGCGGCCGTACCTGACGGTGCGGTCGATGCACAACCGAGAAATTGTGACGGTGATCGAGTTGCTGTCTCCCTGGAACAAGAATCAGCGCGGCGGGCGATCTGCCTACTTAGAGAAGCGGGATGCGTACCTGCAATCGGCAATCAACGTGGTCGAACTCGACTTGTTGCGAGGCGGCTCGCGGCTGCCAACGGTCGAACCGTTGCCGCGCGGCGACTATTTCGTGTTCATCTGCAAGGGGACTCGGCGGATGAAGGCTCAAGTCTACGCCTGGCCGTTGAATCATCCGCTGCCGAAGATCCCGATTCCGCTGTCTCCGGGCGATGCCGACGTGAAATTGGAATTGCAGCTCGCGTTCAACGAAACCTACGAACGAGCAGGCTATCGCTACTCGCTGGATTACACGACCGACGTCGTGCCGAAATTGCGTCCCGCCGAACGAACCTGGGTTCGTCAGTCGTTGAAGGCATCGGCGAAATGACTGATCTGTTTATGGCCCTCTCTCCATCGAAATTCAACATGTCTCACATCAGCCAAGATGTCACGAATCGCCGTTTGTTCTTGCAGCACTCGACCGCCGTTGGAACGGCAGCGTTGTCTGCGTTGCTGACTGATGGCAGACAAGCGACTGCCGCAGATGCTCCGAATGCTCACGCGGCGCTGCCCGGCTTTCCGAATTTCGCTCCGAAGGCGAAGCGGATCATTTACCTCTTTCAATCCGGCGCGCCTTCGCAAATGGACCTGTTCGATCCAAAGCCGGAGATGGAGAAGCGGCGGGGTGAGGACTTGCCGGAGTCGATTCGCAAGGGGCAGCGGTTGACGACGATGACGTCGGGACAGGCGAAGTTCCCGATCGCGCCGTCGATCTTCAAGTTTGCTCAGCACGGGCAGAGCGGGATGTGGATGAGCGATCTCGTGCCGCAGATGTCGAGCATCGCGGATGAGTTCTGCATGATCCGCTCGGTCAACACCGAGGCGATCAATCACGATCCGGCGATCACGTTCTCGCAGACGGGATCGCAGTTGGCCGGGCGGCCGAGCATCGGGTCGTGGCTGAGTTACGGACTCGGCAGCGAGAACCAAGACTTGCCGGCGTATGTCGTGCTGACGAGCTTCGGCAGCGGGAGGCCGGATGATCAACCGCTCTACGATCGGCTGTGGGGCGCGGGGTTCTTGCCGTCGAAGCATCAGGGAGTGAAGTTCCGCAACAAAGGGGACGCGGTGCTGTATCTGTCGAACCCGCCGGGAGTCGATGCCGCCGCGCGGCGTGGGACGCTCGACCGCTTGGCCAAGCTTAATCAAAAGCACTTCGAACAAGTCGGCGATCCGGAGATCCAAACGCGCATCGCGCAGTACGAGATGGCGTTTCGAATGCAGACCAGCGTGCCGGAATTGCTCGACCTGTCGAAGGAGCCGCAACATGTCGTCGACAGCTACGGCCCGGATGTGAAACGGCCCGGCAGTTACGCGGCGAATTGTTTGCTCGCACGCCGCTTGGCCGAGCGTGACGTCCGCTTCGTGCAACTCTTCCACATGGGTTGGGATCATCACGGCGGTCTGCCGGCGGCGATTCGCGGGCAGTGCAAGGACACCGATCAACCGACGGCCGCGCTGATCAAAGACCTCAAGCAGCGTGACTTGTTGAAGGACACGCTGATCGTCTGGGGTGGCGAGTTCGGTCGTACGATTTATTCGCAGGGAGGCATCACCGCGACGGATTACGGCCGCGATCATCACCCGCGTTGCTTCACCGTGCTGCTCGCCGGAGCCGGCGTGAAGACCGGCACGACGTTCGGTGAGACCGACGACTACTGCTACAACATCACTCGCGATCCGGTCCATGTGCATGATCTCAACGCGACGATCCTGCACCTGTTGGGGATCGATCACACGCGGCTGACGTCTCGCTACCAAGGCCGCGATTTCCGATTGACCGACATTCATGGCGAAGTCGTGAAAAGCGTGCTCGCCTGATTCTCAAACCAACGCCCCCGGCACTCTCGTTTTCCGGAACTCTCGTTTTGAAGTTGCGTTCGTGCATAGCAACCGTCTGTTTTCCGATTTGGAGTTTGCTTGACCCACCGCCAACTTTTCAACGACGGCAGGGACAACCTCGGCAACACGCACCAACATCTTCAAAACGAAGTTGACAGGATTGAAGACGCCGGCATTGTCCGTGTTGTTCATGAAGGCAAATGCTCGAAGATTTACCGCATGACTGAGGAGTTCGTCTCGTTGCTCCTTGAAGGGAACAATGCCACCGAACAAGACAATCCTCCTGCTGGGTCGTGGGCGACCCACCCCCGTGGACGTTATGCAGGCGGTCTCTTCGTGTGCCAATCCGTGGCATGCTCGAACATGCGGGCGACGCGAAGAAGTTTTTCTTCCTCGAACGGTGAGGCGAGGAGTTGCAGGCCGATGGGGAGGCCGGTCGAACTGAGGCCGCAGGGGAGCGACAGGCCGGGGATGCCGGCGAGGTTCGCGCTGATCGTGTAGATGTCGGAGAGGTACATTGCCAGCGGATCGTTGACCAACTCGCCCAGCCGGAACGCGGGGGTCGAGGCGACGGGGGAGGCGAGGATGTCGCAACGCTCGAACGCGGCGTCGAAGTCGCGGCGGATCAGGCGGCGGACTTTTAATGCCTTCAGGTAATAGGCGTCGTAGTAGCCGGCCGAGAGCGCGTACGTGCCGAGCATGATGCGGCGTTTCACTTCCGGACCAAAACCCTCGCCGCGACTGGCCGAGTACATGTCGATCAAGTTGTCGAACTTCGCCGCGCGATGCCCGTAATGCACGCCGTCGAACCGAGCCAGATTGCTCGACGCCTCGGACGCCGCGATCAAGTAGTATGTCGCGATGGCGTACTTCGAATGCGGTAGCGATAGCTCGACGATCTCGGCTCCGAGCGAACGATACACGTCGAGCGACTGCTTGATCGCCGCTTCGACTTCGCGGTCGAGTCCTTCGACGAAGTGCTCGCGAGCGATGCCGACTCGCAGCCCGGTCAGTGGTTGTTCGACCGTTTGCGAATACTCCGGCACCGGCCGATCCACGCTGGTCGAGTCACGGTTGTCGTGACCGGAGATGACCTCCAACAACAACGCCGCGCTGGCGACATCGGTCGCGAACGGGCCGATCTGATCGAGCGAACTCGCGTAGGCAATTAGCCCGTACCGCGAGACTCGGCCATACGTCGGCTTCATCCCGACGACTCCGCAGAAGCCAGCCGGCTGACGAATCGAACCGCCCGTGTCGGAACCGAGCGACAACGGCACCATCCGCGCGGCGACCGCTGCTGCCGATCCGCCGCTCGATCCGCCGACGGTGTGCTCCAATTTCCACGGATTGCGAGTCACTTGGAACGCCGAGTTCTCTGTCGAGGAACCCATCGCGAACTCGTCGAGGTTCGTCTTACCGACCAGCACCGCGTCGGCCGCTTTGAGTTTCTCAACAACTCCCGCGTCATACGGCGGGACGAAGTTTTCGAGGATGCGGCTGGCGCAGGTCGTCTTCACGCCGAGCGTACACATGTTGTCTTTGATCGCGATCGGCAATCCGGCAAGCCTGCCAACCGGCTGGCCAGATTTGCGTTTCTCGTCGATCGCCTTCGCCTGCGCGAGCGCGGTTTCGGCGTTCGTCGATAGAAACGCGCGAATGTTTGCGTCCTGAGCGGAAATCGTTTGCAGACAGGTTTCCGTCAAAGCGAGGGAGCTTGTTTCGCCACAGTCGAGCTGAGCGATCAAATCCACCGCCGAAGAAGTGAGAGCGGGCATGTTGTTACCCCTCTTCCAGAATCTGTGGGACGACGAAGAACTTGCCGTCGGTCTTGGGAGCATTCGAGAGCGCGGCGGCTCGCGGCAGAGAAGGACGCACTTCGTCATCCCGGAAGACGTTGGCGATGTCGGCGACGTGCGCCATCGGCTCAACGGCGGTCGTGTCGAGCTCGTTGAGCAACTCGACATAGCCGAGCACCTGGCCAAGCTGTGTCGTGAAGAGGTCGAGTTCCGCGCCTGATAATTTCAGTCGCGCCAGGTGGGCGACCTTCGTGACGGTTTCTTTCGTGAGCGGTTCGGCCATGATGGCTCCGTAGGTCAGCCTTTCCTGGCTAACTCGATCGGCAATCGGCGTTATGGGGGAGCGTTCGGGTCAGGCTGGAAAGCCTGACCTACAACACAAAAACCCGGCTCCTGGAGGAACCGGGTTTGAGAAATTCGAGAGAACTCGTTCGCCGTCTAGTTGTTCTCAGCCAGCGTGAACGGCTTCCGCTTCACGCTCTTGCGGACGGCTCCGCTGCGGATGCACTTGGTGCAAACGCGAGACGTCATCGCCCCACCTTCCGGCTTTTCGATATGCACGGTTTGGAGATTGATGAAGTAATGTCGCTTGCAGATACCGGTCGTCTTGCGACCGTTGCCACCGAGGTATTTGGCCTTACCGCGTTCGACCTTGGAATTGCCTCGGCCTGCGATTCGATTGCAAATGTCGCACTTCCGACTCATGACGTTTACACCCTTTTTCAAACGAAAATCAGCCCAGCGTTCCGCGATGGGAGGCGGGAGTATATTGCTGGGGCCTTGAGTTGCAAGACCGAGAAGGGAACGACGTTCGGAGCATGGCCCGTCGAAATCGAAAGTCGTACAATCCGCCTCGCAAATCGTGATGTCGGAACCGATGTGAGTTCCGAACAGCAAATCGAGTCTTCAATCAGTTAAGGAAGGACACCTCATGAACGCACTGCTTTTGACAACCGTGTTGGCCACCCTGACTGGCTGCCCGCAACATCGCACATGGCACTCGTGCTGCCCACAACCGGTTTGTGCGGCACCGACCTGCTGCCAACCGGTTGCGATCACCTGCTGTTCGATCAATTGTACGAGCATTGCACCTGCACCGATGACGGCTCCCTCGGTGCCGGCTCCCCCAATGGAAAAAGTGGCGTCGTTGTACGAGCGGCTGGGTGGCGAGGCGGCGGTGAAGGCGGTGGTGGATGACTTCGTGGGGCGAGCCGCTGGCAACCCAAAGGTGAACTTCACCCGCAAGGGGATCAAGGAATGGGAGGCCAGCGAGGCCAATGTTGCCAAGCTGAAGACGAATTTGGTGAATCTCATTGGAGCACTGACCGGCGGTCCGCAAAAATATACGGGCAAGGACATGAAGTCGTTGCACGCCGGAATGAAGATCACGACAGCGGAGTTCGGAGCCCTCGCCGGAGACCTCAAGGCGACGCTCGACAAGTTCAAGGTTCCCGCCAAGGAACAAGCGGAGCTGATGAAGATCGTGGGATCGACTCAAGGCGACATTGTGGAAGTCAAGTAGCCGCGGTTTGATCGCGATCTCGAACCAAATTCATTGACCCGCCGTCGGAACGGAAGCCCGCTCCGACGGCGTTCTGTTTCCAGGAAATCACATGGTGAGCGACAACTCTGAGACACCGACGACTGTGGATTTGCCGCGTATCGAACGGGCGGTTCGAGAGATTCTGGCAGCGGTCGGCGAAGACCCGAACCGCGACGGCCTGCTCGAAACGCCCGCCCGAGTCGCGCGGATGTACGCCGAACTTTTCTCCGGTTTGCACACGGACCCGGCGCGGCACCTTCAGAAGTTCTTTATCGAGGACTACGACGAATTGGTGCTCGTGCGGGACATCGCCTTCAACAGTGTTTGCGAGCATCATTTGCTGCCGTTTATCGGCAAGGCTCACGTCGGCTATTTGCCCAACCGCAAGATCGCCGGGCTGAGCAAGCTGGCTCGTGTGGTCGATGAAGTCTCGCGCCGGCCGCAGGTTCAAGAGCGAATGACGCACACGATTGCCGATCTCTTGCATCGCGAGCTCGATGCGAAAGGAGTGGTCGTCGTGCTGGAAGCCGAGCATTCCTGCATGACGATCCGCGGCGTCCGCAAGCCGGGCAGCATCACCATCACCAGCGCGGTTCGCGGGTTGTTCCTGACGAATCAATCCAGCCGAGCCGAAGTCATGTCGCTGATCAATCAGCGGTAGCCCACCGTAGCCCGACTCTCCGAGTCGGGGCGCATGACCATGAGATCCCCGAAGACAAGGCACCCGACTCGGAGAGTCAGGCTACGATGATCGCTCAGTTTGCATTGCGTCTGATCTGCGGCATGAGCCTGATGTGGGCGCTAATGCCGCGCCGGCAATTGACGTCCGGTTTCTTTCGCATTCAGATGCTGGTTGTGATGGGACTGGGAACGCTCGCGGCTTTGAGCATGGCGATGGAGGCGCAGTCGGCCATTCGTGATGCAGGTTCGAGTGAGTTGGTTTCAGCTCTTCCGTCGCCGTTGGCGGCGGCGCTGCCATCGAGCGTGATCGCTGGCTTGGGTTTCGTCGGCTCAGTCCTGTGGACTCTGGAGCGTCGAACCAGCGGTGGGGTAGTCGGCTTCGGAATTCTTTTTTTTTCCGGTGGTGAGTTGATCGCTCCGTTCGCCGCTGCTGGGCACGATGGATTCATCATTTCTTGGGGAGACATGATCGTGAGAAACGGTGTGCCTGCCGTTTCCTCGGCTTGCCCAGCGTTCTTAGCAATCGTGTCCGAATTCACGAATGCTGGAGTGCTTGGCAGTGTGGTGGTTGGCATGTTGCTCGGTCACTGGTATCTCACGGCCCCGACGATGTCGGTTGAGCCGTTGAAGCGAGTCAATCTGCATTTGGGGATCGCGAGTATGTTTCGCTTCGTGGTTTCCGCCGTCATCTTGCTGATGTTTTTGGGCGGGGTGGAAGACGCGGATGGAAGACTCGTTGGATTGTCGGCCGCGCCGAGTACATGGCTTGGACTCCGCTGGCTAGCGGGAATCTTTGGACCACTTGTAGTCAGCCTGATGGTGTGGCGAATCATGAAATATCGCAACACGCAGGCCGCGACCGGGGTGCTGTTTGTCGGCGTCATCTTGGCATTCATCGGAGACATGACGGCGGCGTTGCTGCTCAGCGAGACGAAGCTGCCGTTGTGAAATCTGAAATCTGAAATCTGAAATTTGAAATTTGAGATGACTCATGTGGATCGTCTTTGAATGTCCGGCGTGTCATGTCAACAGCCTCGTCGAGGTTGTTGCCGATGCGACCGATTTACGTTGTCCGAATTGTTCGTGGCAGCGGCCGATTGCGGTGGAGAATCGCTCCGGTAATGACCCAGAAAACTGTCTGGTTTGTGGCTGCGAGGACATTTGGCGGCAGAAAGATTTCCCACAACGAGTGGGAGTACTGATGGTCGCCATTGGGGCGTTGGTGAGCACGATCTTCTGGTGGTTCATGATGCCGGAGTGGGCGATCGGCGTGTTGCTGCTGTTCGCGTTGCTGGATGGGGTGCTTTACACTTTGATGCGAGACGTGTTGGTGTGTTATCGGTGCGGCTCACGGCATCGCCACGCGTCGCTGGATGGGCGGCACGAGCGGTTCAACCTCGAAACTCATGAGCGTTACCGGCAAGAGGCGATCCGGTTGGAGGACGCCAGCCGGCCGAAGTGAAATCTGGACGTCGTTTTCAATCCCATGCACGAACAACGGCAGCGCATCGTCGAAGATCTGTCGGGCGTGTTTGCGGGCGAACTGGCCGTAGACGCGCTCTCGGTGGCGATGTTTGCCAGCGATGCCAGTTGGTATCAGATCGAACCGCTGGGGGTCGCGTTTCCCAAAGATCGTGACGACGTCGTCGCTCTCGCGAAGTACGCGGCCGAGAAGAAGATTCCGTTGATCCCGCGCGGGGCCGGTTCGAGTGTGACGGGCGGAGCGCTGGGACGCGGGCTGATTGTGGATTGCTCGCGGCATCTGACGAAGATCGAGCAGATCGGTCCCGACACGGTGCGAGTTCAAGCGGGGGTCGTGCTGGACGACCTGAATCGCGTGCTGCGTGATCGCGGACAGTATTTCCCGCCGGACCCGTCGAACCCCGCGATCACGACGATCGGCAGCATGTTGGCGACGGATGCGGCGGGCTCGCGGTCGATGCGAGTCGGTTCGACGCGCGATCATGTGCGGTCGGTCGAGATCGTTTTGGCCGGCGGGCAGTGTCTCGAATTGGGAAATGAGCCGCTCGAAGGCGAGTTGCCGCCGAAGGACATTGCGAAGCCGGCGGTCGAATCGTTGCTGAGCGATCCGCTGGGAGCGGTCACAGACGGCGTAACGGCGTTGGCAGCGACGTTGCTCGGCGGCAGCAGCGATGCGGGCTTGAAGGCGACCGAATCCGAGGTGCGGCGCGGACTCGTTAGCCGATTGGCTCGGTTGTTATCCGAGAACGAGAGTTTGATTCGTGAGAAGCAGCCGCCGATCCCGCGAAACTGTTCCGGGTATTACTTGCGTGGTGTGTTATCGCGCACGCATCTGCACGCCGCGCGGTTGCTGGTCGGGTCGGAAGGGACGCTGGGGCTGTTCACGTCCGCAACGCTGCACACCGCCCCGCTGCCGACCGGCCGAGGCGTCGCGCTGCTGTTCTTTGCGAGCATGGATGCCGCGATCGACGCGGTCCATGCCTTGAGCGATCAACTTCCCAGTGCGTGCGATCTGCTTGACCGGCGATTGCTGACGCTCGCGAGAGAAGCCGACGCCTTCTTCACGCACATCATCCCGCAAACAGCCGAAGCCGCGTTAATCGTCGAGCAGACCGGCTTCAGCGAGGCACAAGCTCGCGACCGAATTCGCTTCGCGGTCGAGACGGCCCAGCGATTTGACGGCCAATTGGCGGCGGACGCTTACGACTACGACTCCGTCGAGTTGTTGTGGTCGTTGCCCCGCAAAGTGGTCCCGCACCTGAACCGTGTGAAGGGGGCGACTCGGCCGCAACCGTTTGTGGAGGCGATCGCGGTTCCGCCGGAGAAGCTCCGCGAGTATCTCGGCCGGATGCAAAAGGTGTTGCAGAAGCATGAGGTCATCGCGTCGGTGTACTCGCACGCGGCGGCGGGACAGATTCACCTGCGGCCGTTTCTTCCGAACCCGACGCCGGCTGACGCGCCGCGGCTCGAAGCGATCGCTCGCGATCTTTATCAAGCGGTGTTCGACGTCGGCGGCACGATCAGCGGCGAGCACGGTGACGGACTCTCGCGAACCAGTTTTCTGCGCTCGCAATACGGATCGCTGTACCGAGTCTTTCAGCAGGTCAAAGATGTCTTCGATCCGCTGCACTTGATGAATCCCGGTAAGAAGGTCAGCGACGATCCGCATCTGACCGTCAAGAATCTGCGACCTTCGTCTGCAATCGTTGCGCAAATGGGGGTGGCACGCCCTGAGTCATCGAAGGGCGTGGTCAGCGGCTCCACGCCCTTCGATGACTCAGGGCGTGCCACTCAGATGCGACCCTTGATCGAGCTGCAATTGAAATGGACGCCGGAAGAACTGCTCGCAGAGGCCGCGGCGTGTAATGGCTGCGGCATGTGCCGAACGCAGTCTCCCGACCTGCGGATGTGTCCGTTCTTCCGCGCCGATCCGACCGAGGAAGCCTCGCCACGCTCGAAGGCGAACATCGTTCGCAACTTTGTGACCGGGCGTGTGTCGCCTCAGGATTTCGCATCGGAGGCGATGAAGCGGATCGCTGATCTGTGCTTCAACTGCAAGCAGTGCGAACTCGAATGTCCGGCGAACGTCAACGTCTCGCAGATGATGATCGAGGCGAAGGCCGCGAACGTCGCCGAGCACGGACTCGACCGCGCTCACTGGTTGCTGTCGCGAGCGCACTCGTTCGGTACGATCGGCTGCATGTTGAGTTGGTTCGTGAATCGGGGACTCAACAACGCGACGACGCGCTGGCTGCTGGAACGGTTTGTCGGCATTCATCGGCAACGCAAGCTGCCGACGTTCGCCCGCAAGTCGCTGCTGGATTCGGTCTCGCGCGAGCTGACCGCGTTCCCGGAAGAACTCGGAAAGAACAAGCCGGTTGTGTATTTCGTCGATCACTTCGCGAACTACCACGACCCGGAACTCGGCCGAGCGTTCCTGGCGATCCTGGAACACAACGGCGTGCGCGTGCATGTCCCGGAAGATCAAACCGTTTCCGGAATGGCGATGATCTCGGCCGGCGACCTCGACGCTGCTCGCAAAGTTGCCGAGCAAAACGTCCGCGAGTTGTCCGAACTCGCGCGCGAAGGGGTGTCGATCATCTGCACGGAACCAGCCGCTGCCCTCTGTCTGAAATACGAATATCCGCGACTGCTCGATCATCCCGACGTGCAGGTTGTCGCGGATCAAGTCGTCGAGGCGACCGACTTCCTCGCGGGACTGCTTGCGAAGGATCAGCTCCGCACCGATTTCGGTCCGCTCAAGCTGACCGCCAGTTATCACACGCCGTGCCATCTGAAAGCCTTGCAGCACGGCAGCCCGGTGCTCAAGCTGCTGGAGCGGATTCCCGAACTGGAGGTTTTCTCCATCGAGAAAGGCTGCTCCGGCATGGCCGGCGCGTTCGGCCTGACTCGCGAGAACTTTGACGCTTCGCTGCGCATCGGCCACGATCTGATCGAGCACATGCGCACGACCGACATCAACATCGGCCTGACCGAATGCAGCAGTTGCAAGATGCAGATGGAGCAGGGCACGACCACACCGACGCTGCACCCGATTAAGTTGCTCGCGTTGTCTTACGGGCTGATGCCGGAGATTCGGCAACGCCTTCAGAAAGCCACCAAGAAACTCGTCGTCACATGAAAACTGTTTTGAAATTATTCGCTCGTGCCCGTGACCTCGCGGGATCGCCAGCGCTGGAACTCGACCTCCCCGATTCCGCGACCGCCACCGATCTGCGTATCGCGCTCGGCGAACGAGTTCCCGCTTTGGAACCGATCCTGTCGAGCCTGCTCATCGCGGTCGGCAACGATTACGCTGCTCCCACCACACCAGTCGCCGGCCGCACGGATCTGGCCGTCTTTCCGCCGGTCAGCGGCGGATAGTTGTTGGCGATGTGAGCCGGCCAAGCAGCTCCGACGGAGTCCAAACCGGAATCGTGCTGGCCGAGAAGTCTTGTGTATTTCGTGTGACAATCGCATCCAGGTTTGCGGACTTCGTGGCCGCAATTTGAATGTTGACTTCGAAATCCGCGCCAGGCAACGCGTCGGCATCGAGAATGGTCTGACGGTCGACCGGCAGAACGTCAAAGGTCATCACAATACGGCGAACTTCTGCTCTCGCACGCTCGGCTCCCACGATGCGTCGTCCGACATAAAATAGGTTTGCCAGGGTTAGGCTCACGACGGCAAGGTGAACTTCGCTGCCAGCGGCTCGGCGAAGAATCTCATCGGACTCCGCATGCCAGGGCGGCCGTTGTAGCAGGGAATCGAGCAATACGTCTGTGTCCAGCAAAACCCGCATCAGCCGCACCTTCGAAATCGTTCCTCGTCGATAATCCGATCAACGTCCGCATCAGACGGCGGCGACGGGACTGCCCACGCTCCGATTAATTGCGACGGGCTGACGCTCGATATTGTGTTTGTCGAGGGCGTCCCCAAAGACCGCAACAATCGAGTCAACAACTCACGGCGCTGCTCGTCCGGCCAATGACGAATTCGCTCCCATTCTTCAGTCAGCAAATCGGTATTCGGAGAAACCATGATTGCCTCACAATGAGACTTGGGCTGTGTCTTCGCGAATGAGTCTAGTATCGAGGAGAGTGACTGAAAACAGGACTCGTGAATTGAGCGGCCAATGTCTGCCCGTTAGTCTCGCTCTCAATAATCGTCTTCGATGCCCAATTCCAACCCAATAATGATCCAACTCACTCACACTCCCATCGACTTCGCCGCGCTGACCGAGTCGGTCCGATCGACTCAGGCCGGTGCGGTCGTGTTGTTTCTCGGCACGGTTCGCGAAATGACTCAGGGACGACAAACCGTCGCGCTGGATTACGATGCGTATCCGGAAATGGCGGAAGCGAAGCTGAAGGAACTCGAAGCCGAAGCCCGCGCACGCTGGCCGGTGATTGAGGCGGGAATCGTGCATCGGTTGGGACATCTCGAATTGGGCGACGTCAGCGTGGCGGTCGCCGTGAGTTGCCCCCATCGACATCAGGCGTTCGACGCGGGACGATTCCTCATCGACCGGCTCAAAGAAGTGGTCCCGATCTGGAAGAAAGAAAACTGGAGCGACGGCAGCACCGAATGGGTCCATCCCGGCTCATAGCTCGTAGTGACCCGATTCATCGGGTCCGACGGGTAACACGCTCACGACGCAGGAACGACCGCATGAATGCGGTCACTACAAGCAGAAGAAGCCATGACACCACAATTGGTCGATTCGTTCGGCCGCGAACATACGAATCTCCGCATCAGCGTCACCGACCGCTGCAACATCCGTTGTTTCTACTGCATGCCCGCCGAGAACGTGCAGTTCATGGATCGCAAAGACCTGCTGACGTTCGAGGAGATGGAACGCTTCACCCGCGTCTGCGTCGGCCTGGGCGTCAACAAAGTGCGGCTGACCGGTGGCGAACCGCTCGTTCGCAAAGACCTGCACAAGCTGGTCGAGATGATTGCCGCGATCGACGGAGTTCACGACATCGGCATCACGACCAACGGCATCCTGCTGGCCGAGCAAGCTCAAGCGTTGTGGGACGCGGGGCTGCGGCGGATCAATGTCTCGCTCGACGCACTCGATCCGGTGAAGTTCAAAGAGATCACACGCCGCGAGGGGTATGAGAAAGTCATCGAAGGGATTCAAGCCGCTCAACGAGTCGGCTTTGATCCGGTCAAAATCAACGCCGTCTCGGTGCGCGGGATGACTGAGGATGAGATCGTGCCGTTCGGCAAGTTCGCGCGAGAGACCGGCGTCGAGCTGCGTTTCATCGAGTTCATGCCGCTCGACGCCGACAACGCTTGGGAGCGTGACAAAGTCCTGTTTGCTCACGAGATCATCGAACGGCTCTCGGCCGAGATCATGCCGCTGATCCCGATCCCCGATCAAAACCCGCACGCACCCGCGACCGAGTTCGTCTTCGAAGACGGCGTCGGCCACGTCGGATTCATTGCGAGCGTCAGTCAACCGTTCTGCATGAACTGCGACCGCTTCCGCATCACCGCCGACGGAAAGATTCGCAACTGCCTCTTCAGCCTCGAAGAGACCGACGTCCGCGGCCTGTTGCGCGACGGAGCTTCGGGCGCCGCGATCGCCGAAGCGATCAAGTCCTGCGTCGCCGCCAAATGGGAAGGCCATCAAATCAACACGGCGAAGTTCATTCAACCGAAACGCGCGATGTATTCAATTGGCGGTTGAACAACACAAGCCCCTCCGAGGTTGCCTCGGTGGTTTAGGGCTTCTGCACTACGGCGATTGAAAATGGTGCGAATCGGGACGTAGTGCAAAAGCCTGGAACCACCGAGGCAAGCTCGGTGGGGTGATGATTGATCTTCTGATGCCCCCACAAATCCAAACCGTTTCCGAGCTGACCGGCGAGATCAAAGACTTGATCGAAGGCAATTTGCCGGAGGTCTGGGTCAGTGGTGAGGTCTCCAATTGCTTGAAGGCGAACTCCGGGCACGTCTATTTCACACTGAAGGATGAAGGCTCGCAGCTTTCGGCGGTGGTGTGGCGGAACACGGCTTCGCGGTTTCGCTTTGATCTGCATGATGGCCTGCAAGTGGTCGTCAATGGTTCGGTCGAGGTCTATGCGCCGCGCGGGTCGTATCAGGTCATTGTGCGACAATTGATCCCGCAGGGAGTCGGTGCTCTCGAACTCGCGTTTCGGCAGATGCACGCGAAGCTGGAAGCCGAGGGGTTATTCAGTCCGAACCGCAAGCGGCCGATCCCGCGTTTTCCGCGACGCATCGCGCTCATCACCAGTCCGTCGGGAGCGGCGGTGCGGGACATGATTCAAGTCATCACGCGTCGCTGGCACGCGGCCGATCTCGTGATCGTGCCGGTCAAAGTGCAAGGGGAGGGTGCCGCGCAAGAGATCGCGACCGCGCTGCGCAACGTGCATCGTTTGCCGGACGTTGATGTTGTCATCTGCGGCCGAGGTGGCGGAAGTCTCGAAGACTTGTGGGCGTTCAACGAGGAAGTCGTGGCTCGTGCGATCGCTGCCTGCAAGTTGCCGGTCATCAGTGCGGTGGGTCACGAGATTGATGTCACGATTGCCGATCTCGTCGCCGACGTTCGAGCACTGACTCCCAGCGAAGCGGGTGAGCGTGTTGTTCCCGATCGTGCCGAGGTGCGGCGAGCGCTCGACAACTTGCAACAGCGACTTGCGAGTGGTCTGACCAATCGAGCGAAGCAAGCTCGGTTGAAGCTGGATGGACTAGCGGCGCGGCGCGTGATCGCTCGGCCGTTTCAGCGGGTGCATGATGAGTTGACGCGGTTGGATGATCTCGACGTGCGACTGCGTCGCGCGGTGCGGCAGCGAGCGGTTGTCTCGAAGCAGCAACTCGATCTGGTCGCCGCGACGCTCGATGCGCTCAGCCCGTTAAAGGTGCTGGGGCGAGGCTATTCGATCACGCGGCGGACCGAGTCGGGTGAGATCGTGACCGCTCCGAACCAACTGGCAAACGGCGAACGAATCACGACAATCCTCGCCCACGGCGAACTCATCAGCCGTGTCGAATCTCCCGCTATTGAATGAACGACTCCGATGCCCGCGACTCCCGCCACCGAAACACCGACCTTTGAAGCCGCTCTCGCCGAGTTGCAACGAATCGTCTCCGATCTGGAGAACGGCAGCGTTGGACTGGAAGAATCGCTGGCTCGCTTTGAGCGGGGCGTGACGTTGCTCAAGACGTGCAATGCGACGTTGGAGCAAGCGGAGCAACGGATCGAACTGCTGGTGGGCGCGAAAGCGGATGGATCGCCGCTGACGGAGCCGTTTGATGCCAGCGCGACGGCAGATGCTGATGCTCCGACTGCGGGGCGGCGGCGGGCTCGGAAGGCGAAGCCGGAGTCGATTCCTGATCCGGTGCCTGCGGTGGATGAATCAGATTCGGGGTTTTTGTTTTGAGCGGATTTGTCGGGGCTTCGCACACGGATGCGAGAGGCGCACACGGATGAACCGCAAAATTGCCAATGCTCCATCCGTGTGCGCCTCTCGCATCCGTGTGCGAAGCGTCTTGGATTCAACTCACCGCGCCAACCAACCACCATCAATCACAACGACGCTCCCGTGCATGTAATTGCTGGCGTCCGACGCGAGATACACCGCAAGGCCAGCGAGTTCATCGGGGCGGCCCCAGCGTCCGCAAGGGATGTGGTCGAGGATCTGAGGTGCTCGGATCGGATCGGTGCGAAGCGGGCTGGCCATGTCGGTCTCAAAGTAACCGGGGGCGATGCAGTTCACATTGATCCCTTGCGAGGACCAGGTGACCGCCAGCGATTTGGTCATCCCGGCAATTGCGTGCTTGGCGGCAGCGTAGGCCGGGATGTTCAAGCCCGCGACGAAGGACATGATGCTGCCGATGTTGATGATCTTGCCTCGGCCTTTACGCAGCATGTGTGGATACACTTGCTGGCTGAGATCGAACATCGCGGTGACGTGCAGTTCGAGTTGCCGTCGCCAAGCCTCTTCCGGGAATGTTTCGGGACGCTGTCGGAATCCGTCACCGGCGTTGTTGACGAGGATGTCCACATGCCCGGCGAGTGCGATGGCCTTGTCAATCAGGCCGCGCCGCTGATCCGGTTCGGAGAGGTCAGCTTGAATGTCGAAGAACCGCCGGCCGGCGGATTCAACCAATCGCCGAGTCTCGTCCGCTTGGCCGTGCTTCGAGATGCAGACAATGTCCGCGCCCGCTTCGGCAAGTCCCCAGGCCATCGACTGACCCAACCCGCGCCGGCCACCGGTGACGACGGCGACTCGGCCATCCAGTTTGAAGAGATCGAGAATCATAGTGCGGCGATGATGGCGAGCGGCTGCGCAGAGGGCAACGCAATGGCTTCAAAGAAAGAGCCCGACGAATGGAAGGAGACGACGAATGCTGCCAACAATTCGTCGTCTCCTTTCATTCGTCGGGCTCTTTTCCAATTCATCAACGAGCGCCGAAGCGGGTCACGTCGCGGTAGCGATAGGTGCCGCCGTTGTCGCGGGCGAGCTTCTTCAGAAAGTTGTCACCAGAGAGTTCCGGGCCTTTGCCGAATTCGACGCAGTGAATTTTCGTGCGACCGGCGTTGAGCGTCTTGATTTCGTTGATCTCGCGAGCGGATAGGACCGGCTGATCGGCGTCGGTCAGAAAGAAGAGATGGTCGGTCTGATAACGCAGGGCTTTCTTCAAGGCGGGCATGTGATCGGTGCCGCCATCGGGTTGCACGCTGGAGATAAAATTTCGGGCGAACGTGCGGTTGATTTCGGTCGCCCACTGCATCTGCGGGCGGTCGTCGTTGCCGCTCATTTCCAACAGCTTCTGGTTGTAGAAGAGAACTTGGAACTGTTGCGTTTGTTCCAGGGCCGCGAGGCTGACGACGAGTTCTTCCTTGGCGACTCGGATGGCTCCGTGGTCGTACATGCTGCCGGAGCGATCGACGACATAGATGAAGCGATTCCCCTTGGCGGCGATGTCGAAGAAAGTGGTCTCGCCCAATCCAGAGGCTTCGTCGCCACCGGCATTGCGTCGGCCGGAGGACTTGATGAGGTCTTTCGCGTCCGAGGGAGTGCGCAGCGATGCGGGCCGGCCGGCACCGATCACCGGCAAGCGCGAGTCGGTCGGCAGGCTGAGCAAGTCGTTGATCGAAGCGTCATCGCCGAGCACCGACTTCTCGGGCTGAGGGAGACCAGCATCGCGCGTCATCGCTTCGTTGGGGTTCGCGTCCGCGTTGTCATTTGGCGGGTTGACGACGTCGCGCGCGACGTGCAGTCCAATTTCACGAAACTGGGCGTCCCCCGCTTTCGGTCCAACCGATCCCGATGTCGAGCAGCCGCGCAGGATCATCGCCATCGCGAAGAACAGTACGACGTGAGTTGCGATCGACAGCAGCCAACTCGGCACAACCACGTCGATCCGATCGCGGCCGTCGTCGACGCCAGAGCCGAGTTTGAGTTCGGGCGCGGTCTGCATGATGTCAATTGCCGCCGAGCTGTTTACGTTGCTTGATCTGTTCCAAGAACTTCGGCGTCAGGTCATCGGGAAAGACGCCGTCGGGAGGCGCGAATTTGAACTTGGCGGCAGGGATTACAATGTCGGTCTCGATCTCGGTGAAGTCGAGACTGACCATCGGACGCAGACGTTGATCGGCGTTGCGGCTGAGGTACAGGATGCGGCGCGGAAACAACGACTCGCTGTCGAAATAGATGCGGACGCGCGACGGGACGTAATCGGGAAGTGGGGCTTTGGGATTGTTGCCTTGCCAGACCTTGAGCATGTTGGCTCGCCAACCCCCTTCGATCACGGTCAGCTTGTGGCCGTCGGCGGTGTCTTCTTTGAATTGGTCGAACTGCATCGACTGCTCGATCGACGCAAACAAGCCGGGGAGTCCGCCGAAGCCCAGGTCCACGGTGACGAGATTGTCGGTGTAGCCGTTGTCGGCAGCGGCTTTCAAAATCTGCCGCACGTCGCGGCGCGAAATACGGACCTCTCCGCCAACGTGATGCTGGGTCCAGAGCACTTGGCCGTCGCAGACCTCCAGGATCGAGCCTTCCGTGTCACCCAGCTTCACTTGGAATTCGAGCCGCAGCTTCAAGTCAGCTCCGCTCCCTTGCAGGTAGCTCCCGTTGACGGTGAAGCGGCGGCTGCTCAGCGCGACGGTCTCGGTCAGTTTGGCTTTGATGGATTGGTAACGGAGCAATCGTTGCCGAGCTTGGTCGAGTGTCGTCTTGGCTTCGGGCGATTCGGCACCAGGCGCATCGGCCGAGCGATCCGGCTTGAGCACCGTCGCCTTTCCCTTGCCCGTTTGCTCCTGAAAACCGAGCAGCGAGGTTCCCGCCAGCCAGTAAACGGCGGCGACCAGGGCGATGACGGAAGCTGTGAACTTGGGAAGACTTTTCATATCGCCTCGAAGATGCCGGATTTGCCAAAGATTCGGATCGGGCAGAACCGAAATTATCAATGTGTCGCGGAGGAGAGTGCCAACACGGCATTCGAGTTCAGCGTGCGGTCTTCAGTGGCAAGAACTGCCGGCGAAGAGACCGGCTCAGAGATGAACGAATCGCGGCGGGAGTTTAGTTCCAGCTTGTCAGCAGGGCGACCCCAAGGTCGGGGAGCATGACCGTCTCAGGTCGAAGGGACTCGTGATGAGATATTACTTTCTGGCTCTCGGAACGTTGGTGGTAGTCTGCTTTGGCTGCCAGGTTGATGGGCAGCAATTGATCGACAAGGGGGAGTATGTTGCTCCGCCCGCGGCGATGATGGCTCGCCCCGGCCCGATGGTTGATCTGCCGCACCCGGCGATCTTCGCGTCGATGGGACAGGCACAGGCTCGCGCCTTCCAGGCGTCGAGCACGCAGGTCCGCTTCGTCGGTCCGATCGGAATGAAGATCGGCTGGAAGATTGGTCCGGGATACGCCGAGAACCAATTGGTCTCGCCAGCCCGTTGGGAGTTCTCGCAAGGGGCGACCTTCCGGCTGAAGCTGACCAGCGTGACCGGCCGCGAAGGGCTGACGCTGTATCCGACGCTGCAAGTCTACCCCGGTCATCCGACGACCGATGCGTACCTCAGCCACAACAGCGTGCCGATCGAACTGACCGATGAAGATCTCGATCAAATCGAATCGAACAACTTCGTGACCAAGGTCATCTACCTGCCGGACCCGAAGTTCCAAGAACTGGCGATCGCTGGTGTCGAGACGCTGTCTTCGACGCGGCTTGATCCGGGTGTCGATCCGGTTTCCGAAGCCGATCGCCGCGGCACGATCATGGTCGTCTTGCGAGTCGGTAACAAGAACCTCGAACAGCAAGGTGCCGGCGAACAGACGGCTGAGTTCGACAACGGTCTACAACAAGTCAGCTACTACGCCGACGGCGAGAAGGGTGAGATCGTCCCGCCCGTGCCGGTCGAAGTGAGCGGCAACAGCTATGCCGGAGTCCCTGGCCCCATGATCGTCGGCGGCCCCGGTGGTCCGAACGGCCCCGTCGCCGGAATGAATGGCGTCCCGATGTGGGGTATGCCGAACACCGCGACTCCGATTGGCTTGCCCGGCCCGCCGCACTTGCCGTTCGGAGCACCGGCCGGACTCAAGTCGCACACCGTTCGCAACCTGACCAAGACCGAACTGCCTGATCCCGTCGATCACATGTTAATCGACGTGAAACACGAACCCGGCATGCGATTGCCCAAGCCGGTCCGCCATGTCGAGTACACCGAGAAGCATCCGCTCTACGGACCGGGCCAAGTCTCGCAACCGAATTGGAACGTCAATCGGTAATGATTCAGCAACATAGCACCAACCCCACCGAGCTTGCCTCGGTGGAATCGGGCCTCTGCACTACGAGCGAACGCCCTTGAGGCAAATCGTTGCGTAGTGCAAAAGCCTGAAAACCACCGAGGCAAGCTCGGTGGGGTTTGTGACAAGAGTTCGCCACGCTCGCCTTGATTGTTCGCCTCCCTCCCTGTTGAGCTCGCCCCTCTCATGTGCGCCAGCCTGCTTCCCGAACTGTTGTGTCTGCGCCGGCTCGGTTTAATCACCGATCTGT
This sequence comes from Planctomyces sp. SH-PL62, assembly GCA_945905295.1. GTDB lineage: Bacteria > Planctomycetota > Planctomycetia > Planctomycetales > Planctomycetaceae > SXKJ01. The sequence continues at coordinate 1,964 of CAMDPX010000043.1, read as the reverse complement.
GGGCCGCGCTGCGACACTGCCGGCTGGTCGGCATGTTGATGGGATTGATGCTCGTGTGTGGCTCGCTCACCGACACGGCTCACGCGCAAAATCGAGCAGACAATCCCCCGTACCCGCTCATGGACCATCGCGTCCCTCCCGGCACCTGGGCCGAGTGGGTCCGCATCGCTGGCCGAGTCAACGGCATCGAATTTCAACCCGTGCGTGTCGAGTTCCCGTCGGAAGGCAAAGTCACTTGGTTCGTTGGCTCACGCGACGATGTGAAAGAGTCCGTGCAAGTGAAGCTCGCCGTCGGTCAGTCATACCGCCTCATGCTCAGCGACATGCCGGAGTTTCCAGGCATTGAGCTGTACCCGTCGGTCGAAGTGCTCGACCGCTTGCATCCGCCGGCCGGTCATACCGACACGTTTGCGATGCCGCTGTCATTCACCATCGAAGAGTTGGAAGCGGCGATCGAAGGTCGCATGGTCACGAAGGTCGTGTACGTCGAGCAGCCACAACTCGCGTTGCCGTTCGAGCTGACGAGCGACATCGCCGTCCGCACCGTCAACGCACGAGCCAACCTCATCGAAGAGGCCGACAAGTCCGGCCGCCCGCTCGCACTGATTCGGCTCGGCGGTCGCATTCCCGCCGCGAACGAAACGCAGGGCGCGTTCTTCGGCAACGGTGCGCCGGTGCTCGCCAGCAAAGGGGTCGGGAGTCTTTTTCCGAGCGGCCAATCCGCATCGAAAACAGACGCCACCCCCAATGGCCGCTCGGAAAAAGACTCCCGACCCCGTTTCACCGCCGCCGAACCGCGCATCCAACTGGCCTCTCATGCGGATGCCCAGGAGGCGACTCGCCCGAAGTTCCAACAGAACCGAGAGGGCCTCATCGCCGCCGATCCATCGCTCGCCGACAAATACCCGGACGAGTATCTCTTCGACGGTGGCGACCGTGATTACCCCGTGCATTACGACCGCGACATCATGGTCGGTGTCGAGACCGAAGACACCGTTGCCGAGTTCCAAGACCACAAAGGGAACCGCAAGGTCAAAGCATCGAACCGAGTCGCGATCTACGCCCCGCGCTTCGCCGCGGTCCGCACGGTTCACGGCATTCGAGAAGGCTTCAACGTGCAGCGCGTCGCCACCAACCTGGACGACGTGCATGGTGCCGCCTTGCGTCAAAAAATGGTCAGCCAGACCGGACTGCAACGCGACCGCCTGCAAGGCGTCCGTATGAGATCACGAGCCAGCGGCATCTTCAGCCAGACGACTCGCAAGGACGTTTCGAGTGCCAAGATCGTCACGCAGCACACCAAGTTGCTGAACGTGTACGAGGGAGTTCAATTCCTGCACGACGGCAAGATTCGACAAAACGAAACCGCTCGGCTGCACGGCGGCATGAACGCGGCCGCGGCTTGGACTCGAGACCTCAACCCGGTGCTCGTTGCGAATCTGTCCGCCGCTCAAGAAGTCTACGCCATGTTCAAAGTGGCCGAGTTGAACGGCTCCGACGAAGGGCACAAACAACCCGGCCGACTACGACTCGTCAAGCTGGCCGACAAAGATGCCGCCAAGCCGGGCGACGTGATCACGTTCACGATTCGTTTCGACAACCTCGGCGACCGCGAGCTGCGGTTCGTGCGCCTGATCGACAACCTGACGCCTCGTTTGGAATACATCGACGACAGCGCGACCAGCGACTTGCCCGGCTCGATCAACGTCGATGACAACGGCGAAGGGAGCCACATTCTGCGATTTGAACTCGACAGCCCGCTGGCCGGACACACCGGCGGCGTGATTACGTTCCAAGCCAAACTGCGCTAGATATGCGGCATCGCGAGTGAGGGAGAGAGAACCGAAACCCTTCGGTCCCCAGCGTGAGCCAATCTGAAGAGCCTGTCGAATTTCGGCAGGCTCTTTTCGTTTGGCTGGTGAATTGGGGTCGGGCGTTCAAATTTCAAAATTGCCTCGGCAATT